>DJHY01000115.1 GCA_002433335.1 Rhodospirillaceae bacterium UBA6608 | reverse complement strand
TGCCGGTGCCCGAAAGATAACGGTCGACGTCGATTCCCTTGCCGGCGAGAAGGCTGCCGGTCCGCAGTTCCTCCATCTCGACCGAGGCCTCTTCGGCGATGTGAATATGTTCGAGCCGTCCAATCCAATGCATGCGTCGTCTCCTGATCTGCGAAGGTAGGCGCCACACAAAATTGGGCTACCCAGTTATAATTGTTTATTGACATGCTCCAATTCCTTTTGCAAGTTCGTTGCACTGCACAAAAACAAGAGGGACCTATGGACAAGCTTGTGGACCGTTGCCTGGCGGCGTTTCTCCTCCTTTTCGCCATCGGAAATCTGGCGGCCCTGCCCAGCCAGCAATGGACGCACCACAGCGGGCCGAAGGTCCTGGCCCCCGCGTTTTTCCCCGAATTCCTGTTCATCGGACTGGCCCTGCTGTCGGTTTTGTTAATCGCGGCGACCTTTGTCGAGCGCGGCTACCAAACAGACTTTGAGGCCCCTCGCCTGTCCGGCGTCGTCCTTGGCATGGCCTTGTTGGCCTTCTCCCTGGCGGTACCGCACCTGGGGTTCGTCATCTCCGCCATGGCCCTTTGCCTTGTCGTCATGGTGGCCATGGGTGAGCGCCGGGTCGTGCGCCTGGTTGCCGTCTCGGCCGCAGCCCCCCTGATCATGACCTGGCTTGCCGGCCAGGTCCTTCACGTCGTTTTCCCCTAACCCGGAACTCCCAGGAGCGAGCATTTCAATGGAATTGATCGACATCGGCTGGCAGGTGCTGTCCAACCCCATGAACCTGGGAATGGTCGCCCTCGGCCTTGTCCTGGGAATCGTTTTCGGCGCGCTGCCGGGCCTGAACGCAATCATCGGCGTCGCCCTGGTGCTGCCGTTCACTTTCACCCTGTCGCCGGTAGCAGCACTCAGCCTACTGATCGGCCTGTACAAGGGCGGGGTCTATGCCGGATCGCTGCCTGCGATCCTTTTGAATATTCCAGGCGCGCCCGAAGCCGCCGCGACGTCGCTGGACGGCAATGCATTGGTCCGGCGCGGCCAAGGTGCCAAGGCGACGGGTGCTTCTTTGCTGGCTTCGGTCTCTGGCTGCCTGGTCGGCGATCTGTTCCTGATTGCCGTCGCCGCGCCCCTGGCCTCGGTCGCGCTTAAATTCGGTCCGGCGGAATTCTTCGGGCTATTCGTATTCTCCCTGACCATCGTCGGCGCGGTATCCGGCCGCAGCCTGACCAAAGGCATCGCCGCCGCCCTACTCGGCCTGCTGGTCGCGACCATCGGGATGGATCAGATCACCGGCACATCGCGGTTCACCTTCGGCGTGTTCGAACTGTCCGGCGGCATTTCCCTGTTGTCCCTGATCATGGGCATGTTTGCGATCAGCGAAATCCTGGTCCAGATCGAGGACAGCCGCCGGACAGCCCCTGCCCCTTCGTCCGATCCGGCAACTCCGCCCCCCACTACCGCCACTGCCTCGACCGGCAAACACTTGACGATCCGGGAAATGATCTCCCTGGCCCCGACAATCCTGCGCTCAAGCGCGCTTGGGGCTTTCATCGGCGCGATCCCCGGCCCTGGGGCCACGACCTCGGCCTTTGCGTCCTATGCGCTGGAACGACAGCTTTCCAACGATCCG
Source organism: Rhodospirillaceae bacterium UBA6608 (assembly GCA_002433335.1). The sequence continues at coordinate 11,403 of DJHY01000115.1, read as the reverse complement.
GGTTCGTTCGGCAAAGGCAACCTGAAGGGCGTCGCCGCACCTGACGCGGGCAACAACGCGACCTGTTCGTCGACCCTGATTCCGTTGTTCACCCTGGGTATTCCCGGCGCCCCCATCGCTGCGGTGTTCGGCGGCGCGCTGATGATCCACGGCATCACCCCCGGCCCGGCGATGTTCAACAACGATCCGTTTCTGATCAGCGCCCTGATGATTATGTTCGTGGTCACCAGCTTCCTGTTGTTTCCCGTCGGGCTTGCCGCCTCGCGCTCGGCGCTGCGCCTGTTGTCGCTGCCGCGCAGCGTGCTGTATCCGGTCGTGCTGGTGCTGTCCTACACCGGCGTCTATGCGAACAGCTCGTCGACCTTCGATCTGATCGCGATGAGCGCCTTCGGGCTGATCGGCTACGCCATGCGCAAGGCGGGCCTGCCCGCGTCGGCCTTCGTCGTGGCCTTCGTCCTGGGTGCGCCCATGGAAAGCGCGTTCAAGCGCGCGATGCTGATTTCGAACGGCGACGCCACGACCTTCGTGCAAAGCCCGATCGCCCTGACGTTCTTCATCCTTACCATTCTGGCCTGTGCAGCCGTTGTTTGGCAGCGGCACAGGTCTGCCGCCTCACTGGAGGGGCGGGGCTCAGAGAAGCCTGACGCTGCCGCTTAACTCTCTCCCAAGAAAAATCAGGAGACCACTCGTGAAACTAAGAAACCTCGCACGCGCTCTCACCCTCGCCATTGCTGCCCTGGCCCTCCAGACCGGAACCACCAACGCCGCCGACTTTCCCGAAAAGCCGGTCCGCCTCGTCGTCCCCTACGGACCGGGCGGCGGAACCGATACCATCGCACGGATCATCTCGGGCTCGATCACCAGCTACCTCGGCCAGCCGATGGTAATCGTCAATCGTCCGGGTGCGACCGGCACCATCGGCACCGCCGAAGTCGCCGCCGCAGCACACGACGGCTATACCGTGCTGATCAGCGATTCCGCCTCGATGTCGGTTAAACCGCAGACGGAAAAGCTGCCCTATACTTACAAGGACTTCAAAGTCGTGGCCTCGATCAACGAGGCCTACTTCATGATCTCGACGCCGAAAAGCAAAGGCATCGCATCGTTGAAGGACTTCATCGCCGCCGCCAAGGAACGCAAGCTGACCTATGCGACCTCGGGCATCGGCAGCCCCTTCCATCTGGCGATGGAACAGATCATCCGCATCGCCGGGATCGAAAAGCAGGTCACGCACATCCCCTTCAGCGGCACCGGGAAGGCCGTCTCCGCCGCCCTGGGCGGGCATGTCGATGCCGTCGTCAGCTATCCCAACGCGGTGGTCAGCTACGTCAAGGACGGTGAACTGAACGGCTTGGCCGTGTCGTCGAAGAAGCCGTTGGACATCCTGCCCGACGTTCCGAGCTTCGTCGCCTCGGGCGTGGACTTCACCAACACCGGGTGGAAGGCGCTGTTCGTCCGCGCCGACACCCCTGCCGACCGCTTCGCGGCCTTGGAAAAGGCAGCCCTGGCGTTGGGTAACGACAAGGGCTTCAAGAAGCTGATGAAGGCCCTGGGTGAAACCATCGCCGTCAAACCCGGCGCCGAATTCGAGCCGGTGTGGCACGCCGAATACAAAGCATTCGCAAAAATCTTGGTCGATCTGGGTATGGCCAAATAAATTATCGGCAACGAATGCATGACGCCGCACCCGCTTCGCGCCGATCTCGCGAAGTGGGTGACGGCCTCAGCCGACAACAAACGGGCAAGGAACAGGAACCGCCATGGACAATGATGACGACCGCTTTGGGGCGTACACGGAAGTACGTACCGTTCGGCTGTACGAAACGATCATCGATCAAATCGCGTCCCTGGCCGAACAGGGTGTGATCAAGCCCGGCGACCGGTTCCCGTCGGAGCGCAAACTACAGGATCTATGGCGGGTCAGCCGCCCTGTCCTGCGCGAAGCCTTCCGCGTGTTGGAACGCCAGGGCGTCGTCAAATCCCGGGCCGGCGGCGGTCGCTACCTGCAGACCGCCCGCATCCCCAGCAACAAGGAACTGCGGGAACAAAGCCTGTTGGCTGCCCGCGACCAGCTGTTGTTGCTGTGGGAAATCCGCGAACCAATCGAAGTCATGGCCATACGCGCCGCAGTGGAACGGGCCGACGACAGTCAGATAGAGGACATCCTCCGCCCTCTGGCCCAGCTCAAAGAGTTGGAACCCGAAGAATTCCGGCTGGGCGATTTCAATCTGGATTTTCATCTGGCCATCGCCCGCGCCAGCAACAACCCGTTCACCCAGGAAGCCCTGCGCGCCCTGATCGACAAAGCCCGCGACCTGAACCTCAAGGGCCTGCTGCCGCTACAGGATTGGCGGACCCTTCAGGACGACCACCAACCCATCGCAGACGCCATTGCCGCGCGCGACGCAGATGCTGCTGTCGCCGCCATGCAACGGCACTTCGAAGAACTGCGAAACAGCATCAAGGACCAATCCGAATGACACTTCGTCTCGGCATCATGGGATGGGGCACGATCGGTGAAGGCGTCGGACGACGCATCGCCGACGGCATCATTCCCGACGTGACCCTGGCCGCGATTCTGCGCCAACAGAAGATCGATCCCGCCGCGAACCTGCCCGCCCCGGTCACCCAGGACATGGACGCCTTTGTCGGCCAAGATCTGGATCTCGTCCTGGAAGCCACCGGCGGCGATGCGCTGCGCTTGCTCGGCCCGCAAATTCTCGACCGCGGAATCCCGCTTGTCGTGATGTCGGCGGCCGCGCTCGGCGATGACGACTTCCGCCACGACCTGACCAAGCGCGCCCGCCGAGCAAAGACCAAGATTTACGTCTCCGCCGGCGCTTTGGCTGGTGTGGATGCCCTGTCGGCCGCCCGGTTCGGCAATCTGGAAAACGTGCGCATCATTCAACGCAAACCGCCGACGGCCCTGATGGATGCGGCGGAAGCGGCCAAGCTGGACGCCCCCCGTACGATCAGCACGGCAACCGCGCGCGAAGTCGGCCGTCAGTTTCCCAAGAATGCCAATATCGCCGTCAGTGCGGCATTGGCCGCCTGCGCCCTGGATGAAACGCGGGTCGACGTGATCGCCGATCCGTCGGCGAAATTGAACATCGCGGAAATTCATGCGTCAGGGGATTTCGGGGAACTGGAGGTCAAAATCTCCAACGCCCCGACCGAAAACAAACGCACGTCGATGATGGCGATCTATGCCGCCCTGTCGACCATCGCCCGCCGGTCCGACACCCTGTTGTTCGGGGCCTGATCGGCCAAGCGCGCCTTAAGCCTTGAACTGCGCCGCGTAGCTTTCGGCAGCGGCGGCATCCCAGCCCAGCACATCGGTCAGCACCTGTTCCGTCTGCTCGCCCAAGAGCGGCGGCGCGGTGCGGATCGAGGTCGGCGATTCCGACAGCTTCAACGGCGAGCCGATGATCCGCTCCTTGCCGAGCAACGAGTGTTCGACCTCGACCACCATGTCGCGGGCATGAACCTCGGGCGCTTCGAGCACTTGGTCAACGGAGCGAATGGCCCCGGCGGGCAGGCCCGCGGCATGCAGGTCGACCAACCATTCGTCGCGTCCACGCGTCATGAAGGCGGCTTCCATGATTTCGTACAGGGCGACACGGTTTTCCGCGCGCTTGCCGTTGCTGGCAAAGCGCGGATCGTCGGCCATTTCCGGATGCCCCAGAACTTGCGCCAGTTTGCGGAACTGGCGGTCGGCCCCGATCGCCAGGGCGACCGGATGATCCTTGGTCTCGAACGGACGATAAGGACAAACCGAGGGATGGTCGTTGCCCAGGCGCTTGGGCCGCTCGCCGGTCATCAGATAACCCGCCCCCTGGTTGGCCAGCAGCGCCACGGCGCTGTCCAACAGGGCGATATCGACAAACTGGCCCTTGCCCGTGCGCTCGCGGTGGAACAAGGCCGCCAGAACCCCGGCGACGGCATCCTGCCCCGCCACCATGTCGGTGATCGCAGTGCCGACCTTGGTCGGTGGCTGATCGGCCCCGCCGACCAGGGACATCAGGCCGCTTTCCGCCTGGATCAGGAAATCATATCCCGCGCGCTCGGCCGCCGGCCCGGTCCGGCCATAGCCGGACACCGCGCAAAAGATCAAACCCGGGTTGTCGGCCTTCAGCTGTTCATAGCCCAGGCCGTATTTCTCCATCGCGCCGCGCCGCAGGTTCTCGATGATGACGTCGCTTTTCAGCGCCAGGTCGCGGGCGATGGCCTTGCCCTCATCGGTTTTAAGGTCGACGACGATGCTCTGCTTATTGCGGTTGGTGACCTGGAAATAGGCGCTTTCACCCTTTTCGAACGGGGGGCCGAAAAAGCGCACGTCATCGCCCTCGGGGCTTTCGATCTTGATCACCTCGGCGCCCAGGTCGCCCAGCATCTGAGCGCACCAGGGTCCGGCCAGAACACGCGAAAAGTCGAGAACACGAATGCCGTCGAGAGGTCCGGGCATGAAGAAAACTCCGTTCGTCAAAAACCAAGGCCGCCGGGCTCCACCGCAGGTCCGTCGCGCACCGAACGCGGATCGGACCGTTGGCCTGCTTGCTTGTACGATTGTCGGTCAGGGACCGGCGATCTCGGCGGGGCCCTCGTTGTGGCACAGGGCGCAATAAAACGGAAGCGCCCGCCATTTCAAAAAAAGGGTCCTTCGCATACCCAGAAAACAGAAGAGCCCCCCCGGAAACCGGGGAGGCTCAGCCGTGCTTTCAGAACGCCTCCTAGGGTTGAGACAGTGCCGTCCCGAGGGACGACGGTTTGCCAACCTCCCCCGAAGGGGGAGCTAGAGGGTTAGGCAACATCATTCACGACATTGCCTCTGGCGGTTTGGGCAGAGCCCTCACCGGTAGGCTGGTTCGCGGAGTTTCCTCCACGGTCCTCACCAGAGGAGTTGCTGTCCTGAGACGGCTGAGTGGCCGCCGAAGGAGAGGTCGATTCTTCGAGTGATTGCCGTTGCTCAGAACGGAAACCACTCTCGACAGCATCCTCGACCTCTTCACGAGTTTGCTGAAGCGAGTTCTCGGTGCTTTGAGAAATCTGCTTCACGAGCGTCAATGGGTATGACGCTAAGTTCGAAGCTTGATCAATCATCGCGCTTCTCCGCTCTAAGGGTGACGTTCTGTCAGCCCAGACAATATGGCACAGTCATGACAAAAAATAAATATGCAAGCGTTCATCCTCGTGCAGGTGCACAAAAGGCTGAAACGCGCACTCATTGGGGGATAGCGCCGGTCCGGGGCGGCTGCCCCGGACCTATGGCTCAAGCCGACTCCTGGGCCTTGAAACCCAAGACTCGCTCGGCGAATTCCGGATAGGTTCCGGCGATTTCCCGGCCGATCTTGCTGCGTAGAACGTCCAGGCGTTCCGGTTCCGGCTCCGCCGTGGTCGGCACGGTATCGGGGACGTCGAAATCGAAGCCCGTATTGTCACGCACTTCCTCGACCGAATGGCCAGGATGAACGCTTTCCAGGCGAAAACGTCCCTTTTTCCGGTCGAACGACATGATGCACAGCTCCGTCACCAGAGCATGCGGGCCGCCCGGGCGGTACACATCGGGCGGGCTGACGCCCGGTGCGCTGATGAAATCTACCTTTTCGACGAACACCCGGCGGGTATGTTCCGGGCGGAACAGGATCACGCGGGGAACGACGAAATACATATGGGCCGATCCGAACGAGCCGGGGAATCGCCGGTCCAGGTTCGGGTATTCGCCGGTACCGACAAGGTTCAGGTTGGCCTGTCCATCGATCTGCACCCCGCCCAGGAAGAACACGTCGATCCGCCCCTGCCCGGCCGCGTCGAACAATTCGCGCCCGCCGTCGGTGAAGGGATTATTGGACGTCCCCTGGATCAACGAGGCCCGCAAGGCCCCGCCGGTCAGCTCACGCTGCAGCAGCACCGCAGATCCGGGAACGGGCGAGGCCGCGCCCACCGCCGCGTTGCCCTTTTCCGGCAACAGGCGGGTGATCGTGGTGATCAGGAATTCTTCGGGGGAATAAGCGGTCTGCGCGGTCACGATGCGGCCTCCGCCTCGACGCCCAGAACCTCGCGCTTCAGATAAGCGTCGAAGCCTTCCTGGGTGCGGGCTTCCTTGGCATAGGCTTGGATATGCGCCATATCGGCGTCGTAGGAACCGGCCAGACCCAACGGCAAGGCGCCGTTCTTGGCCTGGGCCAAACCGCCGATATACATCGCCGGAATGGTCCCGGCGGACAGCACCGGGTCTTCGGTCAGGTCGCCGTCGTGAATTTCTTCGTAAGTGACCAAGGACGTCTTGGCCGCATGAGCGATGGTGAACAGCTCGTGCCGCTTACCGACCCAGATATTCCCGTAGCGGTCCGCCAGGGGCGCATGGATCAACGCCACATCGGGCTTGATCGCCGGGACCAACAGGATCGGCCCGTTGCCTTGTTCCAGCGGATCGTCCACGACCTTCCAATCGTCGCGGTGCTTGGCAATGTCCGATCCGATCACGCCGCACAGGGGAATGAAGGGCACGCCCTTTTCCGAAGCCTGCAACGCGGTATGAATGGCGGGACAGGTGCTGTCCTTCATCTTCAGGCTGCCGTCCAGCACGCCACGGGTAAAGCTGGGGGCCAATCCGGCCTCGCCCAGGCTGACCGCCGCGGCTTCCATCGTCTTGACGCATCCGGCGCCGATCAACAGGTCCGCCGCCATGCCGGAAACCGGCACCGCCAGAACATGCAGGTCGCGCACGCCGCGGCGCACCAGGGCGCGGATCAATTCCATGGGAACGAAGCTGTAATCGGGCGGCAGCACGAGCAAACCGCCATCGGGCACCTGTTCGGCCAGGGCCGCGACATCGGTCGGGGTCATTTCGGTGGTCATTTTTATTGGTCCGTCGGTGGATGTTTCTGCCGACAGGGTGTCACAGCGGGCAAGGCCCGGTCAATCGCCGCAGACCGAAAGCCCTTGAATCAGGCGGCGTTGACGACCGGTTGGCCGGCCTTTTTCCAGGCCTTCAACCCGCCGTCCAGGACCGAAACCTTGTTCAGGCCGTTCTTGCGCAGGATACGCGCGGCGCGGGCCGACAACTGATCGGACTTGCAGACCACCAGAACCGGCGTCTCGGCGTATTGCGCCAGGTCCTGTTTGATGTGCCGGATCCGCCCCATCAGATCGATCAAGGGCAGGTTCAGGGCATCCTTGATATGGCCGTCGCTGCCGGAAAACTGACTGGGCGCGCGAACATCGACGACCAGCACATGGGGGTTGGCGTCCAGTTGCGCCCGGGCTTGGTCCGGCTTCACGTACGGAACGCCGGAAATCCAACGGGGAATTCGCCGCCCGATGAAATAGGCGAGGACGACCAGCAACATGCTGGTGATCATGCGTTGATCGAATTGGAAATTCTGCAGATCCATGGCGCTGAGGTCTCGGTTCCGGTGCGTCTGTCTAAGGCAGGGTTATTCGTCGTTATCGCCGCTGTCGTCGGCGAATTCGGACGGCAGGCCGACCGCGCCGCGCCGGTCCGATCCGGCAAGTCTGGCGCCGCGCAGGTCCGCGTTGGTCAGGTCGGCGTCCAACAGGCTGGCGCCGCGCAAATCCGCATCACGCAAATCCGCGCCCCGCAGGTCCGCCGATTCCATATCGGCGTTGCGCATATCCGCGCCGTTCAGCTTGGCTTCGCGCAGAATGGCATGCTCCAGATTGGCGCGAACCTTCCCGCCCTGCGCCTTGGTCGAGATGATGACATCGGACAGCAATGCCCCGACCATGTTGGCTTCCGCCAGGTTGGCGCGGCTTAGCTTGGCCCCACGCAGATCTGCCCGCGCCATGTTGGCCCGGCGAAGGTCGGCGAACGACATATCGGCCATCAGCAATTCGGACCGCGAGAAATTGATCTTCTGCAAGATCGCGAACGAAAAATCGGACGCCGCCAGATTGACCCCGGACAGGTCCTTACCCGTCAGATCGGTCTTCGAGAACACGGCTCGACGGCCGTCGGTCCCATTGGCCTCGACCCATTTGGCATGGAGCAGCACCGCTTCCTGCAGGCTCATATCCATGTCTTCGACGCGTTTGGCCAGATAGGCCACGTCCAGATTGACCTTGGTCAGGTCCATGTTGTCGAAGATCGCGCCCACCAGGTCCGCGCCCGACAGGTCCGCATTCGACAGATTGGTGTTGTTGAACACCGCCCCGTGGAAGATCGCGCCGGAAAGGTTGGCGTCGGTAAAATCAGCCCCTTCCAAATCGCAGCCGGTCAGGTTCGACAAGGACAGGTTGGTGCGGATGAATTTGGCGTTGCGCAGGATGCAGTCGGTCATGTCGGTCTGCACGATCATGGAATCGGAGACCTTGGCCCCCGTCATGTCGGCGCCGCGAATGGTCGCTTTCTCAATCCCGCCGGTGGCGTCTTCGTGAATGACCGGAACCAGATCGCCGCCGCCGCGCTTGGGCTTCAACAGCACCCCATCGCGCATGTCGGCATCGACCAGCGAGGCGCCGGTCAGGTCCGATCCAGCAAGGCAGGCCCCGCGAATATCTGCCTTGTCCAGGATCACCCGCTTCAGATTGGTGAACCGCATGTCGGCGGCGAACAACACCGCCCCTTCCAAATTTGCGCCCGAAAGGTCGCAATGGCAGAACAGCGTGCCGGCGCATTCGATCCGCGCCAGATTACGGCCTGCCAGATCAAGATAGCTCAAGTCATACATGGACAGGGTCGCCCGCTCGCCACCGGTGCGACCGTTGGCGAACAGCATGTGTTTGTTGAGAATCTCATCCAGCTCCTGCTGGGAGATTTTCTTCCAGTGATGATCGCCGAATTCGCGTGAATCCTGCAGCGTCATCAACACACTCCTATCCAGCGCCCTGAGCCCCAGGGCGTCGATGTTTACGCGTATCAGACCAGAATATAGGTAGCGCCATGTAAACGAAGGGTAAATCTTCGCGCTTAGCGGGAAGAATTACATATAGCGGCGATTGCTCCCAGCGCCTTTTGTGGCTATCAATCGCCCATGAACGGCACAGCCCCCAAAGACAGCAAAAATCCCCAGCCGGTCCACGTTATCGGCGGCGGCCTCGCAGGCTCGGAAGCGGCCTGGCAACTGGCCCGCGCCGGCGTGCCGGTGGTTTTGCACGAAATGCGCCCGGATCGGGCAACCGACGCCCATCAAACGGATTCCCTGGCCGAACTGGTCTGCTCGAATTCCCTGCGCTCCGACGATTATGAAACCAATGCTGTCGGCCTGCTGCACGAGGAAATGCGCCGACTCGGCTCGCTCATCATCCGCGCGGCGGACGAACACCGCGTGCCCGCCGGGGCTGCCCTGGCGGTCGACCGCGAAGGCTTTGCTCAAGCCGTCACTGAAGCACTGGAAGCCGACCCGCTGGTCACCATCGAGCGCGGCGAGATCGACGGCCTGCCGCCTGAAGACTGGTCCAGCGTGATCATCGCGACCGGGCCCCTCACCTCGCCCGGGATGTCCCAGGCCGTCTGCGAGCTGACCGGACAGGACCAACTGGCGTTCTTCGACGCCATCGCGCCGATCATCCACAAGGACTCGATCAACTTCGACGTCGCTTGGTTCCAAAGCCGCTACGACAAAGGCGACGGCAAGGATTACATCAACCTGCCGATGACCCGAGAGCAGTACGAGGCCTTCATCGCCGAGCTGCTGGCCGCGGAAAAACACGAATTCAAGGAATGGGAAAAGGACACGCCCTATTTCGAGGGCTGCCTGCCGATTGAGGTGATGGCCGAACGCGGCCCGCGCACCCTGTCCTTCGGCCCGATGAAGCCGGTCGGCCTAACCAATCCGAACGCCCCGGACACGCGCATGGGCGCGGTGGTGCAACTGCGCCAGGACAATGCCCTGGGCACGCTCTACAACATGGTCGGGTTCCAGACCAAGCTGACCTATGGCGAACAGGTCCGCGTGTTTCGCACCATTCCCGGCCTGGAAAACGCCGAATTCGCCCGCCTGGGCGGCATTCACCGCAATACCTTCATCAACAGCCCGACCTTGCTGGACGGGGCGCTGCGCCTGAAAAGCCAGCCGCGCCTGCGCTTCGCCGGTCAGATCACCGGTTGCGAAGGCTATGTGGAAAGTGCGGGGATCGGCCTGTTAGCGGGCCGTTTCGCCGCCGCCGAACGGCTGGAGCGGGAGCCGTCCATTCCCCCGGCCACAACCTCTATCGGAGCGCTGTTGAACCATATCACCGGCGGGGCTGAGGCCGAGACCTTCCAGCCGATGAACGCCAACTTCGGCCTGTTCCCGCCCCTGCCGACCGACGACCTGCCGAAAAAGCAGCGGCCGCGCGGACGCGATCGTAAAATCCTGTTGTCGCAACGGGCGTTGGAAGACCTGACGGCCTGGCTCAGCGACGCCAAGGAAGCAGCCGAGTAAACCGGCCCTTGCGACGGTCGTTACCGTCGCCCCCCCGCACCGCCGCCAAGTCCGCGGCAACCCGCGCCATCACCGCCGGCCAATCACCGAACGTAGACTGTCGATACAATCGCATGGTTGGGTACCAGGGGCTGTCGTCTCGATCCACCATCCAGCGCCAATCCGGCACCTTCGAAAGCATCGTCCAAACGGGCTTGCCCAACGCCCCCGCCAGATGCGCAACCGAGGTATCGGCGGTGATCACCAGATCAAGGCATTGGATCGCCGCCGCCGTGTCGGCGAAATCCGTCAGCAAGGCCGACAGATCGACCGCGCCATCCGGCACGGAGCGCAAATTCGCCGGTGTATCGTCGCGCAGCTTTTGCAGGCTGAACAATGTTGTTCCCGGAACGCCCGCCAACGCAGAGAACAACCCGGGCTCAATCGCCCGTTTCCAATCGTGCGCGTTAGTCGGACTTCCGGTCCAGGCAATCCCGACGCGCAGTCCGTCATGCCCTTCGATCACCGGGCGGAACCGCGCGACGTCCTCGTCGCTGGCGGTCAGGTAAGGAACATCCTTCGGCAGCGCCGAAAGCTCGGCCCCCAGCAAGCGCATGCAGGACATGGCGGGGACGTACGAATCAAAGGCTTCGCGATGGACCTTCTCGCCGATTACCTCGACCGCCCCGCCCAAGCTTTTCATCAAACGCTGCAAGGGCGGTTTGCAAGGCATAATCACCTGGGCGCAGCGCCCAGCGACCAAAGGCGCATAGCGGGCGAATTGGATCGCATCGCCAAAGCCCTGTTCGCCAAAGAACAGAATGCGTTTATCCGCCTGGGATGATCCGTCCCAATAAGGCTGCGACGTGTCCGGCAAGCGCGCTTCTTTGGTCTTCCACCGCCACTCGTAGTCCTCGACCCCCGCGGCGGGGCCGTGCAGGGTCATCCGGATCATTCCCCTGCACATGCGGGCGTCGGCATAAGCGGGGTCGTCTTCGTTCAGCCCTGTGAGCAGGCTTTCATAGGCCGCCTCTGCTTC
>DJHY01000223.1 GCA_002433335.1 Rhodospirillaceae bacterium UBA6608 | reverse complement strand
CTCGAGTACTCGAAGGTGGGATCGACCGGCGTCCCGGCGCTTCCCTCGTACAGAACCTTGTCGTCCTCGGCCCACATATGATGGCTGGGTCGGATGACGTAGAAATCTTCGAACTCCCAAGTGTGGCGGGCTTCGTCTTTGGGGACGAGGACCTCGTGAATTTTTTCGCCCGGGCGGATGCCGACGACTTCTTGTTCGCACTCAGGTGCAATGGCATCGGCCAAGTCGGTAACCTTGGTCGACGGAATTTTCGGCACGAAGACTTCGCCGCCTTTCATCATCGCCAGCGAGCGAATGACGAACCGCACGCCCTGTTCCAAGGTAATCCAGAAGCGGGTCATGCGCGGGTCGGTGATGGGAAGTTTTCCTGTATCGCGCATCTTCATGAAGAACGGGATGACGCTTCCCCGCGATCCCATGACGTTGCCGTAGCGGACCACAGAGAACCGCGTCGGTCCCTTGCTGCCAAGATGGTTGGCGGCGATAAACAGCTTGTCGGAGCAAAGCTTGGTCGCGCCGTAAAGATTGATGGGGTTGACCGCTTTGTCCGTCGATAGGGCGATCACGTTCTTCACGCCGCAATCGATCGCGGCGTTGATGATGTTCTCGGCACCCAGGACGTTGGTCTTGATGCATTCGATCGGATTGTATTCGGCGGCGACCACTTGCTTCATCGCAGCCGCATGCACGATCGTGTCGACGCCGACCAAGGCCCGCTTCAAGCGGTCTTCGTCGCGGATGTCGCCAATGAAATAGCGGAGACGCGGTGTTTTGATCTCCTGCGCCATTTCGAACTGCTTCAATTCGTCGCGGGAATAGACGACCAAGCGGTTGAGCTCTTTGTGCTTCAAGGCTTCTTGAACAAAAGCCCGTCCAAACGAGCCCGTGCCGCCGGTCACCAGAATTGATCGGCCATTCAGTTCGTCCATATCGTATCGCCTTCGGTTTTCGCGGAATGTGATGAAGATAGGGTCGGCGTCGCAGCGGAAAAGCCGCGGCCGTCCGGTTTGAAATTCATGATGGTTTGTCGGACTGCTTCGTATCCGTCATTGCCGGCACGCACCTGCGGCTGCTTGGCCGCCGCATATGATTGCGGATTTTGTATCATCTCGAACAACTTATTTCGGTCAGCGGCGATCACCGCATCCGGGTCTTCGACGAAGTCCACGCCCCGGACATACCCTTCCGGATCATAATAGAATGCGGGTTTGCCTGCGGCGCGGGCTTCTTCGATGATCATGCTCAACTTACCGAATACGATGTCTGCAAGGGCAAGCAGTTCATAAGAGCCTGTGGCCCTGAGATTCAAGTCAAGAAACACATTGTCGGTCGCGCGCAACCGGGCCACCAGGGCCGGCTCGAAGCCTTGGGCGATGAAATCGGTATCCTTGAGGCGCAGATAGTAAAAGAACCCGGGGTCGCGTCCTGCAAGATCAAGAACGGTTTCCAGGAATTCCTTGTTGCTCTCGGCCGACGTTCCGTCTTCGCCGTAAATGCCGACGTCATCGTCTGATATCGGAAACAAGCCAAAACAAACGACAACCCGGCGGCCATCCGCCAACCGCATGATTCGATCCCGCACATGTTGGCGATCGCAACGGACATGATCGATTCGGGGAACGCCGATGGGAATGAACTTCTGCGCCAGATAACCTGCATCACGGCACATTTTGGCCGCCGTCGTTTCATTTTCCACGAAATAGGTTCGATAGAACAGGTGCGGGTAGTACCGGTATTGAAAAACGCGATCTTGAAGGGCCGCCACATGAATGCCGTTCAGTTCCATGGCCAGGGTCAGATGAGGCGGGAACAGGGCGTCATAATGAACATGCGCGACCTTAGCGTCTTGGAACTGAGCGAAGAATTGCTTCGCGACGGAAACGCGGACGATAAAGCGAACCAAGGCCACGGTCGCGAATAGGTTCCCCAGGGTGCGGAGGCCGCCGGTGCGAACGGTTTCGCGTATCAAGTGCAAAGCCTGGCTGATGGACGTTCGCTCGGGGATCGCGATATAGGCTATGCCGTATCGTTCCATGTACCGTTCGGACAGGCGGTCGCGTCCGGCCTGGGTCCAAACTACGCAAGTGTCACCTCGACCGTATCCAGGACCTTCATATTGAAATAGGTAGGTTTTCTTGAAGAAAGAGGAATACCGAAGGCTGACGTGGGGGAAAAATAAAACCTCCTTGCCGGCGAAAGGGGGGGTCGCCTCGACCGGTCGGCGCCGTTGCTTCTGATCCGATGATGCTTGATCAGTTGTTGGCTTGCGCCCCAGGCGCAGCTTGGCGGCGAGCCGTTGGAACAGCCGTTTGGTGATCGCCCAGGCCCCTTGGACATAGACATGGCAGGATGAAACACGAACCTCGGCGCGCGCACTGAAATGGCTTTCGAGCAAAAGACATCCGGCGGCCGTATAGGGGTAGACCACGATGCGCGTGGAACCGTCGTTCGAACCCGGCAGCGAAAGCAGTAAGGGGACGCTGGAACAGCCGTAGGCAAGATGGTTGTCGTTGAACAACGACGCCATCATCGCGTGATCGATAACATCAGGTGACGTCTCGGGCCACATGGCGCGGGTGCGTTCATACAGAGGATGGCGCTTCAGCGTATTCTGCAGACAGCTATTAGAGGCCGCGACATGGGCGTCCAGGTAGTCCGTATACAATGACCCAGGTCGACCGAGATAATTATGCGGGCAAAGCCCGTATCGCCGTAGCCGGTCAACGAAATCGTGCTTTCTAAAGGTTGGGGTTAGCTCCTTATAGTACACAGAGCGACCGAGCAGCCGGTGCACGAAGGCAACCAGCAGGGTTATGCGGTCCAACCTTTCGATAAATACGATCCGGTTCACCGGACTGGGATGCCCTTATCCCGGAGGAAATCCTTGATATCCCGATAGCCATACTGCGAGTACTGGAACAAACTGCTCATGCAGCATCCGGCATAGTCGGGCGCCACCTCGGCAATATGCTCCGGTGTGCCGCAGCCGCCGTTGATCAGGATCGGCGACGTGACGGAGCCCACGAAATCTTTCAATCGGCTATCGTACCCGTTCATCATCCCGTCGTGATCGACGCTGGTCAGCAGCAGCTCGCCAATGCCGACGTTCTGCAGATCTTCAAGATGGGTTTCCAGGCTTTTCGCAATCGGTTCGTTCTCGACATGGCTGAACACCATGGGGACGCCATCGACATAGCTGTAGTCGACCGAACCGACGATGCATTGAGAGCCGAAGACCGCGACGGCCTTGGCGACCATATCCAGGCTGCTCAATGTGATGTTGTTGAGTGCAATGCGGTCGCATCCATTGGCGAGGCAGTTTTCGATATCGGTCAGATCGGTGACGCCGCCGCCATAGGTCAGCGGAATATCCAGATCGCGCGATAGGAATTTCAGAATGCGCGTGTCCGGCTTTGCCTCTGTTTTTGACGCATCGATATCGACGATGACAAGCTCATCGACGCGCCGTCCGTTATAGACGGCGACGGTCTGTTCGAAGTTGCCGAAAACCCGATAGTCGCCGAACCGGCGGCTTTTGACGATCTGGTAATTCCGGACTTGGACGATCGGAATGATGCGTTTGGTGAGCATTCGGTTACGACCGCAGGAAGGCCTGCATCAGGTTGAAGCCGTTCTGGTAGCTTTTCTCAGGATGGAACTGCACCCCGAAAACGGTTCCCGACTGCACGGCGCAGGGGAAGCGTTCGCTATGGACGCTTTCGGCAATGATGACGTTCGGATCTTCTGGGCGCACGGCAAAGGAATGTTGAAAATAAAAATGCCCACCGGACGGGACGTCATTGAAGATCTTGGACGGCGTTGTTTGGATCACTTCGTTCCAGCCGATATGAGGAAGTCGGCAGGCATCGGTTTCCGCCAGCCGGGTCACCCGACCCGGGATCAAGCCCAGCCCAGATACGTCCTGGCCGCCTTCGATGCTTGTCGAAAACAACAGCTGCATTCCAAGACAGATACCGAACAGGCTGCCGCCTTGGTCGACGAAATCCTTGATACGCGTATCGAGCCGTTGCTCCCGGATATTGTCCATGGCGGCGGTAAAAGCACCGACCCCCGGCAACACCAGCTTGTCATAGGCGCTCAGGTCGTCCCGCAGCTTGGTCTCATAGGCAACGCCGACGCTGCGGAGCACGCGCTCCACAGAGTACAGGTTGTTGATCCCCAGATTGATGAGGCCGATCATTCGCGCCTGCTTAGGCTTTCAGGCTTTCGAACCAGATGTCTTTGAGAACCAGGTTGTTGTCCCAGGCTCGGACGAAGTCGTTCTTATTGTCGACCTCGAACAACAGGGGGTTGGCGAACCGATCCACGGTTTTGAAGAAATAGTCTTCGTCGATGCTCAAGAACTCAAGGAACTCTTCGAAATAGCGGGTCGGCAGGGGCCAATCGTATTCCATGATGTATTCGATGGCCTGGCGCTTGCTGAGGCGTCCATGGCGAAGTTCATAGGACGCATGGTCGGTGGCGCGAGAGTATCCGTATTTGATGAACTTGAAATACTGGTGCATCGGCATGAAACCGCAATCGATGCTTTCCCAGTTGCCGAAATCCATTTCGGTGCGTTCCGGCGCGGTCTGCCAGCCGAACTTTTTGATCAACCGAATATTGCGCTGCGTATCCCAATGGAAGAAATGGCCGAGGTTGTAGGCCGTGATCTCATGTTGGCCGAGTTCCTCTTCCGAAGGGTAGACGTAGGGAATGACGTCTTTCTTACTGATTGTAGGATCGATGTCGAGGATGTCGCTCAACCGCAGGCCGTTCATGCCGACGTATTGCTCGATGTGTTCGCGGGTGACCGTTTTTTCCGATTCGATCTTCTCCCACCGGCCCAATCCGATATAGCCGCCCGGCTCGCCATAGAAGATGGTCGGAATCCGCAGTTTCACCGCCATCTGCACCGGCCAGCAGAAAATCCCGACATGGTTCGGCCATTCGTGATCGCCGACCAGATCGAATCCGGCCCGGGCCAGCTTTCTGTAGGTGCTCGATTTCTTCAACTGCAGCAGGTCCGCATTGAAGGCATCGGTCATGACGGAGAGGTTCTGGCGTCCGACTTCGGTCGGATAAGACGGCTCGAACGAAACCAGCAACGGCTTCAGGCCGGCGACCTGCGTGGTCAGATAGGCCTGATAGACGCTGTCCTTGCCGCCGCTGACTGCTACCAGGCAGTCGTATTCACTGTCGGAACGTTTGAGCGAACCGAGCAGTTCGTCGAACTCCTTGCGCCGTGCATCCCAATCGACGGTGTGATCCTGATGGCGCTGGAACTTACAGGCCAGGCAGGTATCGCCTTCGAAATGCAGGTCGGGTTTGGTGTTCGGGAGAAGGCATGAAGAACAGCGGTAGAACGGTTTCGTCATTTGACCAGGTGCGTCCTATGTTTACGTTCGGAAAAGGGCGGGATCGGTGAAAATTCAGGGGGCCATCAGTTCGATACAGGGAACGCCCCGGGGATTCAAGGTTCCGTCGTCGTAGCGGTCGGGCTTAGTCGGTTCCTACAATCAGGTTGCGGTTCAGCGGTGTGCCGCGTGCGATTGCGGTTTGGGCTCGGCGCCCGATGACGGTGTCGATTTCGGACGGCGGCAAGCCGTATCCCGGTCGGATCGAGCGGACGTTTTCAGCGCTGAACAATTCGCCTTCGGCGATGTCGCGCACGGCATACAACGAGCGACGAAAGCGCACGTTGCCTTTCTCGGCTTCGGTCGGGTCTTGGCGGATGCCGCCCAGGGCCTGCCAGGCGGTTTTGCAGTCCTCGATCAGACGGGCCAGCTCGTCGGGTTCCAGCGAAAAGCCGCTGTCTGGGCCACCGTCGGCGCGGGCCAGGGTGACGTGCTTTTCGATGATCGAAGCCCCCAGGGCGCAGGCGGCGACGGCAGTCGCAGTTCCAAGGGTATGATCGGATAGGCCGACGACTACGCGATGCCTCTGGCGCAGGGCCGGGATGGTATGAAGATTATATTCTTCAGCGGGCGCCGGATAAGCGCTTACGCAGTGCAGCAACGCAACGCCGCTCGCACCGCCCTCGCGTGCGGCGGCAACCGCTGCGTCGATCTCCGCTTGGTCCGCTAATCCGGTTGAAATGATCAACGGCTTCCCTGTCGCGGCGGCGGTGCGGATAAGGGGGGTGTCGATGCATTCGAACGACGCGATTTTATAGGCCGGGCAATCAAGGCTTTCGAGGAAACGAACGGCCGAGGCATCGAACGGGGAACTGAACGGCAATAGTCCTTTCGCGCGCGCGTGGGCGAGAAGGTCGGCATGCCATTCCCAGGGGGTATGCGCTTCCTGGTACAGCTCATGTAGGCGACGACCCTTCCAGGGGCCGTCGTCGATCAGAAAATCGGGGCCGTCGTGATCGATGGTGATCGTATCGGCCGTATAGGTCTGAAACTTCACGGCTTCCGCGCCTGCGGCGGCAATAGCGTCGATCAATGCGATCGCCCGCGCTTTGTCGCCGTTGTGATTGCCGGAAAGCTCGGCGATGATCAACGGCGGATACGACGGACCGATGGGCCGATTGCCGAACATGAAGGTCGTTTCCAGGCGTTGTTCAGTCGTCATCTCGGATCGGACCTGTACCATTCGTCTTGGCATTGGATGTATCCCGCCGCACGAAACAAGGCGTGAGACGGTTCGTTGCCTGATAGCACGCAGGCGTGAAAAACGGCTTTGGGTAAGGCTTTCCGAGCTTCTTCCAAGGCCCGCCGGCCATACCCCCGGCCATGATGCGCCGGGGCGATACCGATCGAAACCTCATAGGCGGATTCAGCCTCGTCAGGCCTCCGGTCGAGGCGCAGGAACCCCACGTCGTCATTGCCAGCTTGAACAATGAAGAACAGACAGGTCGGATCGGCTAGTTTTCGATCGAACCATTCCCGATGTTCGGTCGGTGTGGGAATCGACGGATTGCGGGCGAAACGGCGGGTCGCGGGGTCTTGCTGCCAGTCATAAAGCCGCATGCAGTCATCAGCGCCGACCGGGCGCAAGGCAACCACGGGTTGCCTGTCGTTCACAGATCGGTCGGTCGCCCCCGGATGCACGCTACGCAGCGCCTTCCTGAAGCAAGCCGATTTCGGTCAATCTTTCAGCCCAATCGGAGAGCATCAGAATATCGCTACCGGATTTCTCGGCCATCTCCAGCAGGCTATGGCGACCGTCGGCCAGATTCAGCAGCCACATCAGCGCGCCTCGCGATTGCCGCTCGGCGTCCATATCCGTGTTCCGGCGCAGATTCTGGCGGTGGTACAGATCGTACTTCGACAGCATCGGTTCACCCCGGGGGTCGGTCCGGCGATAGATTTGAGCATTGGCTTCCAAGGCGGCGACGATACGCATGGCCATTTCCAGGCTTCCCCCTAGGTTGTCCGGGGTGACCCGTTCCGCCGTGTCGCCAGAGGTATGGTAGTAAGGCCACTTTCCTGGATAGGTCCGCGACAGCATGCCTACCGGAAGGTCGAATCCGGGCGAACAAAATTGCCGTTCGTCGCTGCCGGAGTTTGGGAAGAAATCCACGGCCGCGCCTTTGTCGCCCAGTACGCAGGCGGCGATACGATCGATTTCCGTGCTGCCGCTGCGCGACTTTTTGAAAGTGAAGGGGCCACCGTCTCCGACACAGCTGAGAACAAGGCCGGCATGGATGCGCTTAACCGCGCCGTCTTCATTGTTCATCAGCCAACATAGCGAGCCGATCGTTTCCGGCACGAACACGAAACGATAGGTGTAACGCCGTTTCGGGAGCTGCGCGAGCAAGCCGTATAGAGCGGTAGCGACGACCACGCTGGAGAGGTTGTCGTTGGCCATCGAAGGGTGGCAGATGTAGGTGTCGATCAGGATTTCCTGTTCCGACGCACCGGGCAGGACGGCCTCGCCATAAACTAGATGTCCAGGGCGGCTTTCAACATCGATCCGCGCTCTGTATTTTCCCGGCGGCAGCGCCTGCTTCTCGTCGTCGCGCATGCAGAACCCCCAATGCGGGTGGTAGTAGCTGGTGACGTAGGGAATCAGGTCCGGCGATTGGGGCAGGCTATAAATGCGTTCCAGCAATTCGTCGCGATCAAGTTCGACGTCAATCGACTGGGCGCCGTTGACGAGATGAAGATTGTTGTCGGCGAACCGAGCATGGACCTGGCCGTCCGGCCCCGTGATTTCGGCCGACTTCGGAATCCACTCGTTGGGAACGGTCCAGCTGAACACCTCGGTTCCCGTCGGCACCTCGACGACGTTCAAGCCGTCGATATGCTCCTTCAGGATCGCCAGGGTTTCGCGGTTGCCGGGGCCGGTCAGGCTGCGGCAGATCGGAAACAGGCGGCGAAGCAGCTCATGCATCCATTGGCCCTGATCAGGGGCGGCGTCGATGGCTGCGGTGGGGTTCAAGGTCTTGTCTTGGTTCTGGGTCATTCTGCCGTCACGTTGTTCATTGCATCCATAGCTCGATCGCTTCTTGGATATCGGTCTTTGAAAAGGCGTGTTGTTCCAGGGCATGCACACGCCCGTCGAATTCTTGTTGCAGTCGTGTCATCAAGGCGTCGCGGCGCTGGGTGAAGCCGGGCTTCGGTGGGACGTAGGTGACCGGCATGGCGTGAACCATGCGGGTTTCGGGACAGGGACCCTCGACCACGCCTAAATCCGCGGCTTCCTGCCAGACACGTTCCGCAAAGGCATCCGGGTCGTTCCATTCGGCGCTGTCGCGATCGGTTACGACTTCCAGGCACACGTATGTCATGCCGTCCTCGCGGATCTGGCCGCCATATCGTCCGATCGCGCTTGGCCGGAACAGCAAGTGCTGTTCCGAGAAATCATGCATGTAGGCGTAAGGCCCGACGCGGTCCTGAGGAACTAGATAATAGTACATCAGCATCGGGACCGGCGTCGCCCATCCCATCAAGGGGTTCTCGCCCCAAAGCAGTCCGGCCAAGCCGCCCACCGGGGAGGCCCAGAGCAGGCGGTCGCATGCCAAAGCTTCGCCGCCGAAATCGAGGGTGAGTTTGCCATCGTGTTTGGCAATGCCGGACAGTCCGGTTTCGATCCGAAGGTCGACGCCGATTTTTCGGAGATAGTCAGCGGCCTGTTCGCAGAATTGCCGCATGCCCTTTTTCAACGGGTAATAGTTTCGGTGGGGGTAAAGACTGACCGAATTCTTGTAATGGCGTAGCGGGTCGTTCTTGACCGGCAGGGCGATAACGTCGTCCAGATCCGGTGATTTCTTGAGAATTTCGGTCACGGAATCGTCGAGAAACCGCAGCCGTTGGAAGGGGGTGGAAATGAAGGATTCCGGCGCTAAGTCCCGGGGTTCGGCGCGCAGCATCTTTCGCGTGGGCCCGTCCAATAGATCCGACAGGGTTTTTCCGAACCGCTGGTCGTATACGTCTTTCAAGGTTACCGCCGCAGGCCCTTCGGGGGCGGCGACGGCATTCATTAGTTCAAACAGGGCGCGGCGTTTGGTTTCCTCGGACAACGACGTGAAGTCGGGGACGGCAAGACCGTCGACTTTGCGGTCGGCCATGACGGCGGCGTATCGGACGTCGACGGGCACGATTTCCTGACCCAGAATATCGTGCATCATTTGGGTGATATGGTCGTCGACGTTGTCGAACAAGTGGGCGCCGCGGTCGATGTACAGACCTTCCCAGTCCCCGCTGTATAACAGCCCGCCGAGATGGGCCGCTTTTTCGATCAGGGTCACGGCGCAGCCGCGTTGGCGTAATAATATCGCGGTGACGATCCCGCGAAATCCGCCGCCGACGACAGCCCAATGCATCATGGATTGCTTTTGCACGAGGGTTGCTCGGTTGTGGGGTGGATGTCGAAAATTGTGCTAGGGTCAGCGCTCAATTGAGCCAGCAGGGATACCAATCTATGGGCCGAAGCGATCGTGGGTTTGCCGGTGAAGTCCTGAACGAAAAAGCCTGGACCGTATTGCCTGCGTTCGATGGACATAGCGACCTTTTGTCCCGCCTTCAACGAGGCGTCGTCGATGCAATTCGAAGGTGTTGTGGCGACGCGGTTGCTGATGCTGTCGAGGTGGAAGGTTTGGCCCTGTGCCACCGTCATGTCCCGCCCGACGCCGCCCGGGACGTCGCAGGGGCATTCGTTGCGGATAACCGCATGTGGTTGATCGAGACGATCCGCGAATTCGCCGTTCAGCGCCTGGGCCTTGAGGGCGATATCGTTCTGCATTCCTCGCCGACGATGCGGCTGGTCTTTCCGTTTTCCGCGGCGTGCCAGGGCAAGATCGGTTTGACCGAATTCCTGCGGGGCGTGAAGGGACCGGTTCAAAACCCGGATCCGGAAGCGACGATTGCCTACCATGGTGGATTGCCCATGTCGGCCTGGACGCATGGTCCCCATGTCGACAGTTGGTGGGGTCAACCGTTCGACGGGGTCAATTTGTGGTTGGCGATCGCCGGCATCAACAAAGACAATGGCCTGTTTTTCTTCGACCGCGCCGGATGTGCATCGTCCATGGACCATCGGTTCGAACCTCCGTACGCATCGCAGGGTATCCCCCTGCCCTTGCCGACGCGGCCGGAGATGCGGGACGGGGATATGCTGATCTTTGATCCGGAAATTCTTCATGCGACACAGGTCAACGTTTCGGCTTTTACGCGTATCAGTCTAGCCATCCGCCTGAACCGCCTGCCATTGCGCTTTGCGCCGGATGCCTGGCGCCGACACACGGGGTGGATTTCCCTGATGGACGGAGGCCCCGCCGGTGTTTCAGAAATCGATCTTCCCGAAATGCCGAGCAAGCCGCGCGAAACTTTGAGCCAGGCTTCCGAGCGAGAAGAAGATATTCGCTCTGAACATCTTCGCGAAGGAGAGGTTTATCAGGCCGTCGTCGGTGGTCGAGCCGTATTGCTGACCCGCCGAGACGGTCGTTGCCAAGCCTTCGTCAATGAATGTCCGCACCTGGCGCGCCGCTTGGGCGATGTGCCGTTGGACGGTGCGTGGATCACGTGCGCAGATCACGGCTTGCGGTTCTCGCTCGACAGCGGTCGGGCAGAATGCGGCGAATTTGGACTAACGCGTCTTCAGGTCGCCGAGCGGGATGGCATCATCACGGTCGGTACGGTCGAAGATTAAGCCGGCTTTTCAGCGACCATATTCCAAAACGCAAGAACGAAACCCGTATCCGGGGTGACGGGGTCGTAGCGTTTGTGCATTAGGGTCTCGATGTTCCAATCCGCGAAAATATCGAGCAGGTTTTCCTTGTCGGCAAAATGGACACGTCCGGTTCCGGCCAAGGCGCCTTCGGTGAAGTCTTTGCGGGTATAGGTATCGTCGCAGGGGGTCCCGCTGGTTGCGCCATAATGTTGGTCTGAGCACAAATCGACGGAAATAAGTTTGCCGCCGGGGCGCAAGGCATCGTACGCCAGGGAAACGGTCTTGCGGATGCCGGCATCCGAATTGTGCGGCAAGCTGCCGCGATCGATCGCGACGTCGAAAGGGCCGTCAAAATGCAGGGTTTCCGTAAAATCGCAGGCGACGAACCGGTCGGCGATTTCCGGATACTGAGCCTGCAATTGGGCGACGATCGAAGGGCTGCCCTCGACGGCGCAGTAATCTACGCCCAAGCTTTGAAAGAACGGAACGTTGGCGCCGGCGCCGCATCCGATTTCCAACACACGGGTGCCGGGGCCGATTGACGGGACATGGCGTTTGACCAAGCTGACAAGGTCGGACCACGGCCATACGCTCAGATGAGCGCTCGCTTTGTAGATATCATCCCATTCTTTTGAAAAACTCACGGAATCCTCATCGTTCTATGGCCGCGGCCAAAAGGGCGCGCGGCGGGTCTCGAGGCGGCTTTGATCGAGGCGCCGCCGAAAAAGGTCAATGCTCGGGAAGCCCTGAAATCAGGCAGGCGCTTGATGCGGGCTGCGGGGGCGTTTGGAAATATTCTGGGTGCCGTCCGTGCTGTCGGGTGCTTCGCCGTCGCGGACTTTCTTGGCTTTGACTTGCGAGGACAGGAATTCGTCCGACAAGGCCTCGTCGGCGAGAAATTCTTCCGACTCGTGTTCAAGTTCCGTCTCGTCTTCGTGGACGGTTTCGGCGTCGATATCGAACTCGATGTCGGGAATCAGGTCGGCGTACTTGCGGTACATCCGTCGTGCCCGGGCGTCGTGTTGAAGCAGATTGTAAATACGCGCACGGGTATCGCGGGCTGCGTCTTCATCGCCCAGTGCTTCATGGCACTTCATGATGCAGTACCAGCCGACAATGTGGAACGGGTAGCTGTAGACAATGTCCCGGTAGATCCACAGGGCTTTTTCGAAGTTGCCTTCCAACAAGTTGGGGTTGTGCAGGAAGTTAACGTCAAGGTTGGCGCGATAGAACAATTCCTTCAGTTCTTCAGCGCCGATCTCGGGCGTGTCGAAAGACCGCTCTTGGAAGAACGCCGTCGACCAAGTCGCCACGTCGTCCTTAATGTATCCGGCATCGACGAACTGCTGGTACATTTCCGTGCCGCGCAAAGGTGCCGCGATATGAAACGTGCACCAATCGGATCGCAGATTTCGCGCGTACTCGATGGTTTCCAGCATTTGTTCGCGGGTTTCCCCGGGGAAGCCGCCGATGAAGTAACAGCGGGTCGTGACGCCGCGTTCGCGGAAATAGCGCACGACCTCGACGGCGCGATCCAAATTGACGCGCTTCTTGATCACATCGCGTTGGACTTCGGGGGAGCCCGACTCGATGGCCACGTTCGTGACCTTCATACCAGCTTCGATCAAGGCATCCATGACGTCGTCGAACAGGGTGTTGACCGACAATGCATTCGGGAACTGCAATTCGAAGTTCGGAATCGTTTCGCGGAAGTCCTTGATTGCATTCAGCAACGGAACGACCTTTCGCCGATTGGCGGTGAATAGGTCGTCTTCGGGGACGATGAGGTTAATGCCGTAGTGGTCGTAGAGGTGTTGGATCTCTTTCACGACGTTTTCGACCGACCGGAACCGGACCTTGCGCCCGTTTACGGTGTGGCTGGCGCAGAAGGTGCAGGAAAACGGGCAGCCCCGGGTTGTCATGATCGAGCATTCACGCCGATCGGCGCCATCGACGTTTCGGCGCGCCCGCGCGGTCGTCGATCGGGTATAGGCAGCCATATCGATCAATTCCCAATCCGGGAACGGAATGTCGTCCAAGTTGTCGACATACTGGGAAATCGTCAGCGGGACACCGGCGTCGATATCCGCTTTGGTATAGATGCCCTGGATCTTGTGGTTAGGCAGATCATCGAAATTTTCGACGAACTGACGGAACGATTCTTCGCATTCGCCCCGTGCCACATAGTCCACATCGGGATTTTCCAGCAGCATCTTGGTCGTATTGGTGGCGTGGTTGCCACCGACGATGACGGTCGCCTCCGGCCAAAAAGCGGAGAGCAGTTCTACCGCTTTCAGCAAAAATGGATGCGATACCGAGAACATTGCCGAAAAAGCCAGAATGTCCGGCTTCATCGTGATCTGTTCCGCGGTCCGGATGATCAACTCATCGATGTTTCGGGCCTGATGAGATTGGTTGAATACCTCATAGGCGTAATCGATCACGTCCGTCCTGACTTGAGGAACGTGCTGCTTCAGATACGAAGACAGGTATAGGACCCCAAGCGGAATGACGACCGTGTTGAAAATCTCATTCTGCTTGTCGAAGCTCAGCTCGATCTCCGACATGGGGTTCGACGGCTGATTGACAAACAATACGTTAATGGGGCGGGTCATGTGTCGCGCTCTCTATCCAAATCTTCGCCTGTCGTTGCCGGGGCATCCGAAGTCCTGGGAGGGAAGCCCATCGGGTTCAACCTCCAAAGCCATATATAGAAATTGGCGGTCGAAATGTCCATGAATCTAAGGAATTTCGGGGTTTCTCGGGGTGTTCTGGCGTTCTTTATCCCGCCGCCGAGTAGCGGACGCGATAATACGGGGTCAGGGTCCCGCCGAAGCTTAGTTTGAAGTAGCCGCGTTGCGGGCTGTTAACGCCTTCAAGATCGATTTCCATGTCGCCGTCTTCGGCTAGCGCCGCCATGGCGTCCCAAAGCATCAACGAGCCGGCGTGTCCGTCGCGTAAATCGGGGTTTCCTGCGCCGAATTGGTAGTACCACCGTTTTGCGTCTCGGGCGAAAATGCCGATCGAGGCCGGCGTGCCGTCGGACGTGCGGGTGACGAACATTCGCGTTTGTCCGGCAGCATGCATCGCATCCAGCATCGCCGGCAGTTCCTCGATGCCCGTTCCGTCCATGCTCAGATTCTGCCGGGCGAAGGTGCTGCGGTACATGTCGATGAACATTTGCGGGTCGAACGTTTCTTCCGTCCGGTAGTCCTTCTTAATCGCGTAGCGAAGCTCCTGCCGCCGGGATTTGTTGGCTTCCATGTAGCCTGGCGCGTCCTCCATCCCGGTTTCAGAGCGGTATTTCGCCAGGAGCAGGACGTTGGTATAGCGGATGTCGATCACGTATCTGGGGCCTTCGTTGTGGTAATTGTGCCACTGGAAGGGCCGCATGTCGGTGATCGAGGGGTGGAACGTCATTGAGATCGAATCATAAATCTCGGTCAGTTCACCCGACAAAAACGCCAGGATACGGAACTGCTCGGAAATGACCTGCGCATGGTTTTGCTTGGCCGGCGGCGGCGCGAACATGATCCCATTGTAAATGACATTGGGGTATGACACGGCCTCGCGTCCGTCGTTGCTCTCCATTACGCACACGGCGGCGGCTTTTTCCTCGCCGCGCAGGCAGTACCAAAGCCCGGCCTTGGCGTTCAAAGAACTAAGGAAAGGCGTTTCGGAAAACACCGTCCCTTCCGGCGATGCCGCGACGAAAGCATCCCAAGTCGTTTGCCAGTCGGCCGTCTCGTCCGCTCGGACCAGGCTATAATTGCCCAGATCCATCAAGCGGCGGTCGTAAAATTTTTTATTCTCGGTGGAAATTGTCTTCTCGATCTTTGCCGGTATGCGCGTTGGCGATGTTCTGCTGTCGCCTAGTGGGGCAGCTTGTAGCCGAAGTTCTGGTACATTTCAGAAACTTCGTTCCGGCCCAACACGTCGATGATTTCCTGGAACGCCTTTTGGAATCCAGGAGACCACTTGTTGTAAATGTCGATGCTGGCGCGCTCCTCGAGTGCATGAACATTGGTTTTACCCGAGGCCATCACCCTGTCCAGATAGGTGTCGTTGCATTCCAGGTGCGGCGCGACGTTAGGCCAGACAGTCTGTTGAAAGTACTCTCGGCTCGCGACCATTTCTTCCATCTGGATCATTGAGCGAGTTTTTTTGCAGACGCGCCAACAATCCAGGTCATACGCGACGATCTCCCCCGCCAGATGCGAAAATTCCTGCGCCAACAACCGCGCAATGGCGCGCGGACTCTGGTCGTTCGGAGGCGGGGTCGGCGTCAGCATGCCTTTGATGTTCTGTTTCGAACGATAAAGAAACTGTCTTAGCGGATCGACCGCCGATTTCACGCCGACGGCGGAGTCGTTCGTCCGTTCGTAGGCATACTGAATACAGTGCACTTCCGAAATCGGGGGGCAGGCCAGATCGTCTGCCGGCAGACCTTCGAGCGCGTTGAAGATATTAATCTTTCGGTCCGTAATATTCCCGCCTAGGTGCCTTTGGGCGTAATCCCAATAAAGCGAGTTTATCCGACGGATCGGATCGCGAATAACGGCCGAGAAAAGACCGTTTTCGGCGATCGTTGCGTCATAGGCTTTATCCCCATAGTACAGATGGATCGCGCCGAAATACTTTTCGCCCGACGTGATGGTTCCCATGGTTTTCAAGTATCGGAAGAAATCCGCGGGTTTGACATCGTGATATCCGCCACATTCGTTGAATGCGGGAACAGCCTCCGAGCCGTGGAACGCGACAACTGAGGGGTGCATCGACAGGGCCCTGCCGAGCCAAGTCGTCGCACTTCCGCCGCGTGAAGAGATATAGAAAAAGGCTGGATCGGTGTCGTTGGAAGGTACGTCGTACATTACTCAGGCAATTGTCTATTCGAAAAGCGTGATGGGCCCCTAAATTATCCCGGTTGCGTAGCTTTGCGCTTCTGCAACAGGAAGGGCCCCAAAATCAGAGCATCGAGGCCGGTTGCCGAAAACGTCGCGATCGCATTCAGGGGCGTCTCGACGATCGGTTCCCCCTTGATGTTGAAGCTGGTGTTTAACACCGCCGGCCGACCGGTCAACTCGTGGAACCGCGTGATCAAACGGTGAAACTTTTCGTTCGAGGTCTTGGAAACCGTCTGGACGCGCGCTGTGTTGTTGACATGGGTGATCGCGGGCAGGCGTTTCTGCCATGCTTCGCGCACCGGGTAGGTCACGGTCATATAGGGAGACTCGCCTTCCATGTCGAACACTTCTTCGGCATGCTCAGCCAACACCGCCGGAGCGAACGGACGGAATTCTTCGCGGTATTTGATCCGTTTGTTCACTTCATCCTTCATTTCTGGCAAGCCGGGGTCCGCCAGGATCGACCGGTTGCCCAGCGCGCGTGGCCCGAATTCAGCGCGGCCTTGAACCCAGCCGATAATTTTTCCGTCCGCGATCAATTCCGCGGCGGTCCGGGAAACATCGTCCGGGCGGGTGTACTCCATCCCGGTGAGTTGCAAAGCACTGAGATAGTCTTCTTCCGTGTAGTCCGGCCCAAGGTAATAGGAATCAAGCGGCGTGATTTTGTCGCCAAGAGACACGGCGCCCATAATCGCGCCACCGAGGGCCGTCCCCTGGTCGGTCGAAGCCGGCTGCACGAACAGTTCATCGATGAACGGCAATTTTCGGATCTTCATGTTCGCCAAGCAGTTGAGGGCGCACCCGCCCGCCAAGCATAGCTTACGCAGGCCAGTCCGCTCGTGCAGTTTGGTTACCAGATGCAACACGACCTTTTCGAATGATGCCTGAATGGCGTAGGCGAGGTCGCGATGCCGTTGCTCCATGGGTTCATGCGAATGGCGGGGAGCGCCGAGCAGTTCGATCAACTTGGGCCCGTACCGCGGTTCGAAGTGCGAACGGGATGGCGGGTCTCGATCCCAGATTTCACTATCAACGAAATAACCGTCACCTTTGATGTCGATGATGGCCGATAGGTCGATCCCAGGATTTCCGTAAGGCGACAGACCCATAACTTTGTATTCATCGCCGGATGCCGCAAAGCCGAGGAACGAGGTTAGGGTCTGATAGAAAATGCCAAGGGAGTGTTCGTGGCCGAACCGTTCCAAGACCTCGAACCCGTCGGCATCGGCGCGGCCCATTGCTAGGCTTTCGAAATCGCCGAAACCGTCCCAGGAAATCACCATCGCTTCGTCGAAACCGGACATATAGAACGAAGACGCGATGTGCGTGTCCTGATGGTTGTACATCTGCACTTTCGGGCAATAGCCGAAAAAGTGGTTGAAGTAATGTTCGATCCGTTTCGC
Source organism: Rhodospirillaceae bacterium UBA6608 (assembly GCA_002433335.1). The sequence goes on along the minus strand of DJHY01000223.1, from coordinate 21,422 downwards.
CAGATCGGGGTGCTTAATTCCGGAATGACATACGAGATCGATGTCTTTGATATCCAAACCACCGATCTTCAAGGCTTGTTGGATAGCCAGCACCGGAATCTGTCCATAGGCGTGCTTGATGCGGGAGAAGCGCTCTTCCTCGACGCAGGCAACGACTTTCCCGTCGCAGATTAGAGATGCCGCAGCGTCGTGCTGGAACGTGGTAACTCCACCGTGAAGGCCGATGACGTTCATTTGAGATATGCCTTTCTTAACTTTCGTCGGGCTGGCGCCGGTCGTGTTGGTGTGATGTTCGAAAGCCGGTTAAACACGGCCCAAGGCGCGGCGGCGAAACTCGCCGGCGGTCGGGTTGCCTTCGAGCTGCGCAAATTCGTCGGCGCAACGTTGTTCGTAATCTTCGGTCAGGCGGTCGTTGAGCTTCCAATATTTCGCCCAACTGACATTGCGCATCAGCCATTTATCGTCGAGCACTGCATAGGGATCTTCGCGACGCAGGCGGAAATCGATGCTGATGCGGATCTCTCCGCCCGAACGATGCGTGGCATGGGGTGAAAAGGCGTCGAAAAGAATGAAAGTGCCCGGCCCGGCGTCGTATTCGACCTTTGTAAGGTCGGTCAGAAGGGGGCGGGCATCCAGATATCCCCCGTCGTGTTCAGCCATCCGACGAAGGCCGTCATCATCGACGCGGTAAAGATCCATCGGGCTGCTGGTCTCGCCGAAATCGATATACAGCAGGCAGTTGACGATGTCGCTGGGGCCTTGGGTCCAGGGGTCGCAATGAATGAAATCTGTGGCGTATCCGCCGTCCAGATACCCGGGCGGGGGTGCGCCGTGCGCGACCCGAAGATTGACCGGGAACTCGATCCCTTTCGCGCCGGCCAGCAATCCGTAGTGGCTCAGGGCGCGGTGCAATGCCACATCCAGGCGGGTCATCAGGGCCATGTCATAGTCGACGCTAATCGACGTGGTGGCGTTCAACGCATCGCGAATTTCGGCGCGGACCGATGGATCGGCGGCGTCGCCATCAAGACCGACTGCCGGGCCGAGAGCTTGGAACACAAGATTGCGGATCGGCGTGAACAGGGCGTCACGCATTTTGAAGACGCGGAAATAGGGGCCGACGACGGCTCCGTCAGCTTCTTCAGGGTCAAGGGGCGGCAGGGCGTCCCAATACAGATGATGATCTGTGTACTTCATGGCGCGGACTATTCCTTGATGAAGAACGCGTGTTTGGTCGCGAACGGAAATCTCTGAATCCGGACGTTTGAAATGCCGACCGTGTCTTGAATCATTTCAGTCACGCCCGGGCTGTCCGGATAAGCAAGGCTGCCCATATGGACAACGGCGCCTTTGGGCATGCGCGGCCACATCAGTTCCAGGGTCTGCCGCTCGACCTCATAGACGCTCGTATGAAGATTCAACAGAGAGCACATCGTCTCGGGGTGTTGTTCCAAAAACGCGGGGAGCGTTTCAACGGCGTCCCCTTTGATGAGTTGAACCTTGGGGAACTGCCGGAAAATCTGCGCGTCGTTGAACAGCTTCGCGGCGGAGCGGACGAAGTCTTCCGAATAGGTTGCGGCCTTGGAGGCGAACTTGTCTTTGTCTTCTCTATCCGACAGCGCTTCGTAGGCGCCGAAGGTATCGAAGCCGAATATCTGCCGGGTATAGTTCCGGTGCTCGAAGATTTCTGAAAATAGCGCGTAGCTGAACAGCGTGTTGCCGTTGAGGACGCCCAACTGAACGATCGATCCATGGACGTTTTGGATCATTTTGAAGATTTCGTAATAGACCAGAAAGCGGGTGATTTCCTGGCTGCGAACGAAACACGGCCAATTGTAGAGGATGAATTCCGGAACGTCGGCATGTTGCCGAACTTGATCGACGTATCGTTCGAGAATTTCCATCTCTTCGTTGCGGTACTTCGAAAAGTCGCTGTTCAGAATATCTGTCTTTACGGTCATCGGGGGTCCTGCCAGCTAGCCGGTTTCAAGGCGGGAGAAGACGCGGCGTGTTACTTGTCTTGCGCGCGTGGTGCGCCGGGTTTGCGAACCATGTAATGGCCCATGATAACCGCGTCCATGCCGGTGCCGGCAAAGGTGGACAAGGCGTCCAGGGGCGTCTCTACAATCGGTTGGCCTTTGATGTTGAAACTGGTGTTCAACACTACGGGCGCGCCGCTGTGGTTCTCCAACTCAGTAATCAGGCGGTGATACATCGGGTCGGTATCCGCCGAGACGGATTGCACGCGTGCGGTGTTGTTGACATGGGTCGTCGCCGGCAGCTTCTCGCCCCAACCGTCCTGAACATCGAACGCGACGGTCATGAATGGCGAAGGTTCATCCATAACGAAAACGTCCCGACATTTTTCTTCCAGAACCGAAGGCGCGAAGGGCCGGAACTCTTCGCGGTACTTAACCCGTGCGTTGATTTGATCTTTCATATCCGCCACGCAGGGATTTGCGAGGATCGAGCGATGCCCAAGGGCCCGAGGGCCGAATTCCGAGCGCCCTTGGAACCAGCCGACGATCTTGCCTTCGGCAAGCAGCGATGCTGCGGCGGCGGATGGATCGTCGACGCGTTCTGCCGTGAAGCCGGTCACGCCCAGTGCGCGTTCGATTTCGGCGTCCGTGCGCGTCGGCCCATAAAACACATGCGTGATCGGGGCGATGGTTTCGCCTTCTTCCCAGGCTGCCTGCAGGCCGCACCCGAGAGCCAGCCCACGGTCCGAGGCCGCAGGCTGCACGAACATTCGATCGACGCATTCCATTTGGCGAAGGACGTTATTGGCCGAACAGTTCAGGGCGACGCCGCCTGCGAGGCAAAGGTTCCGTTCGCCGGTCATGCCGTGCAGGTAGTTCACCAGCGAGATCGCGCATTCTTCCAAAGTGCGCTGCGTCGAAGCCGCTACGTCACGGTGATGTTGTTCGATCGGCTCGCCCTTCAATCGCGCGGGACCGAGCTTATTGACGATCGCGTCACCGTAGAACGGCTCGAAGTTGGACTTGGGGCCCGGGTCGCTTCGCATCGCGCCAGGGGAATCAACGAAGTATCCGTCTTTCGACGGGCGGGCGAAAAACGACAGGTCGTATTTCGCCTCGCCATAGGGGGCCAGCCCCATGACTTTGTATTCGTCTTCGCCCGGCAGAAATCCAAGGTAGGACGTCATGGTGGCATAGAACAGGCCAAGCGAATTCACATTGTCCCGGGTTTCGAGTACGCGAATGCCGTCGGTCCGGCTGGCCGTCGCTAGGGCGGCGCTCAGGCGATCGCCATAGGCGTCGTACGACATGACCATGGCGCTGTCGTAGCCTGATTGAAAGAAGGCCGAAGCCAGATGCGCCGTTTGGTGATTGATCAGGCGAAGTTTCGGCGCATGTCCGAAATAGTGCTTCAGGTAAGCCGGGATGCGCGCCGGTGCGTCCTGGTAGGTCTCGCCGGGGTGCGCCACCAGATCCACCTCATGCATGGTGATCCCTGCTTCGCGCAGAACGGCCTGAATCGCTTCGATCGGCAACATGCCGCGCGGCGACTTGATGCGGAACAGACGTTCCTCTTCCACACAGGCGATCAACTCGCCGTCGCGAAACAGTGCAGCGGCCGGGTCGTGCTGGCCGAGCGTAACGCCCCCGTGAATACCAAGAATGATCACGTCAATAAGGTCCTTTGAATTCGTCTTGTACGGTCAGATGGGCAAAGCTACCGGCGCTTGCATCGGCGCCGACCATGGCGGATACGGCGGCGGCGATCGTATCGGCCTTCGGGTAGAAGGCTTCCTCCAGCGGCATCGACACGGGTGCCGGGCAATTCGCCAGGCACAATCGGCGCGCCGGCGCCTTCATATGCTCGAACGCCTTCTCCGCAGCCAAGGCGACCACTTCGCTGGCGAACCCGCAGGATTCCCATGTAACGTCGGCCGCCAGCAATCTGCCGGTCTTGCGAACCGAGTCGAGGATCGTTTTTTCATCCAACGGACGAATTGTCCGAGGGTCGATCACCTCGACCGAAATCCCCCGGGATGCCAATTCGTCGGCGGCGCGAATGCTTTCCTGCACCATGGCCGATGTCGCGACAATCGTCACGTCGTTGCCTTCCCGCAAAATTTCCGCCTGTCCGAAAGGGACGACCTCGGGCGTTTCCGAGGCTTCGCCTTCCAGCCCGAACAGGGAACGATGCTCGAGAATGATTGTCGGCGACGAGCCTTTAAGCGCGGAATAGGTCAATTGTTGCGCCGCTTTTACGGTCGCGGGCATGGCAACGACCAGACCCGGGAAATGGGCCAATATGGTGTGCAGGCTTTGTGAGTGGGTTGCGCCCTGGCCCCAGCCTTTACCGATGACGGCCCGAACCACGATCGGCATGGCACCGGCCGCGCCGGCATACATATAGCGCCACTTTGCGGCGAGGTTGATCAACTGGTCGAGAGCCAGAAACATGAAATCGCACCGCGGGTGAACGATCACCGGGCGTTTGCCCGACGCAGCCGCCCCAATGGCGATCCCGGTCAGGGCGTTCTCCATGGCCGGGGCATCGAACACACGAGACGGGCCGAAACGATCCAGGGCTTCGGTCGTCGAGCCGAACAGCCCCGAAGAATAATCCGCGGCGATGCCTGTGACGAAAATATTGGGGTCTTCGGCCATCGCGGTGACAAGGCCGTGGGATAGCGCCTCAACGTACTTCATGTTTCGCGTGCTCAAATTGCGGCTCCCAAGGTCGAGTAAATTTCTAAAGTTGAGCGCACTGCGTATATGGGGTCAGTACACATTGGCGAAAAGAGTAGAGACTTCGGGCCATGGCGCCTGCCGGGCTTTATCGATGGCTCGGTCGATCTCGTCGATGACCTGTGTCATCCAACTTTCGATTTCGTCGATCGTCGCGTCGCCGTTTTCAATCAACTTGGCTTGGCTGGCCGCCAATGGGTCGCGGGTCATCCATGATTCGACCTCTTCCTGCGAGCGGTACGAGCGGCCGAGTTCGTGGTCGAAATACGGCCCAACGTGTTCCAACCAGCGATAAGTTGCGCATTCCAGGAAAAACGGTCCTTTGCCCGAGCGGCAATATTCTGCGGCGTCGGCGGCGGCGGCGTAGACCTTTTCGATGTCATTACCGTCGACCTGCGCCGTCGTCACGCCGAACCCGGCGACACGCCCGGATAGGGTCGTGCCCGCGGGTTCGCGGACATGGGGCGGGCTTTCCGTTGAATAGCCGTTGTTTTCGCACACGAACAACACGGGCAGCCCGTGAATCGCGGCATAGTTCAAGCTTTCCCAGAAGCCGCCCTCTTCAAGCGTCGCATCGCCCAGGAACGGCACGGCGACGTTCTTGGCGCCGTCCATCTTGAATGCCAATGCGCTGCCGGTCGCAACGGCGACCGTTTGCCCCAGGATGGCGCTGGAAATCACGAAGCCCTTGGAACGATCTGTCAGGTGTACGGACCCGCCGCGTCCTTGGGAGCATCCGTCCGCCTTTCCCATCAATTCGGCGATCAGACCATAAAGATCGCCACCCTGTGCCAGATAGTGGTTGTGGCAGCGGTGGTGGGAATACACGACATCCCCCTCGGCGAGGGCCTTGCATACACCTGCGGCCACGGCTTCCTGGCCGACGCCGAAGTGAACGGGCGTGCGGATGATCTGCTCTTTATAGACTTCGGCCAGACGTTGTTCCGTCAGCCGGAGTTGCATCATGGTCTTGTGCAGCTCAATTCGGAGGTTTCGATCCATGTTCATGCCCTGTTTTTCGAAAACGTGGGTTCGGTAAGTTTCTTATCGAAGAAGGTCGGCGTGTTGAGCCAGAACACTCAAGCCGACTTCGTTGTGATCAAAACAGGTCACGGCCGACGGTCGCCGAATTCTGGAACAAAGACGGATGTTGATTACGCCTTGTGGAAGATTTTACGGGCAAGAACGGAGGTTGTGCCCACGGTCGTGTTCATTGAGATGATCTCTAGTCCGTTTTCTTCGCAGGCCGTCACGAAGTTTTCCGTGGAAAGGGTATGGTAATAACTAGGTCCGAACCAGTCGAGGTTCTCAAGGTTACAATTGTCGAAGGTTCTAGAGTCGTCATAATAGGCCCGAACAAAATAATCATAGAATAACTCTTGAAGAGGGTACTCGCCGGCAGGGATGCCCAAAACGTCGACTGGAGATTCTAGTTTAATCTTCGTCTTAATGTTGAAGAGCTGCTGAGCAAGTTCCGACAACGCGGCCAACTTTTCCATCTTTGTTTCATGGTCCATGTCGCGGATCTGTTCGCGAATCATGTTGTCTGAGAAGGTGCGTAACGGCGCGAAAGGGCGTGTATGACTAAGAATCGCGCCGCCGCCTATGCGCAGCGGGTGAATGATATTCCGTAAGGTCGCAAGCGGGGCATCGGTATGTTGCAATACGTAAGGGCAATAAACGATGTCAAACAGGTCTTTAGGTAGGGAAACCCTCGCTATGTCTCCTCTAATGAGAAGCGGGTCGAGACCGTGTGCTATCAGATTTTTCCGAGCGATCCAGATTGAGGATGAGATGTCGATTCCGCAATAGTCGATGGAATCAAGGGCTCCCTTGAAAAAGGATAGAAATGAACTGGCGATGCCGCAACCGGCATCAAGGCAGGCGACCTTGTCGTTGGGAGACTCGGTGATAAAGGACTGTAAAAAGGCATCCCTTCCCGGAAAGTCGCGCCGAACGCTGTAGGCAATATATCGTGCCAAGTCGGATGATTCAGGATCGTTCGAGAAGTTTTGTCCCTCGTCCTCTTTTTGCCAAAAATACCCGAAGAGATCTCCTGTTTGAGCCTGATCGGATGAATGCTCATCAGGCGAAACGAATACCCCTTCTTTGAAGTCGAACCAGGTGCCGTTGATCGACGTCGAGGTATCGCCGTCCGTGCCCAAGGTGGCGATAATCTGATTTTTTCCCATTAGTTCCTCTGATTTTTCTATTCGTAGGCCGCTATCGATCCCTGAATAGGGACCGGCGGGTTACCTGACCAAATGTGAGTGGCGGCTCAGGAATGAAAGCGCAATCCTGGACTCTCCGGTCCATTTTCTTCCTTCAAGCGCGATCTTCCAAAATCGATCGTACAGTCTTTGCTCGGCGGCGCCGATGTGATGGTGGCCGGATAAGATGGCGTCTGTTTCAAGGGCGATATCGGTTATTTCTTCGGCCGTATTTTCGACCAATTCGATGCCATTCGCACTGTACTGTTCAGTCCTATCGAAATGGCCGGCACCGCATTCGACGATTTCAGAAAAGGTCATGAAGCGCTTTTGCTCGACTGACCAATGATGTTTGGGAATCCATAAATCGGCCGGCTGGGTTTTTAAACGTACAACGGTGAGGAACGGGGCGGTATTCGTGCAGGCCACGGGTTTGCGAAACATGCGTCCTAGATCGCCAATGCCAGAGGTGGTCACAATGAAGAATCTGCAGCGATTTGACACAAAGAGTTCGATCTCCTCGGTCCGTCCGGAAAACGGTAGGTCGAATATCCAAGGATTTTCAGAATGGATGGGTTCTTCCGCGTGGGCGCCGATCCGCACGGCTAGGTAGCCTCGCGCCGTCATGGCTTCGGCCATGGGAGTCATTGATGCAATACTGTTGTCCCGGTAGTCATGATACGACCAATCCTTCGAACTGAATCTATGGGACAGGTGTGCGCTATCTCTGTTCGCGAAAACCACCATTTCTTGATCAAGGCTGATTCCTGAATCTTTTGCCCACTGGTTTCCTGCATCAATTACCGTTTCCGGCAATTTGATCTGGGCGGGGACTCTTTCCATGAGGCCGGTGTAATCGGGGCCTGAAATCGGCGTTTGATGTTTCTTCGCGCCCGGTAGTATTTCATTCGCGGCAACCGCGTATCGAGCCCACTCATTGAAGTGAAGTTGTTCATCGTAGAGCCGCCAAATTAATTTGTTGGGCGGTGTGCTATCGCTCTGTGAATTGCCGACTTTGGTCGAGGTATGTATATCGGTGAAGCCTTTGTGATGTCCGAGCGCGCGTTCGCAAAGATAGATTTCGCACATGCCGATGAAGTGTCCGATGCGCCTTCCGTCGATCGAAGAAAACCGGATGTGCAGGACAGGCCGGAGGATGCGCGCCGCAAGCGCGAGGGCTATCCCGACCGTGTAGATCAGAACGGCGTCGACAACGATACGGGCCGCTCGCTTCGGATCGGCAGCGGCTTTTCGCGCGTGCGCGCCGAATCGGCTGAGTGCACTTGGAAATGTCATCGCGGCCGGGCTCATTGAACTTTCGCGGCCCGAATGTCGTCTGCCAGACGGTCCAGCAACGGGCCGGTTTCCATGGACCGGTAATTCAATTCCCGGCGGGCGAAACCGTCATCGATCACGAACGGAGCGGAGCCGCCGGCCTCGATCTTGATCGGGCCGCCGCCCAAGCGGGCCTGCAATCTGTCGGCGACGTCGCGGATGGACAGGTCGCCCCCGGCGGCCAAGGGCATCGCGCGATGGCCGGTTAACGGAAGATGCAGCAAAGCTTCGCAGAAACTTGAGAGATCGTCCGTGTGGACGGCGTTGTTGAACCGCGCGTCGGGATTTCGAATCGTGATGCCGTTTCCGGCGGCCAAAGTCTCGCAGGTGCGGGTCAACCAGTTGGAATGCCCGCCCGGCCCGACGACGCCGGGCAGTCGAAGAGAAACGGCGCCCAATCCGTCCGGGATTTCGTTCAACAACAATTCACCCAGTCGCTTTGAATATCCATAGGGACTGGGGTCGATGATCGGGGTCTCGTGGTCTACGACGGGCCCGTTGATCCGCCCATGCACCGACACAGAAGACATGTAGATGAACCGACCGACTTCATTCCGTTGCGCGAATTGAACCGTATTGAACGTGGCTTGCATGTTGTCGCGAAACAACTGTGATGCGGTTACACCCGGCCGGTCGACCGTTGCCGCCGCATGGATGACGGCGGTGAACCCGCTGCCCAGGGCGAATAAAGAATCGGCGTTCGAAAGGTCGGCTTCGGCGATCGCCAGACCGGAGGTTGGCAACGGCCGGGGCGAACCGGGCCGGACGGTGCCCGTCACGTCGTATCCCGCCTGCGCCAGTTTCTTGGCGATGGCCCCACCTGCGAAGCCGCCGGCGCCGGTCACCAAAATCTTCATTCGATGACGGTCCAATCCCAATCCCCGGTATATCCGGCTTCATCGAACACCTTCAGCCAGCCTTCGGGGTAATCGTAGAACTTGGCGGTCAGAACCCAGCTTTCGAAAACCGCTTTCTGTTCCGGGGTGTGGTAGCTGTCGACCTGGATGAAGCCCTTGCCGGGCGCAAGGCGTTCCATCTCGCGCAGAGCGCGAATGCATCCACCTCGGTCCATGTTGTGGATGATGTTGATCGCCAGCACGGCGTCGAAACTTTTGTCCGGGAACGGCAGGTCGTCGCAAGACCCAACCTGCAGCCGCCCGACGACTTCGGGTTCGCAATTCATCAACGCGTATTTGGAAACGTCGATGCCATAGGCGTCGATACCGATTGCCAACAGGTCCTTGACCAGGAAACCTTTGGCGCAGCCGACGTCCAGGACGCGGTCACCGGGCTTCAATCCGAAGTGGGTCACGATGTCCTTGGCCACGGGTTTCCAGCGACCGTCGTAACGGTAACCGCCGTAGCCGTATTCGCGCGGCCCGTCGAAATACATCTCTCCGAATTCACATGAAATGCGAATGTGTTCTTCGGTCTTGGCCGTTTCCCGCGCGCCGACGTTGCGCTTTGTCTTCGGCAGCGACCGGAGAAGATCGACTTGAGCCACGGTCAAGAACGCTCCGTCGATTCCGTCTGGGCGCGAGCCAGGCCATCCGCCAGCGTTGTGTAGGAAAATGCCGGGAACGCCGTCTTGGTGGCGGCGGGATCGAACGGGCGGTATCCGTTGTGCGGCATTGCGCCTTGGCGCGGCGAACCTTTGATCGCAACTTTATTGGCGGCGAGCGCCACAACCATTTCCGCGATTTCCCGGAAAGAAGTGACCACACCGGTTGCGGCGTTCAATACGCCTTGCGATTTGTGATTGGCGATCAAGCGAATCAGCCCGGCGACGTCGCGGACATCGACATGGTCGCGACGTTCTTCGCCTTCGCCGAACAGGACGATCTCTTGCCCTTCGGCGGAAAGGCGGCGGAACCGGTTCGGGCCGTAACCGTTATGCGGATCGGCGGCACCGTAGATCAACGTCGGGCGCAGAATGGCGAGCGGCCCCTTGACCGCATCCTTGAGCATCAGTTCCCGCGCCAGATGCATCACCCCATGGAGCGAGCCCGGCTCGGCGCAGGACGTTTCGCTCAACGGTCCGGTGCTGTCGGCATAGACGGCGTCGGAACTGACGTAAATGACGTGCGCGGGTTGAACTTTGCCCAGGGCATCGGTCACGGCCCGCATCATGCGGATGTTGCGTTCCAACATCGCGGCGTCCTTGCAGGGCGCTTCGGCGGAAATGACGACGAAGGTATCGTCCTCTCGCAACTGACCGGCCAGGGTCTCGGCGGCGGTGTCGGCCAGAAGATCGACCTCGGCGCGGCCCAGGGCCAACACCGGCGTATCGTCGCCTTCGAACGCGGCGACCGTGGTCCGGCCGACGAAACCGGCGGCGCCCAAGACGACGACGCGGCTCGGCGATTGCGGTTGCGGGTTCAGGTGCTCAAGCATGCCTGGTCCTTCAATTTGATGTGCTGTCGGCGCGCAGGGGTGCGCGGCCAAGAACGAAATGGTCCAGCCCAGCCGCCGCGACGGCGGCGTCAGGCAACAAGCCGTACGGATCGATCAACGTGTGACCGCGCATGCGGGCAGCAATCGCCGCCGGATCGAGTGTGCGATAAACCGGCCAGGGTGTGATGATAACCACAGCATCGGCGCCGTCGCAGGCCGCCAACGGATCAGCAGCGGCGCCCAGACCGGGCATCGCATCGGCGGCGCGCACCACCGGGTCGTGGGCGGTAACTTGCGTCGGATCGAGATGACGCAGCAGGGCCAGGGACGGGGCGTTCTTGGTGCTATGGGTGTCTTCTTTATAGGCGAGACCCAGCAGGCCGATTCTCGCATCCGGGTCGTCGTCGAGGACTTCTGTTTCCAAGACCCGGTGGCACCAGTCTTTGCGATAGCCGCTGTTGGCGATCCAGGCCCGGACGATCCCGGCGTCGCTGCCGTGGCCGTCGGCAAGGCTGATGACGGTGGCGAGATCGCGTTCCAGGTTTCCCCCCGCGAGGCCCAGGCCCGGCGCGATATAGCTCTTCGGGCCGATCCGCGCATCCAACCGGAGAGCCGGAATAATTTCGGACCAATCGGCGCCGACGTTCTCGCAGACTTCGGCCATCGTGTTGGCGACGCCGATCGATGCAACCAGACACATGTTGATCGAGATCTTCGCCAACTCGGCGCTCTCATAGCGCATCGGCAGAATCGGACAATCGAATGAGGACAGATAGTAAGTCATCCGCGGGTCGATCGGTTGGGCCGGGTCGGCGCAACCGATGATGAACCGTTCCGGATACATCGCGCGCTCGACGGCGCGGCCGAATATCAGGGTTTCGACCTGATAATAAAGACGGGCCGGATCGCGGGGCAGCTGGCGGGTGAAGCCGGGCGGCACTTGACAGAGCACGACCAGCAGAGCGTCGGGCCGGATCGCTTCCTCGACCGTCGCGATGATGCCCAGGATAGGGCGGAGGTCGCTTTGTCCCCGGTCATCGGTTGGCACGTCTACAGAAATATAGACCACGTCACAGGCGGACAGCGCGGCGGCGTCGGCAGTGAAGCTTAGGCGCTCGCGATGGGCGGTGAACATATCGTCCAAGCCCGGTTCGTTTACCGGCAGGTGACCGGTGGATATTTCCGCGACAAGTTGGGCGTCTTCGTGAAACCCGACGACGTCGAACCCCCGCGCCACTGTAGCGGCGGCCATGTTGAGGCCGAGATGCGTCAGGCCTGCAAATCCGATGACGGGTTTGGTCATGCGTCCGCGCTATCCCGCGTCAATTCGGTCACACCGGCTTGGGCGGCCAACTCGCGCAAGGTCCGATTAAGCCACAGGTCGTTATCCAGGTTGTGGCTGCCCGGCTTGTCGCGGCACAGGGTAACGAAATGATCGTATTCCAGCTCCCAAGTGGGATCGCTTTGAACCAGAGTGACGGCCTCTTCCGGCGGACGGCCGCTCGGCAGAATGCGCGTGCGGTGGGTGAAGGTCGAGGGCCCCCATTTGCACAGGCTTTCGATATGGGCACTTCCCTTTTCGGCCAGGACTTCGGTGACATGATGATTGCGCCAGCTCAGCATCGTCATTTCCAACTGGATGGCGACAGCGCCGTCTGCGGTGACGATGACCTGATCGAAGGAACGATTTTCATGACGATAAGCGCCGGTGATACGGAACTCCGGATTGAAATCGTCGCCCATCCAGAACCGCAACGTATCGAGCAAGTGGCTGCCCAGATCGGGGAGCACCCCAGCACCCTGATCGCGCCAAGCGCTGTCGCGGACTAGGCGCGCGGTTCCGTTGCCGTAGAACATGCGGATCGAATAGATCTCGCCCAGGCGGCCGCTTTGGATCAGGTCGCGCATGCGGACGAAATGCGGCTCGAACCGGTGATTGTAAGCGGTGTAGCAAACCGCGCCGGATTTTTCGGCCAACGCGGCTAGGCGCGACAGGTCATCGTCCGAATGGGACAGGACCGGCTTCTCGACCAAAATATGTTTCCCCGCTTCAAGCAGGTAGGTCATCAGATCGATCTTCGCTTCGTCCGGAATGCATAACAGCGCCGCGTCAAAATCGCCCAACGGCACGTCGCGAACGTCACGGTAATCGACGCCGTCCTTGAACGGATCGACCGTCGCGACCGCATCAGCACCAGCCACGGCTAGCCGCTTGGCGCCTTGGACGCCCATGCCGACAACGATTACGCGCATGCCGTTCATCCGCCGTAACCCGCGGCCTTCTCGACTTGATCAATCCGGGCCAAAACGTCTCCCGGCTTGATCGGCACGTTGCCGTCGATCTCGCATTCGCAGGCGGCAGCCATGGAGCCAAGAATTCCGGCGATTACTTCGTTGCCCGTCGCGAGCATTGCCATGGTCGCGTACGACAACAGGGCGTCACCGGCACCCACGGCGTCCGCGATGTTTCGGGCGAAGCTGTCGACGGAAAAATAATTCCCGTCACCATCGCCGAATGACGGCCGGGACACGAAGGCGCCACGGTCGCCGAGCTTAAGGATCAGCAATTTACAGGCATTGGCATCGACCAATGCTCCCGCCAAGGCGCCGACCGTCGAATCTTGATCGCCCAGCGCAAAGCGGGCTTCCCGTTCGTTCGGCGTGACCAGATCGAAGTTCTTGAACTCGGTGATGTTACCCCAACGGCTGGCAACCTGACTGTCGGCGACGCGATAAACGTCTTGCGGAATGGCCGTAGTCAATTGCGGCACGGTCCAGTGATTGAAGATGCCATGCCGAAAATCGCTGAACACGACGGCGTCGGTTTCCGTGCCGGTGATCTTCGACGTCAGTTGTTCGAGAATGCCTTCCGAGATCGATCGGTTGTCGAGGGTGTCGACTTTCAATAGGCGATAGCCACCGGCGATGATCGCGTTCTTGTTCGTCGTGGGGCGGGTGTCGTCGATGATCGCATTGGTCTTGATCCCGGCTTCCTGCAGCCCTTCGATCACGAAATCGGCCAGAGCATCTTTGCCGAGGACGGTCGAAAACGTAACGTCCGCGCCCGCCGCACGCAAATGCTGGGCGACGATCCCGGCGCCGCCGATGTAGTCGTCCTTTCCCTGGTACAGCACGCTGAAGGTCGGGGTTTTGGTTTGTCCGCCGATCAGAGAGGTCCGTGTATAGCTGTCGACGATGGTGTCGCCGATGACATGGACCTTGAAGCCCTTCATCTTGTCGAGCGCCCTGCGAAGATCCGCGAAGCCCAGGTCGTGCGCATCCAACAGGGCCAGCAATTTTTCCATCTGGATATTGGGTGCAGCCAACTCGATCAGCCGCGACGACGAATAGACGATGTCGCCGGGGGTGAAGATCATGCTGCCGCCGTAGCCTTCTACGATGTCGGCTTCTTCCTGCGTGGCGGCGGGCAAGCCGCCCGAGGTGTACTCAAACCCCTTGGCGAAAAAGTCGGGCTGAAGCGTCTTTAGATTCTCCAGCGGCTTGGCGTTTCCGTCGATGATCACGTAATCGACCATTTCGAACGCGGCCAGGTTCAGCGCGCGAAGACGTTCCGGCACGTGAGGACGATAGGTGCCCTTCTTGATGTGACGGTCGGCCGTGATCGAGGCGACCAGGATATCGGCCTTGCTTTTCGCATAGGCCAAATGACGCACGTGGCCGGGGTGAACGACGTCGAACACGCCGTGGCACATGATCACTTTCTTGTCGCGGGGGAACGGACCGATCAGCGCCTGAAGTTCCTCGGGCGTCTTGAGTTTGAATTCGTAGTTCTTGAAAAACTCAGCGGTCATCGGCCGTCTCCCGGCGCCATGTATTTGAACCAGGTCTTGGTCGCCTGCTCGATGCTGTTCGGATCCCACAACGGGGCGTCACGCCAGTTTTCGATTTCGGCAACCATGCGTCCGACGCCTTCTTCGAACGAGACCTCGGGCTTCCAATTAAGTTCTGTGGTGATTTTCGAAATATCGGCCCAGGTGCAATCGGGCTCGCCGGGGCGTTTGGGGATATAGACCACGTCGCCTTCCAGCAGTTCGACCAATCGATTGACCGATTGCGGGTTGCCGGCGCCGAGGTTGTAGATTTCCCCGACCTGTTCCGTTTCCGCGGCCGCCAGGAAGGCGCGGGCGACGTCCGTCACGTACAGGAAATCACGGCCCTGCGTTCCGTCGCCGACGACGGTGAACGGCTTGCCCGCCAGTTTTTGTTTGAAGAACACGCCGAACACGGCGCCATAGGCGCCGGTGGTCCGCACACGGGTGCCGTAGGCGTTGAAGATACGGACTGAATTGACCGGCAGGCCATAGACGTTTTGCCAATGCAGGGCCGCTTGTTCGCCCTGGTACTTGCTCAGGGCATACGGGTATTTCGGATCGATTGGATGATCTTCACGGGTCGGCACGTCGGCCAGCCCGTAACATGACGATGACGCAGCATAGACCAGTTTTTCGACCCCGGCGGCGCGGGCGCATTCCAGAACCTTCACCGTTCCCTGGACGTTGATGTCCATGTAGTCGATCGGGCGTTCGATCGACGGCACGATGTCGCCGATTCCGGCGAAATGAAACACGAACCGGGCGCTGTCGAACGGGGCGTCGTCGGGGTTCAGGTCGCGGATGTCCTGATTGACGATCGTCAGGTCCGGATTGCCATCGAGATGGGCGAGGTTGCGTTCGTGCCCGCCGCTGAAATTGTCGATAACACGCACGGCGAAGCTACGGCCGATCAGAACGTCGACCATGTGACTGCCGATGAACCCGGCGCCGCCGGTAACGACGGCCAGCGGTTTTGCGGATGTCGTCATGCGGCGTTGAGGGCTTTCATGCGACGGACGTTGAAGTATTTGTCGTCGTCCATGCTGTCGGGCAGGTTGCCGCCGCGGAAGGCTTTGCACAGGCCCCGCACCGCGTCTTCGATGTTGTACTTGGGCGCAAAGCCCAACTCGCGGGTGATCTTGTCCGAATTGACGTGATAGGAGCGGATGTCGTCGGTCGGTGTGGTGACGATCTCGATTTCGCCCTTCTCGGGGAACTCTTCTTCGACGACTTTCTTAACGACCTTGGCCAAGTCCATGATGCTCATGTTCATGTAGGCGACGTTGAAGATGCCGCCCGCGATTTTTTCGTCAGGCAACTCAAGCAGCATTTCGTAGCAGTCGCACATGTCCTGGACATGCAGGTTGGGACGCATTTGCGAGCCGCCGAACACCGTGATCTTGCCATTGGTCACGGCATGATTTGTCAGGATGTTGACCGATAGGTCCAGGCGTTGGCGCGGGGCGTAGCCGCACAGCGTCGCCGGGCGGATGGTGACGCAGACGAAGTCGTCGGACTGATGCTTGAACAGCAGAGGTTCACACATGCCCTTGTATTTGTTGTACAGGGTCAGCGGCACTAGGGGGTGGTCTTCGGTAACGTCGGGAGATTCCGAGACGCCATAGACGGACGAGGAAGAGGCGTAGATGAAGCGCTTCACGCCGGCTTCCTTGGCGGCGACGACCATCGGCTCGAATGCATCCATGTTGACCGAGGTCGAGAGGTTTTCATCCAACTCGAAGCTGGCGTCGTTCGAGATGCAGGCCAGACTGATCACGACATCGACGCCCTTCAGCGCGTCCTTCAACGCGGCGACGTCGCGGATGTCACCCTTGACGATACGCAGGTTCGGGTTGTCCTTGGGCAGGAAATCGTCGCCGTAATACATGATGTCGTAGACGGTGACCTTAAACCCGCGCTCAAGAAGCTGCGGGGCGAGCAAGCTGCCGACATAACCGGCGCCGCCGGTGATCAACACGTGTTCGAAGGAATTGGACATGGATGTTGGCTCCGTTGTCTGTTCGCTTGGTCCGCGGCGTTTCAGGCCGAGGTGGCGATGGTAAATCCGGCGGCCTGGGCATCGCCGTAGAACATATTGACCGTCTCGCGGCTGAAGACTTCCAGGTCTTTGCCGACGCCTCCGAGTTTGCCGAGAACGTCATTGGTCGCGGTGATGATGTGACAGCCCACTTCGTCCGCCTGGAAGATATTCAGCAGTTCGCGCGGGCTGGCCCACAAAAGCTCCGCCTTCGGCTTGGCAGTCATGATCTTGAGCGCTTCCGACATCAGCGGCATGGGGTCCAGACCGGTGTCGGCGATGCGACCGGCAAAGATCGAAACGATGGCGGGGGTCTCTGCCGCCAGCGCTGCGGTCACTGCCTGTACTTGATCCAGAGAGAACACGGCGGTCACGTTCAACTGAACGCCTTCGGCGGACAGTGCTTCGATGATCGGGCCGGTAAATTCACCCTGGGTATTGGTCACTGGAATTTTGACGTTCACGTTTTCGCCCCAGGATGCGATGACTCGCGCTTGCGCGGCCATCGTCGGAAGATCGTCGGCGAAGACCTCGAAGCTGACGGGGCGGTCTGGGATCGCGGCAAGTACCTCGCGCGCGAATGCCTCGTAATCCTGCACGCCTGCTTTGCGCATCAGGGTCGGGTTGGTGGTGAAGCCCTGGATCAGCGGATTGGCGTACATCTGAAGCATGCCGTCCAAGTCGGCACCGTCAGCGAACAGTTTGATGGTCAGGTCTTTGACGTCAGGCATGGTGTGACTTCCTGTTGGTGGCGGCCGTGTCGGCGCCGAGAATTTGGGTGACGGCGTCGCTTAGTGAGGACGCGGTGAAATCCGGAGCTTCCGGTTTGCGTTCGGTGTAGTTGCGGTCGATGAATACCGTGCGGCATCCGGCGGCGCGTCCGGCTTCGATATCGCTCCGGCGGTCGCCGACCATGAAGCTCGCGCTCAGGTTGATTTGCAACTCAGCGGCGGCGGAGAGGATCATGCCGGGCTTTGGCTTGCGGCATGCGCAACCGTCCGTTTGCGCGTGGTAACAGGTTTTGACGACATCGACTGACAATTCGCTCTGAATTCGGGCGTTCATTTGTTCGACGACGGAGCGATCGACGATGCCGTTTCCCACATCCGGTTGATTGGTCACCACCACGATTTTGAAACCATGTTTTTGCAGTTGGGCGATTGACGGTTTCACATCGGGGAAGAACGATAAATCTTCGAGACGCCGGATCGCAAAAGGCTTCCCTTGTATAACGTCGGAACGAATCAAGACGCCGTCCCGATCCAGAAAGGCTGCTTTGGTGCCGGTTGTCGGTGACGTGTATCCCATGGGGCAATAGGGCCGGTGGCGGTTAGGCAAGCTACCGCACCCGAGGTGAATATCACCACGAGCGGTTCCAATGAGTGGGCCGTAGCCCGATGATTCAAAAGGCTCTTTAGCCCCTTGCGTTCACAAGGTGAACGCAAGGGGGAATGTTGCATATTGTGCTTAATGACGCAACCGCTAGCCCGGCCTTGATGCCGCCGAGTGCGGGTTGCGACAATTAGGGACGATCAGAGCAGATCGCCGGAAAATCACGTGATTTCAGGGGGGTAATTTTTGATAAGTCGGTGATGGGGCCAATTTCCCTGAACGGCAATTGCATTTGCTTGAACTGCGCTCGGGAGGCTTCGACTTCGGCCTCGGAGAAGGCAACAAGCCAGGGATCGCCGTTGCCGGGGCGGGATTCGCGATAGTGGCGCTTCAAGAGGCCGTTTGGATAGAGAATTTCGGCATTTTTCCAGGTGATTGGCCCGGAAAAATGGCGCGGTGCGCCCGCGTACCCGTTTCCGAATTCTCGAATTCCCGGGTCTCCCTCGGGGACGAGTATTACGTGGCTGCCGTTGATGCCGTGGTCAGCAAGTAAAAAGGCCAGCGTGGAAGACAGCATGTTGTAGTTCTTCGTGTAGTGAATGCCGTCGAATTCTCCATTGTTCAGGACGAGGCCCGGGGAAAGCTTTACCAGTAAAGGCCCGGCAAACGCTTTGCAGGAGCGTAGATCGGCCAGAATTTCTGCCAAGCGGGTAAAGCGGGCTTGCTGATAAAGCTGCTTGTCCAGGCCGAACGGCAACGGCGATGGCGTCGGTGCGAAGGATTGGCCAGACGTATCGACCGCTGCCATGTCTGCGATCCGGTTCTGCATCGCGTTGAATTTCTGGTCCAAAATGATGGTTGCGGTCGAAAGGATGGCTAGAAAACCGAGCGAAAATACCGCTGTCGCTGCGGGGATGCGGGAGCCAATGCGTTCCCATAACCAAATCAAGGCGACGGCGATATAGGCCGAGACGGCGAAAAAGCCGGAGAAATTCCGAAAGATAGAGATCGTGTAAATGTCTCTGTCGATCTGGGATGCCAGCGATAACAAAATCGTCGCCCCGCAAATCACATGCAACGATAGGTACGGATAGACGGTCGGCGTCAGAGGCCGGAACGTTCGCCGGATCGCAACCGCGAGCCCGATCAGTAGAAAAGGAGTGTGCCAGTATTCGTAAAGGGGGGCTCTTTGCCCGGCGAGTATGAACTCCGGTCGGCCGCCGCCTGAGACGGAAATGAACGGAAAATACATTTCCAGCAAGCGCGGAAAATTCCCGACGAACGTTGCGAACAGACTCAGCGCCTTGGTTTCGACCTCGGCCTTTGCGGGGAAAAGGATATTCCAGGGATGAAGCAACAGCCGGACATTCGTGAGGTCCAGTAGGCTCAGGGTAACCAGCGCCACGATCCCGATCGCAGCCAAGGATTTGAAGACGCCGAGGATAGCGGCCTGCCGCGCGGCGCCGCCTGGAATTTGCCGGCAAACCACGAAAATGCGTGTACCGAAGAAAAACGCGACCCAGATCAGGGCGAAATACCGAGCCATCCCGTATTGGAGAAAACAAAACGCAAGGACGATGCCGAGCATGACATGCAGTGTCTTACTGCGGGGGGCCGTGTCCAGGCGCTGAAAGCGCTCCACCAGCAAAACGCTGAAAAACAGTGTGGGCAGGCTGACCAGCACTTGGTTGGCGAATATGATGTAACCGGTGCTGAACGCCGCCAATATGACACCGGCGAGCGCCGGATAAAGGCCGAACCATCGCCCCAGCACGACGGCGATAAGCGCCAGCGTTCCACCGGCGAACAGAAATGAAATGGCGCGGAAGGTGGGAAGGGACCAGCCGAAGAAATCAGTGATCCATTTCCCGATTTCAAGCGTCGCATAGCCGGTTCCGCCCAGATTTGCCCTGGGGTGCAGTCGGAACGTTAAATGCGGATCGACGCTACCGTGCAGAAAGAAGAAATGAAGGTGCTCCCATTTGGAAAAAACGGGGTTTACGTGGTGCCAGCCCAAGGCCGCGGCAAACAGCGCAAGCACTAACAGCGCGCCGATGATCAGCGCGCCGGATTGTGCCTGGGACGAACGGGTGGAAATGGTCATGTGCGGGTAATCGGCGAAGGCTACTGGTTGGGCGGCGTCTGGGTCGGCGCCGGATCGGATAGAAGCGTTCGAAACAAGGGCCGGAGTTCCTCCGCCGCAGGCAGCAGTCGTTGGTTCAGGTGTTGAGCCCGTTGCCGGACGCGTTCGGCGGCATCCGACGACGTCGATGAAGAGTCCCCGAGAAGAGAACGAATCTGGGACAACTCGGACGTGATATCGGTCCGGAATGCCTGAATTTGATGGCTAAGATCAGCCCGAACCACAAGGTAAAGGGAAGCCAGCAGTACAAAGACGAAAAGCGTGCGCAGGCCGTATTCGGCGGCGATCGGTGCAAGCATCTGGCCTAGCGACCGTTTGAGGACGACGCGGCCTTGACGTGAACGCCGGGCTAGTCCGGTTTCCAGTAGACGGTTTTCGGCCGCGGCCGCCAGTTGAATGACCTCGGCGGTCGCTTCCTCGGGGGACGAGCCTTCCCCGGCCAATAGAAGGTGGTGGATTACGGCCTGCCAGCGCCCATCCTTTTCGTACACATCGATCGAATAGGTCGTCATCTGAATTCGTCCTCGAAGGTTGAACGGAGCGCGGGGGGGTTAGGCGTCGTTACTCTGGAACAGATGGCGGTAACGGCCATAGTTTTCGCGATACCACTCCACGATTGCGGAAAGCCCCGCTGCCAACGGCCGCCGCGGTTGCCATCCCAGGGCTTCGATCTTCGCCGTATTGATCGAATAGCGGCGATCATTGAATGGCCGGTCGGCGACGAAGGTGATGAAATCGTCTTCCGATCGATCCAAAAGCCCGCACAGCATACGGGCGATCTCGGTGTTCGAGTATTCTTCTTCCGCGCCGATGTTGTACACGGCGCCGACCTGACCCTTGGCGATCAACAGGCACAGGGCCTCGGCAAAATCCTCCGCCGCCAAGTAGCGTCGTACGTTGGAGCCGTCGCCATGCAAGGTCACAGGCTGACCAGACAACAGCTGCATCGTAAACTTGGGGATGATTTTTTCCGGGAACTGCCGGATGCCGAAGATATTGTTCGCTCGAACGGTGACGATCGGCATGCCGAAGGAAGCCTGATAGCTGCCCACGATCATCTCGGCGCTCGCCTTCGAGGCGGAATAGGGATTGCTCGGGTTCAGCTTTTCCTCTTCGGACGCCTCGCCTTCCAGGACCTCTCCATAGACCTCATCCGTGCTGACATGGATGAACAGAGGAACGGAGTTCATGCGTGCCGCCTCGAGCAATGTGTGCGTGCCGAGCGTATTGGTCAGGGTAAACTCGATGGAGTTTCCGAACGAATTGTCGACGTGGCTCTCGGCGGCGACGTGAACGACGCAATCGACGTTTTTCGTCAGTCGATCACACAGCGCCAGATCCGTTATGTTGCCGACCGTCAAGGTGCGCTTGCCGCGGGCAAGCGACGGAGCGATGTTCTCGTAATCGGCGGCGTAG
>DJHY01000054.1:9323-9489 GCA_002433335.1 Rhodospirillaceae bacterium UBA6608 | reverse complement strand
AGCATGGCTCCATTCATCGGCCAGGACCAGATCGTTGTCGGAAATCAGGGTCGGGATCACCCCGGAATTGGTCAGGAAGCCCGAGCCCATGACGCAGCAATCGTCGGTGCCCTTCAGGCGGGCGAGGCGCGATTCCAACTCGGGCAGCAGGGGATGGTCGCCGGTC
>DJHY01000054.1:0-9309 GCA_002433335.1 Rhodospirillaceae bacterium UBA6608 | reverse complement strand
AACACGCCGTCGGTGACGATCAGGCAGTGGCGGTGCGCCGCCCGGTGTTTTTCCAATAACGCCCGCAAGTGGTGCAGGTCGTTGGGTCGGAACAGGTGCTGCTCGGCCTTCGACAGGCGGCCGCCGACGATGATGCAGGTATGGCTCCATTCGTCGGCCAGGACCAGATCGCCCTCGGTCACCAGGGTCGGGATCACGCCCGTGTTGGTCAGGAACCCCGATCCCATGACGGCGCAGGCTTCCGTGCCCTTGAGCCGCGCCAGGCGGCCTTCCAGTTCCGGCAGCAGGGGATGGTCGCCGGTCACCAGGCGGGATGAGCCGGACCCGACGCCCATGCGGTCGATGGCGTCCTTGGCCGCTTGTTTCACCGCCGGATGCTGCGACAGGTTCAGGTAGTCGTTGCAGCAGAACGAGATCATCCGCCGCCCGTTGCGCGTCACCTCGATCACGCCGGTGCGTTCGGTCGTGGTCACGCGGCGGCGCAGGTCCTGTGCCTCAAGGGCGTCGAGCTTTTCCGTGGCGAAGGCGTCGAGGGAGCGGGACATGATTATTTCTTTCCGAAACACGCCGCCCATTCGGGGACGACGGTAAGTATAGCATCGGTCAGGCGGGCCAAGTCATCGGCGGCGATGTTATAGGCCGGGGTCAGGTAGACGATATTGCTGAACGGGCGGATGAACACGCCTTCGTCGACGAAACGCTGGCGCAACCAGACCAGTTCCTCGAACCCGCCGATATCCAATTCGACCACGCCGATGGCGCCTTGGGCGCGCACGTCCTTGACCCCCGGCATGTCGCGGCAGGGCGCCAGGGCCGGGCCTAGGGCGGCTTCCAGCGCCTTGACCTGGTCCAGACGGGGTTCCGTCTCGAACAGGTCCAGCGAGGCATTGGCGGCGGCGCAGGCCAGGGCGTTGCCGGTAAAGGTCGGGCCGTGCATCAGACAGTCTTCCAGGCGGTCCGATTGAAACGCCTCAAACACCCGACCCGAGGCCAGGGTCGCCGACAGCGGCAGCGTGCCGCCGGTCAAAGTCTTGGACAGGGTCAGGATATCGGGAGCCACGCCCGCGCGCTGCCCGGCCAGCATGGTGCCCAGACGGCCCAGCCCGGCGAAGATTTCATCGAACACCAGCAACAGGCCGTGGGCATCGCACAGGCGACGAAGGCGTTGCAGGGTTTGCGGCGCGTGGAACAGCATCCCCCCAGCACCTTGAACCAGGGGTTCGACGATCACGGCGGCGATCGTCTTGCCGTGCTCGGCGAATAGGGCGTCCAGCGCCGCTTCGGTTGCATCGTCCTGGGGCAGATCGGCGATCAGTTGGCCCGGCACCACGCCCTGAAAGGCGGCGTGGAAGCCATCGACCGGGTCGCACAGGGCCATGGTGGCGAAGGTGTCGCCATGATAGCCGCCCCGGAAGCACAGGAACTTCTTACGCGTCGTCTCGCCCTTGTTGTGCCAGAACTGGGCGGCGATCTTGAGCGCGACCTCGACCGAGACCGAGCCGGATTCGGAAAAGAACACGCGGTAATCGGGATCGGGGGCGAAGGCGGCAAAGCGCTGGGCCAGGGTGAAGGCCGGCTCGTTCGCCAGCCCGGCCAACATGATATGTGGCATCTTGGCCGCCTGATCGCGGATCGCCTCGACGATATGCGGATGGTTGTAGCCGTGGCAGGCGGCCCACCAACTGGCCACGCCGTCGATCAATTCCCGCCCGTCGGACAGCGTGATGCGCGAGCCTTCGGTCGCCACTGCCGCTTGGGGCAGGGGGGCCGTCTGCATCTGGGTATAGGGCATCCAGATGCGGTCGTATCCCGCCGTTAGCCAAGCGGGCGTATCGCCCGTCTCGTTCATAGGGTGTCGGAAGAAATCGGACCGATGTCTTCGCCGCTGATGCCCAGGCGCTGGAACAGGGCGGCGTCGCGGTCCTGTTCCGGGTTGGCCGTGGTCAACAGCTTGGGCCCGACGAAGATCGATCCGGCCCCGGCCAGGAAGCACAGCGCCTGCAACTCGTCGGACATTTCCTCGCGGCCCGCCGACAGGCGCACGGTCGAGGCCGGCATCATGATCTTGGCGACGGCGATGGTCCGCACGAAATCCAGCGGATCGACCTGTTCGACGCCCTCAAGGGGCGTGCCTTCGACCTGAACCAGCATGTTGATCGGCACGCTTTCCGGATGCGGGCGCAGGTTGGCCAGGGTGACCAGCATTTCCGCGCGGTCGCGCAGGCCTTCGCCCATGCCAAGAATCCCGCCGCAGCAGACCTTGATCCCCGCATCCCGCACGGATTGCAGGGTGTTCAGGCGGTCGGCATAGGTCCGGGTCGAGATGATTTCCGAATAATAGCTCTCGGAGGTGTCCAGATTGTGATTGTAGTAGTCCAACCCGGCGTCGCTCAGGCGCTGGGCCTGTTGTGGGGTCAGCATGCCCAGGGTCGCGCAGGCTTCCATGCCCATGGCGCGCACGCCTTCGATCATTGCGCAGACGGCGTCCAGGTCGCGGTCCTTGGGGCTGCGCCAGGCGGCACCCATGCAATAGCGGGTCGCTCCGGCGTCCTTGGCGCGCTTGGCTTCGGCCAAAACGCTCTCGACCGCCATTAATTTCGACGCTTCCAGGTCCGTATCGTGCTGCGCCGCCTGCGGGCAATAGGCGCAATCCTCGGGGCAGCCGCCGGTTTTGACCGACAGAAGCGAGGCCATCTGCACTTTATTAGGGTCGAAATAACGGCGGTGCAGGGTTTGCGCCTGATGCATCAGGTCGGCAAAGGGCAGGGCGAACAGGGCCAAGGCGTCCTCGGCGGTCCAATCGAAACGGAGGGCCGGGTCGTCAAGCTGGGTCGAGGCGTTAATTTCGTTCATACCGATTTTCTGCCGTTTTTCGGCGGCTTTCCTGGTTATAATGGCTTTTCGGTCCCGGCCAGGCCGGAACTTCCGGTACAAGGCGGGTTTGGCCGGGATAGGCGTCCCTACCGCCCCGGTCAAGGAATTTAGCACAAAGCGGCTTGCATCGGTTGACGGCGGGAGGCGATTGCCTTAAAAAGCCGCCTCCAACGCGGGCTTTGCCCCGCGTTCATTGGTTTTACCAGCGAAAGCTGAGCATAGGAACGTAGAAGTCATGTCCAGAGTTTGTGATCTGACCGGCAAGCGCGTCGTCACCGGGAACAACGTGTCCCACGCCCATAACAAGACCCGTCGTCGGTTCGTGCCGAACCTGCAGGAAACCAGCCTGTGGAGCGATGCGCTCAGCCGTATGGTGCGTATGCGCGTTTCCGCTGCTGCTATTCGGTCGGTTGAGCACAAGGGTGGCCTGGACGCCTTCTTGCTCGACGCTCGTGACGTAACCCTGGCTCCGGCTATGGTCAAAGTCAAAAAGCAGGTCAAGAAAGCGCAGGCCAAAGCGGCGTAACCCGCCAGAAAATTTGCCAGACGGCAAAGGTCCGCGCCCCAGAAAGGCGCGGGCCTTTTTCTTTTCACAATTGCCGTCTTTAAGTCCGGTCAAGGAGAAGGAGACCCAGACGATGACCGACATGTCCGTGACCCAGATTTTGTTCCGCGATGCCGATAAAGCCGACGCCCGCGCCATTGCCGCGCTTTACCGTCTGGCAGCCGGTGGCGTCGCCGACGTCGTCTGGGACGACATGAAGGCAGCGGGCGAGGACGTGGTCGAGGCAGGTGCCCGGCGCTATGCCCGCGACGACGAGGACTTTTCCTATCAGAACTGCGCCATCGCCGAATGCCGGGGGCGTACGGTTGGCTTGTTGCATGCCTATCCGATGCATGCCGACCCGGAGTTCGACCCCGAGGACCTGAGCCCGGTTCTGCGGCCTTATGCGGAGCTGGAGGAAGACGACAGCTATTACATCGCCGGGATCGCGCTGGAATCCGATTATCGGGGCCGCGGCATGGGCACCAAGATGCTGCGTTTGGCCGAACTGCGCGCCATGACGCGGGGCTTGGCCAAGATGTCCTTGATCGCGTTCGAAGAGAACAAGGATTCGGTTCGCCTCTACGAACGCCTGGGCTACCGCGTGCGCGATACCCGCGACGTGGTGCCGCATCCCTACATCCGCTACGACGGCCGCGCCCTGTTGATGGTCAAGGAACTGATGTAGATGCCGTTTACGGTTCCGCCCGTGGTCGAATCCGGTCGCCTGCGCCTGCGTGGCTGGCGGATGGAGGATTTCGACGGCTATGCCCAGCTTCGCGGCAGCGCCGAGGATCAGGCCTACACGGGCGGCGCCGTTTCCAGGGATCAGGCGTGGAAGGATTTCTGCGCCAAATCCGGGGAGTGGCAGGTACGTGGCATGGGCGTGTTCATCGTTGCCGACAGGGCAACGGACAAAGGCCTCGGCTATGCCGGGTTGTGGTACCCGCCGTTCCTGTCCGAGCCGGAATTGTGCTGGTCCCTGTTCCCGGGAAACACCGGTCGCGGCTATGCGACCGAGGCCGCCCAGGCAGC
Source organism: Rhodospirillaceae bacterium UBA6608 (assembly GCA_002433335.1). Next base: position 4,856 of record DJHY01000054.1, on the reverse strand, counting down.
GCGCGATTGGGCCTATGAGGCCCTCGGCCTCAAGCCCTTGATGAGCTTCGTCCATCACGACAACTTGCCGTCTCGCGCGGTGGCGGAGCGCCTGGGTGCCGAGATCGAAGGCGAGGGCGAGCTATATGGTGTCCCGCGCGTGATCTATCGCCACAAGGGCCCGGAATAGGGCGTTTCCTGCCTCGAAAATCGGGAGGCGATCTGCGACAATAAAGATCGTTTTTCAACACATCCGCAGGGGGCAGCGCGTTGTGAAGCCGTTTCGTCGATTCGTCGCACTGCTGCCGATGGCGTTCGGCTTGGTGGTGTCCGGTCTGGCGATGGCCCCGGTCAGCGCCCTTGCCCAATCGCCGCAGGACCGCTGGCGCGGTCATATGACCCCGGCGGAAAACGCCCATATGCTGGGTAACTACGGACAAGCCGAAGACCATTATCAGGAAGCCCTGGCCCTGGCCGAGAAGTTCGACCGATCGGGCGAATTTCTGGAGCGCTCCATGGGTGGGCTGGCTGGGCTCTATACCACCGAGGGCCGCCACGAAAAGGCAGCTGGCCTGTATCGCCAGGCATTGTCCTTGGCGGAAGGGCTGTATGGTCCGGAAAATTCACGTTATTCGGTGATTGCGATCTACCGCGCCGCCCTGATGCGGGCAGAGAACGCGTTGACGGAAATCGCCGCTGCCCGCGCCGCGCAGGCGAAACCAGCCCCCGAGCCTGAAGGCCCCGCCAGGGCCGTCCCCTCGATGGCGGCCCGGAGCGCGGCGATGGTCGCCACGGCTGCGGGCCCCGCGCCTGAAACCGTGCAGGAACCCGCGCCGTTGGCCCCGCCGCCGGTCCTGTCGCCGGAACCCGGTGCGCCCGTATTGTCCGGCTACGTCTTGGCAGGAGCCCCTGTTGAGACCGAGCCGGAGCCGGTAGTCGAGCCGATTGCCCCGCATGTCCCGGAACCGGAAGCAGCGGCGCAATCGGAACAAGCCCCATCGTCGCCCGAGGTCGCCGCCCGGCCAGAGGATGCAGCCCCGTCCATTCCCATTCCCGCGGCCCCACCGGTCGTCGTCGACCAATATCGGGGAGAGTTGTTCCCGAACGTGCCACGCTTGGCGGACCGGGAAGATGCCTATCTGAACCAATTGGACGATTTGCAGCGCGCGCTGGGCCCTAGCCATCCCGATGTGGCGCTGATCCTGTTCAAGCTGGCGCGGATGTATCATCGGCTCAGCCGCTATGACCGGGCGGCGGAGTTCTATCAACGCTGCCTGACGATCCGCGAAAAGGCGCTGGCAGAGGGCGATCCCGCGACGATTGAAACCATGACGTTCTATGCCCGGCTGCTCCGGTCCAGCGGCTACTCCGAGCGCGCGGCGGAACTGCGCGCCCGCGCCGATTCCCTGCGTGCCAAGGGCCAGGTTGCTCAAGACCGCTGAGCGGCGGCGATTGTCCGGTGACAATACTTTCGTTGCGTGGCGGTCGGCGCGACCGCTAGCCTTTGATCCGTAATCCGTTTCAAGGGCAGGAACCATGACGGCAGCGGATACCTTCATCGATCGACTGGATGCACAGGCGGGCGCCATCGCCGAGGCCTGTACGGCCTGTGGCGCCTGCGTGCGGGCCTGTCCCACGCCGGATTTGCTGGGCTTGGATGCTGGGGATGGTTCGGCCATCGCCGCCGGCGTGATCGACATTCTGAAAACCGGCCAAGCCGACGACGCGGCGGTGCAATGGGCAGCGGGGTGTTGCGGTAGCGGCCATTGCCTGACCGTCTGTGAGCACGGCATCAATCCGCGTTTCATGCTGACCCTGGCGCGGCGGGCGATGGCCATGCGCCAGCCCGAAGGCGACCGCCGCACGGCGGGCAAGGATTCGTTCAAGACGATGAGCCGCGGCGTGCGCGTGCTGTCGCGCCTGCAATTGCCGCCGGATTTGATGGAACGGCTCAGTCCATCGTCGCAATCGGGCCTGTCGAATTCTGGCCAGGCGGAAACGCCGCCGGATATCGTGTTCTATACGGGCTGCAACATGCTGAAGACGCCGCATATCGGCCTGTTGTGCCTGGACGTGTTCGACCGTTTGGACGTCAGCTACGAAGTCTATGGCGGGCCGTCCAACTGTTGCGGGATTCTTCAGCTTCGCCCCGGCGACGATGCCAATGCCGGGCGGCAGGCGGGCCGCACCATGGACCGCTTCGCCGAAACGGGGGCCTCGACCGTGGTGTCCTGGTGTCCGACCTGTCAAATGCAGATGACCGAGACGATGACGGCGGCCCCGACCAAGCCCAGCCCGTTCGATGCCCGCATGTTGCCGGTCTACTTGGCCAGTCGCTTGGACGATCTGCGCCCGATGATGACCCGCCCGGTGAAGCGGCGTGTGGCCCTGCACGAATACCCTGGCTCGCCCGGCGTGATGGATGCGGTCAAGGCGCTGCTGACGGCCATTCCGGGGTTGGAGCTGGTCGATCTGGAGCAACCGGGCGTGGGTTATCAGCTGACCTCGCTCGACATCATGCCGGAGGTCCAGAAACGCCATATCGCCGGAACCTTCCGTCAGGCCGAGGCGCGGGGCGTCGATACCTTGGCCGGGGTATTTCATGCCGATCACCGGGAACTGGTGTCGCACCAGAACGAATGGCCGTTCGAGATCGTCAATTACATGGAACTGATCGGCGAAAGCATGGGCCTGAATCGCCCGGACCTGTTCAAGCGCCTGCGTTTGATGCGGGACGCCGACGAGATCCTGGCCGAGACGAAAGATATGATCTCCCTATACGGGTTGGACCCGGAAGAAGTGCGTGAAGTGATCCTGGCCGATATTTTGGGCGATCAGAAATTGCCCCGTGACCGGGCCGCGCATCCGGTGGAATAACGGGCGCTTAGTCGGTCCGGCGCAACAACATAACCCGGTCGTTCCCCGTATCCGCGACCCACAACAGCTTGCCTTTACTCTCGATCCCGTCCGGGTGGTTCAACTCGCCGGGACCGTCGCCTCGGTCGCCCGTGCCGATGGTCTGCTGGATGGTCATGAAGGCGTTGAGCCGTAGCACGCGGTTGTTGCCGACATCGGTGATCCACAGATCGCCGCCGTCGTCGAACACCACGCCCGTCGGCAGATCGAAATCCCAGGGGTCGCCCTTGTAGCGGCCCAGATAGACCAGTTCGGAATTGAGCGTGATCATGCGGTCGTCGCCGGAATCGCTGACGAACACCCGTCCGTCGGGGGCCAGGGCGACGTCGTGCGGATGGGTCAGGCTGACCATGTCGCGGGGGTGGAAGCCGCCGACGCCGTTGACGACCTCGCCCTTGGGATCCAGGCGCAGCAGGGTGTCGCTGTCTTCGTTGGCGACATAGACATATCCGCCGTCGGCGGTGACGGCGATCCCTTCGGGACCGTGAATGTGCTCGCGCCAGGAGGCCGTCAATTCGGCCTTCAAGGCTGTGCCGTCGAAGGCATAGACGGCGATCCGGTCGTTACCGGTGTCGGCGACCAGGACGGTCTTCGTATCCAGAAATGCAACGTCGTGCGGCTCCGACAGATCCCCCTTACCGAAGCTTCCCAGAACCTTGAGCGTTGCCGGGTCTAGGACCGCAATCGCATCATGGCCTGCGTCCGCGACCAGAAGCAGGTTGCCGTCCGCCGACAAGGTCATGTCGTGCGGGTCGTCCAGTTGCCCCGCCTGGGTCATGGCGACCAGGGCGACCCCCGGTTGAAACGCGGTTTCCCCGGCGTGGGCGGGCAGGGCGGCAAGGCCCAGGAGCAGGGCAGTGAATAGAGCAGTAAGGCGCATGGTCAGTCGTCGGCCAGTTCAAACATCAGCAACAGGGTCCGCTGGGGGCCCATGCGTTTGAAATTGTCGTCGGAGATCAGGAAGATCAAGGTTTCTCCCTTGGGGCCTTTGATTGCTTCGATGCCTTCGAAGTTGTCGACCGTCAGCGGTTCGCGCAGGTCGGCCAGCAGTTCACCGGAAACCTCGCCGCCCGGATGGATATCCTTGGCCAAGATACGCCGCATCCGGACGCGCACGCCTTCGCGCGGGGTGAAATAGCGCTCGACCACCACCACGTCGCCGTTGGGCAGGGTCGCGGCCCCGGTCGGGCGGTAATTGTCCTCGGTCCGATAGAGAAGCACGCTCCAGCCCCGGGGGTTGCTGACCCAGGCCAGGCTGGCACCACCCCGGCCCAGTCCTTCGGACAGGGCGAACAAGCTGCCGTCGTTCAACAGGGTCAGGGCCTCGATCCCGCGATTGGCCGGGGCCTTGCGCATTTCGGCGGGCAGGGGGATCGGGTGCGGGTCGGTCTGGTCGGGCGGATAGGCCCAGATCCGGTGGTTGCGTTCAAAGGCGACGATGATCGAGCCGTCGACCCCGGCGGCCATGGATTCCGCGTCGGACAAGGCCTTGTCCATCAACGGGAGGTTCCCGGGTCCGGTCAGGGTGAAGATTTCTGCATTGGTCACGCCGCTCAAGTTCCCGTCCGGGCCATAAACCAAGTTGGCGTCGAAGCGATTGCCTTCGTCCGAGATCGAAACCATGCGCTTGCCGTCGGCGCTAAGGCCCAGGGAAGACAGCCCGCCGAAGCGGTCTGACCGGCTGAGCATCTCGATCCCGCCGCGATAGATCAGCTTGCCCAACTTGGTCTGCGCCGGGTCTTGGGCGTTCAGCGGCACGGCCTGGGTCTGGACCTCGATGGCATCGGCGCAGGCGTGCCCCGGCGCGGCCATAAGGCCAAAAGCGAGGATGACGGCGGGGATGACCAGGCGGGCGATGCGGCGATGCATGGCGGGCGAAGCCTTTTCGATGAAAGGGATGCCTCCAAGATGGTCGCCCCGGAACGGGATGTCCATAGGGCCGGATTAGAAGCCGGTATCGG
>DJHY01000216.1 GCA_002433335.1 Rhodospirillaceae bacterium UBA6608 | reverse complement strand
GGTCAGCGTGCCGGTCTTGTCGACAATCAAGGTATCGACTTTGGCGAACCGTTCCAGGGCCTCGGCGTTCTTGATCAATACGCCCGCTTGGGCGCCGCGGCCCGTTGCCGTCATGATCGACATCGGCGTTGCTAGGCCTAGTGCACAAGGACAGGCGATGATGAGCACGGCGACGGCGGAAACCAGAGCATAGGACAATGCCGGCACAGGCCCCCAGATCGACCAAGCTATGAATGCACCAATAGCGATTAGAATGACCACCGGCACGAACAGACCAGCAACGGAATCCGCGACCTTTTGGATCGGTGCGCGCGAGCGTTGTGCATTTGCCACCATTTCGACGATCTGGCTCAGCATGGTGTCGGCCCCCACGCGCTTGGCCTCCATCACCAGTGATCCGGTGCCGTTGATCGTCGCACCCGTCAGATCATCACCTTCCGTCTTCTCGACCGGGACGGGCTCGCCGGAAATCATCGACTCGTCGACGCTTGAGCGTCCTTCCAACACCACGCCATCCACCGGCACCTTGTCACCTGGCCGCACGCGAAGTTTGTCGCCGACCTCGACCTCTTCCAAGGGGATCTCTTCTTCTCTGCCATCCTCACGGATAACCCGAGCGGTTTTCGCCGCCATGTCCAACAGTGCGCGGATGGCCGCGCCCGTACGGTCCCGCGCACCCAACTCCATCATCTGCCCCAGCAGGACCAAGACGACAATGACGGCACCGGCCTCGAAATAGACGCCGACATGACCGTCTTCGGATCGGAAGCCTTCGGGGAAAATGCCGGGCGAAATCACCGCGACGAGGCTGAACAGATATGCTGCCCCAACCCCCATACCGATCAAAGTAAACATGTTGAGTGATCGATTAACGACAGACTTCAAGCCGCGTTGGAAGAACGGCCAACCGGACCACAGGATGACCGGGGTTCCCAATGCCAACTCCACCCAAAGCGCTGTCCGCTCGCCGATGGCTTCGCGGATGAACCCTAGTCCGACGAATGGCCCCATGGTCAGCACCAACAGAGGCACGGTCAGAACCGCACCGATCCAGAACCGGCGTGTGAAATCGATTAATTCGAGATTCGGCCCTTCTTCGCCCGTCGGCATCCCCATCGGCTCCAACGCCATTCCGCAGATCGGGCAGTCGCCAGGACCGTCCTGAACGATCTCCGGGTGCATGGGACAGGTATACTTGGTGCCGACCGGGACGTTCTTCGCTGGCTTCTTATGGGCGCCTGAAATGTAGTGCTTCGGGTCGCTTTGAAACTTGGTCAGGCAACCGCTGCTGCAGAAATGGTAAACCGTGCCGCCAAAATCGAAGCTCGGCTTCCCTGCATTCGGGTCCACCGTCATACCGCAGACCGGATCCTTGATCACTTCACCATTGCCATGCCCGTGGTGCCCATGACCGTGATCATGGCCGTGGCCATGATGATGGTCGTGCCCGTGACCACCGCAGCAACTGTGGCCATGCGTTTGGCGGGACTCCGCAGCACTACCTTCCTGCTTCTGTTCGTCTTTACCTGGTTTCGTATGCTGGTCCATCGCCAAATTCCTATCACCTTGTCCAAAAATCCTGTTTGAACCGATAGCGGAATTTTGCACCCTCCAGCAACCGGAGGGTCAAGAGGGAATTTCACCCCCATGCATCTTTCCCAGATGCAAAGGCAAACCCGTTTCAGCCGGTGCGCCTGAGAAACAATTTCTCGCCGAAGAAAACGACGGCGATGCCGACTGCCGCGGAATAAATCACCGTCATGTCGGACTGCGCCTTGATCGCCAGCAAGGCCCCCAGCACAACGACGTCCATGACGATGGCAATGATCAGCACCGCAGCCGAAGCGTTCACCTCTTCGCGCAAATGGCGCAGCACCCCCCAGTGAACGACAATGTCCATGACGATGTAGAATATTGCGCCGAGAGCCGCGATCCGGCTGAGATCGAAGAACGCCGTCAGCAGCATCGCCAACACGATTGTGTAGACCAACGTGTGTTTCTGGATATCGCCCGGCATGCCGAAATGGCTGTGCGGAACCAGTTTCATGTCCGTCAGCATGGCAAGCATGCGTGAGACGGCGAAGACGCTGGCGATCACACCCGACACCGTCGCAATGATGGCGAACCCGACCGTAAACCAAAGCCCGACGTCGCCGAACGCGGGCCGCGCGGCTTCCGCCAGGGCGAAATCCCGTGCGCGGACGATCTGGCCGATCGTCAGGTTCCCGCCGACCGCCAGGGCGACCAGGAAGTAAATCAGGACGCAGATGGCGATGGCGATGATGATGGCGCGCCCGACGTTCTTGTTCGGCTCGACGATCTCCCCGCCGCTGTTGGTAATCGTGGTGAAGCCTTTGTAGGCGAGGATCGCCAGGGCGGTGGCGCCCAGGAACCCACCGGCGCTGGTCGTCGCCGGATCGACGGAAACGCTCTTGAACGTGAAGCCCGTCAGCCAGAGCCCGCCGACCGCGAAGACGGCAATGCCGCCGATCTTGAGAAAGGCCATGACGAAGGAAAACGTCTGGATGAAGCGATTGCTGAGCACATTGACGAAGAAGGCAAAGGTCAGCAGCCCGATCCCCAGCGCCGGGACCAGCCAGCCCTTGTCCAACTCGACGTCAAACAGCTGCAGCGTATACGTGCCGAAGGTACGGGCGACCAAGCTCTCGTTGATGACCATCGAAAAGTACATCAGCAACCCGCAGGCGCCGGTCATCATCGTCTTGCCATAGGCTTTCTCCAGGAACATGGCGATACCGCCGGCCGACGGATAGGCGTTTGACATTTTGACGTAGGAATAGGCACTGAAGGCGACGACGACGGCAGCGGAGAGAAAGGCGAAGGGGAACCATTCTCCCGCAAGTTCGGCGACCTGCCCGGTCAGGGCGAAGATCCCGGCGCCGATCATCACCCCGGTGCCGAGCGAAACGGCGCCGGTCAGCGACAGGCTGTTCTTCTGGTATTGGGCAGAGCGGTCATGTCCGCCCTGCCCGCCATGGCCGTGCGGTTCATTCATTCTAATTCATCCTATTCTTAAGTCAGGAGTGGACGCCACCGTGATAGCGCACTTCGAGTTTGCTGCCCGGCGGCAACGCCTTTCCTAAATCTACGCTGAACCGCGAGACCTTGAGAGCCGTCGTAATCCGTCTTCCCCGATCCGTAAACGCCGACCAATTATCGTCCCGCCCGGCGCTGGTGTCTGCCGCGCGGACATGAATGTGCCCCCGGCGAAGCCCTTCGCTCCCGAACTGCATTAACCTTCCGGTCAACGTATAGCCGTCCTCGGTCTGCCAGGCCTGAAGCTGATCGACCTCTGCTTCTGTCGAATTGTTCGCCGGCACGAGCGAGACGGCCTCAAACACCTTTCCCGCTCCAAAACTGGCGCAGGCGGCCAGGATCGGTGCTGAAACGAAGAGTGAGGCAATTACCCATTTTGATTTCATATTGCATCTCCTTCCCAAGGATTCGGCCCAACGCTGAACCATCCCCTTGGAGGAGGGTCAACCCCCATGATTTCGAGGAGCTAACAAACACGCGTGACCTTCTCGTGGCTCGCAGTCGAAAAATTGAGCACAAGCACGCCGATAACAGTCGAGAGCAACGATCCGGAGAGAACCGCGAGTTTTGCGGACGAAAGCATTACCGGGTCTGTATAGGCTCGCGTGGCGATGAACAAACTCATGGTGAACCCGATGCCTGCGAGGATTGATACACCATAGACCTGCGCCCAGCTTACACGCTCGGGAAGACGGCAAAGGCCGAAGCGAACCGCGAGGAACGCCGCCCCGAAAACACCGACCTGCTTACCCAAGAAAAGCCCCGCAACGATCCCCAGCCAGATCCCGCCAGCGCTGTTTGCAAATGCCTTTTCATCCAGAACAACACCGGAATTGAAGAAAACGAACAGCGGGACAACCAGCAAAGAGCTCCACAGGTGAAGGGTGTTTTCCGCTGAACGCAACGGGGATTTAGACGCAGACCCGTCGCTATGCATGGGAACCGCAGCCGCAATTATGATACCCGCAAGGGCCGCCTCGACACCCGCCTTCAACATGCCCCCCCAGAGGATGGCTCCGACGATGACGTAGGCGATCGGGTTCGTGATTTTCCACCGGTTGAGAGCGAACAGCCCAACGACTGCTGCCAAGGCAACAACAGCCGGAACCGGGGCAAAATGTTCACCATAGAATACGCCGATGATGACGACCGCACCGATGTCGTCGAATACCGCGAGGGTGGTCAGAAACACCTTCAAGCCAACCGGCACGCGTGGCCCCAAAAGCGACAGAATGCTCAAGGCAAGGACGATGTCCGTCGCGGTCGGCACAGCCCATCCCCGCATCCCCACAGCATCTCCCAGATTGAACGACGCATAAACGACTGCAGGTACCGCCATCCCGCCAAGTGCAGCGAAGGCCGGCAATGCGGCGCTTCTAAGCGTATTGAGTTGCCCCTCAAGCACCTGCTGCTTGATTTCGAAACCGATGATGACAAAGAAAATCACCATGAGACCCTGGTTGATCCAATAGACCAATGGTCCCTCGATAAGGAACCCGCCGAAGCGCAAATGCACCGGCGTGTGATGGACTGCCTGGTACAACGCGGCCAGGGGTGAATTGGCGGCGACCAGAGCAACCGCCATGAACGTAAGCATGACGATGCCGGCGCCTTGATCGCTTCGAAGGAGGTTTCTCATCAAATCTCACTGGATAGCGGAATGGAGCCGCCTCACATGTTGTGAGGGCGGTACTGAATACCGTTGGCTGCCTGAAGTTCTCGAACGTAACGAATGATATTCCCCAGATCCTTCTCGCTCACCTGAGGCTGCGGCGGCATGTCGCCATACGGCCAATGGTGTTGCCGCACGCCTCGTTGGGCTGCGAGGACGAAGGCATAATCGGCGTGGTGGCCGGGGTTATAGATATCATGCACCAGAGGCGGCCCCTTGTCGGACCCTGCGGCATTGGCGCCATGGCACTGAGCACAAGTCGCATCGAACGCCACCTTACCCTCTACTGCCGGCTGCGACAGAGCCGGCACCTTCACCGAAACGGTCGTGTCTGTTCGTTCCGACGAAGAAAACTTCCAGCCGATGACCGCAATGCCACCAATGACCACCACGCTAACCAGAGCGGCAGGCAGATTATCCAAGACCTTCATCGCCCCGCCTCTTATCCTGTGCTTTCGAATTACCGGGCGCCTGAACCGTGCGTGATAGTATCATTGGCCCTGAGCCGTACGAGGGTGGGTCCGGTGAGATGCCGCCGGAGCAGACTCTTGCTGCCGTCCACCCTTGTTCCCGTATTGAATGACCAACTCACCGGTTTCCCCATCGACGACGATCGTATTTACCTGATACGCGCCATTCCAGTTTCCGCCAGGGTTCATCACTGTCACCGCAAACTTGGCTTCCGTGCCGGACTCCATGGGCGTTACCTTCAGGACCGTAACGCCGTAGTCAGCGGTGACTTTATTTCGGATTTCGTCCACGCTCATCTGAGCTCGAGCGCTATTTACCGCAGTAACTGAGACCACGATCACCGCCAGCGCCCCTGCGACGAGCTGGGAAGCAAGACCGTTTTGACGAGAGATGCGTGTTTTTCCGGCCAAATTCGTTCCCATAACAGATCCTTTCATTTTCAATGTCATCCGATCACCAGCTTTTCGGCATCGAGGAAAGCATATGGAGGCACTGTGAGATTGCGTGGCGCTGGGCCTTTCCTGATCCGGCCGGAGGTGTCGTAGTGAGACCCGTGGCAAGGGCAGAACCAGCCTCCAAATTGCCCTCGCGGGCTGCCTTCCTTCTGACCAAGGGGAATGCAGCCCAGATGCGTGCAGATCCCCACGACGACCAACCATTCCTCTCTCTGGACCCGGTCCGCATCATTCTCGGGGTCTGGCAGGACCGCAGCGTCATCTGCCTTTGCCTTGGCAATCGCTTCCGGTGTCCGGCGATCGACGAACACCGGCTTTCCTTGCCAGACAACGGTGACCCGCTGACCAAGCTCGATGGGCAACAGGTTCAGGTCGGTCGTCGCAAGCGCCAGCGTGTCCGACGCGGGATTGAGACTGTCAATCAAAGGCCATACGGATAGAGCCGCGCCGGTTGCGGCGAGCGTCGATGTCGAGACGATCAGAAAATCACGCCTCGACCGCTCATCGATTTGTAAGCCTTCGATATGCCCTTTTGATTTCGTCATCACAGGACAACCTGCACATTCAGTTTGGTCGTTACCCTCGCATCCGCTTATGTCGCCGTATCGACAATATCCCCCAATCGAGGAACGAACGCCGGCACACGAGATCGGTAGTTTTCATACTCGGCACCGAACTCCTTCAGCGCCGCGCGTTCTTCCGCATAGGCCAGGCGGACATACATCCAGACAAGAACCGGAAACATCGCCAGGGTCAGAATCGTCGGCCACTGCAAAAGGAAGCCGAACATGATGGCAATGAACCCAACATATTGCGGATGGCGGACCTTCGCGTAAGCGCCGGTCTGCGCCAGCATGCCGGATTTTTGCGCCTGGTACAGAACGCGCCAAGCGGATGAGATCAGCGCGAACCCAGCAAAGATGAAAGCGAAACTCAGAATGTGGAAGGGGCCGAAATGCGGGTTCCCCTGCCAGCCGAAGATCATCTCGGG
>DJHY01000038.1:42332-45053 GCA_002433335.1 Rhodospirillaceae bacterium UBA6608 | reverse complement strand
ACCCGCCGAACACGATGGAATGGACGGCCCCGATGCGGGTGCAGGCCAGCATGGCGTAGGCCGCTTCCGGGATCATCGGCATGTAGATGCAGACGCGGTCGCCTTTCTTCACGCCCTGGGCCTTCATGGCGTTGGCCAGGCGGCAGACTTCCTCGTGCAGCTGGTTATAGGTGATGTGCTTGTGATCCTTGGGATCGTCGCCTTCCCAAATGATCGCGACCTTGTCGCCCTTGGTCGCCAGGTGTCGGTCGATGCAGTTGGCCGAAGCGTTCAGGGTGCCGTCTTCGTACCATTTGATCGATACGTTGCCGTAGTCGTAGCTGACGTTCTTGACCTTGGTATAAGGCTTGATCCAGTCGATACGCTTGCCGTGTTCGCCCCAGAACCCTTCCGGGTCCTCGACCGACCGTTTGTACATTTCCTGGTACTGCTCGTTGGTGCAGAGCGTCGCTTTGGCGACCTCATCGAACACCGGGATGATAAGTTCATCGGACATGACGGTTGCAACCTCCCACTCACATATCCCGATCTAACGGGGCCCGTTTTCGGGCATGATGCGACCGGCGCGGTCTTCGGCCGCTACCGTTCGCGCTTGGCGCGGGCGCGGTGATCCGCGCCGTCTGCTTGTCTCCCCGGCCCGGGGCGTTTCCGTTGGACGCATCCCCGGGGCAATCACCCTCCGGCGATTGAAGGTTACGGCGAATGCCAGCCGGATAACAAGGCCCCGGAACAGGGTCATGCTGCCGGTTTTTGGTTGGCTGCCGTGCCTGGAAAACAGGCAGGTATATGGCTGGATAGGCGAAATTCACGAATTTCGCAAGTATGAGGGCAAAAATTTCGTTATTTTACAATGCAGTAAAGCGTCATAGTAAAATTTTGACAGCCTCATTTCGGACTATCGCCTCGATCGGCGTCAGCCCCCGCCCGACACAGGGCCCGGCGATGCAATCCCCGTCTTCGATATTGAACAGGGCGCCATGGGTCGCGCAGAGGATATGCGCGCCGTCCTTGGTCAGAAACCGGCCCGGCCACATGTCCAACGGTGTGCCCACATGGGGGCAGGAATTGACGTAGGTATAAACCCGCTCCCCCCGGCGGACGGCCAGGACGTGGGTGCCCGCGACCGTGAACCCGGCCGAGCCGCCGTCGGCGATGTCGTCCAGGTTGCACAGGTCGTGTTCGGTCATGATCGGTGTTCCGGGCCCACGGTCGGATTGGGGTGAATCAGGCCGGGATGACCCGCTTCCAGCGCTTGATCACGGTGCTTTCGAACAGGCCCGCCTTGGCATAGGGGTCGGCCTCGGCGAAGGCTTCGGCGGCGGCGCGGTCGGCAACGTCCAGCACCAGCATGCTGCCGATCATGGCTTCGCCGTCGTCGGACTGCATCGGCCCGGCGTAGACGATCTTGTCGCCGTTGGCTTTCAGGAATTCCAGGTGGTCGGGGCGGTTGGCCAAGCGAACTTCGGTGTGGTTGGGCTTGTCCATGGCGAAAACGACGAAATGCATGTGGCTCATCTTTCCTTGGTGAACGGGCGGGACAACAGGCTTTCGATCACCTGATCGATGTCCTTGCCGTGGTTGACGATGGCGTTGACGGCGGTGCAGAGCGGCATGTCCACGCCCAGCCGTCCGGCCAGTTCGATGACGGCGCGGGCGGAAAACACGCCCTCGGTCACGGCCTTGCGCTCGCCCAGGATCTCGGCGAGCGGCCGTCCTTCGCCGAGCGCCACGCCGAGCGAGAAATTACGCGATTGCATGGCATTGCAGGTCAGGGTCAGGTCGCCGATCCCGCATAGTCCCATCAGGGTCTCCGGATGCGCGCCCTTGGCCGCACCCAGACGCACGATCTCGGCCAGTCCGCGGGTGATCAGCGCCGCCCGGGCGTTGTCGCCCAGGCCCTTGCCCTGAACGATGCCGCAGGCGATGGCCAGCACGTTCTTGACGGCGCCGCCGATCTCGGCCCCGATCGGGTCTTCCGACAAATAGGGGCGGAAGCGCCGCGTGCCCAAGGCCTGTATGAACTGTTCGGCCAGGTTGGTGTCTTCGGCGGCCAGGGTCACGGCGGTCGGCAGTTCGCGGGCGACCTCGATGGCGAAGGTCGGGCCGGACAACACGGCCTGTGGGGCGGCGGGCAGGGTTTCGGCGACGACCTCGGTCATCATCTTGCAGGTGCCGTTCTCGATCCCCTTGGCGCAGATCAGCACCGGAATCGTGAACGGGCCGGCGGCGGCGATGCCCTGGGTCACCGGTCGCAGGAACTGCGATGGGGCGACCAGGATCGCGGCGTCCGCGCCATCCACGGCGTCGCCCAGGCTGGCCGTGACCTCGATCGCGGGGTCAAGCTCGACCCCGGACAGATAGGGATTGCGCCGGGTGGATTTGATTTCCTCGGCGACGTCCGGCTCATGGGCTTGCAGCACGACCGAGCGGCCCGCCCGATGGGCGACGATGGCAAGCGCCGTGCCCCAGGCACCGGCGCCGATGACGGCGAAACGTTCCATGGGCTCTCTTTTACTGATCGGGTGGGAAAGTGGAAAGAGCGAGATAGTGCTGCGCGTATGTGCACATGATTCAGGCCTTCACTCCGGCCCCGACGGCCTTGGGCGCGTCGGGGTCGAGGGGCCAGCGCGGGCGCGGGCGAAAATCCAGCCCATCGGTCATGCCTTGACGGAACCGTTCGACCCCGGCCCAGGCGACCATCGCGCCGTTGTCGGTGCACAG
>DJHY01000038.1:0-42037 GCA_002433335.1 Rhodospirillaceae bacterium UBA6608 | reverse complement strand
CATCGCGCCGTTGTCGGTGCACAGCGCCGGTGGCGGTGCTGCGAAGCCCAGGCCTTTGTCTGCGGCTAGGGTTTCGAGGCGTTGGCGAATTGCCCGATTGGCGGCGACGCCCCCGGCGACGACCAGGGTACGGCCCTCGGGATGGTCGGCCAGGAACAAATCGATGGCCCGGCCCGTGCGCTCGGCCAGCACATCGGCCACGGTGGTCTGGAACGAGGCGCAAAGATCCGCCATGTCCTGGTCGCCGACCGGGCCGGGGGGCAGGCCCTCGATCGCCATGCGGACCCGCGTCTTCAGCCCGGAAAAGGAAAAATCGCAGCCGGGGCGCCCCTTCATCGGATGCGGCAGGTCGAACCGCGCGGGGTCGCCCGATTGCGCCGCCTTCTCAACCGCCGGGCCGCCGGGATAGCCCAGGCCCAGCATTTTCGCCGTCTTGTCGAAGGCCTCGCCGACCGCATCGTCGATGGTCGTGCCCAGGCGGCGATAGCGTCCGACATCCTCGACCACCAGCAATTGGCAATGTCCGCCGGACACCAACAACAGGAGATAGGGAAAGGCGACATCGTCAGTCAGGCGCGCGGTCAGGGCATGGGCTTCCAGATGATTGACGGCGACGAACGGCAGTTTCCGCGCCGCCGCCAGGGCCTTGCCCGTCATCACGCCGACCAGCACCCCGCCGATCAGGCCCGGGCCCGCCGTGGCGGCGACGGCATCGATCCCGTCCCAGCCGACGCCCGATTGCGCCAGGGCCGCTTCGACCACCGCGTCGACCTGATCCAGATGGGCGCGGGCCGCGACCTCGGGCACAACCCCGGCGAAGGGTTGGTGCTCGGCCAACTGCTGATGAACCACGTTGGACAGCACCTCGCGTCCGTCGCTGACGACGGCGGCGGCGGTTTCGTCACAACTGGTTTCGATGCCCAGAACTCGCATGTCGATAAAGATGGTCAATTTCTTGGTTGCGGCAATGGCCGGGGACTTTACTCTGTCGCCCGCCGGACAACCAAAAGGCTTTTTCAATCGTGACCGATCCCACCGATCCCTCCTTCCTGCGTATTGGCACCCGCGGCAGCCCGCTGGCCCTGGCCCAGGCGCATCAGACCCAGGCCTTGATCGAGGCCGCGCATGGCGCGGCTCCTGGTGATGCGGCGCATGGCGCGCCGACGCCGCTTGGCCCGACGTCCATCGTCGAAATAAAGACCACCGGCGATCTGGTGCTTGATCGGCCGTTGGCCGATATCGGCGGTAAGGGTCTGTTTTCCAAGGAAATCGACCGCGCGCTGCTGGACCGGCGCATCGATCTCGCGGTCCATTCCATGAAGGATCTGGAAACCTGGATGCCGGACGGGATCGTCATCGCCGCCGTGCTGGAACGGGAAGACCCGCGCGACGCCTTTATCTCCAATGCCTATGGAAGCTTCGCCGACCTGCCCGCGGGTGCGGTGATCGGAACGGCATCCGTCCGTCGTCAGGCGCAGATTCTCGACCGCCGCCCGGACCTCAAATGCGTGACTTTTCGCGGCAACGTGCAAACCCGCCTGGGCAAGTTGGCCGAGGGCCAGGCCGACGCTACGATCCTGGCCTGCGCCGGGCTCAACCGCTTGGGCCGGTCCGAGATCGTGACCCAGGCGTTCGACCCCGCCGACATGTTGCCCGCCGTCGCCCAGGGGGCGGTGGCGATCACCTGCCGCGATGGCGACGACCGGGTGCTGGAATTGCTGGCCGCGATCGATCACGCGCCGACCCTGGCCCGGGTCACGGCGGAACGGGCGATGCTTGAAGCACTTGACGGGTCGTGCCGCACGCCGATCGGTGGGTTGGCGGAACTGTCGTCGGACGGGACCGAAATGACCCTATCCGGGTTGGTCGCTCGGATCGACGGCGGGGTCGTCCATCGGGCCTCGCGCAGCGGGCCATCGGCCGATGCCTATCGCCTGGGGTTCGACCTGGGAGAAGAGCTGAAAGCCCTGGCTGGACCCGGTTTTCTGGATGACCCGGGGGCCGGTGCGGTGGCGGGATAAGCCATGGCCCGATTGCTCATTACGCGCCCGGAACATGATGCGGGCAAGACCGCGCGGCGGCTGACGGATCTGGGACATGACGCGATTATCGCCCCCCTGATGAATGTTCATTTCCTGTCTGGCCCGGTCCTTGATCTGGACGGCGTCCAAGCCGTGCTTGTGACCAGCGCCAACGGTCTGCGGGCCTTCGTGGCGCGGCAGGGCGGGGCGGTTGCCGGCTTGCCTGTCCTGGCGGTCGGCGACGCCACGGCCCGGGCGGCGCGGGATGCCGGATTCGACGATGTGGCCAGCGCCGGAGGCGACGTGGACGATCTGGCCCGTTTGGTCCGCGAGCGGATGTGTCCCGACGGCGGGCCGTTGCTCCATGTCGCGGGAACCAAGCTGGCGGGCGATTTGGCGGGGATGCTGACGGAGGATGGGTTTACCTGCCGCCGCGAGGTTCTGTACGAAGCCCGCGCCGCCGAAATCCTGCCCGATTCGGCAAGGGATGCTCTGTCCGGCAGCGGGATTGACGGGGTGCTGATCTATTCGCCGCGCACGGCGGCGTTGTTCCGCGACCTGGCCGATGCGTCGGGGCTGGGCCCGGCCTTGGCGGGCGTCACCGCCTATTGCCTGAGCGCCAACGTGGCCGCGAAAGTCGGCGCGCCCTGGGCGCGGGTTATCGTTGCCACCCGGCCGACCGAAGACAGCTTGATCGAAGCGTTGCAGGAATAATGGGATAGGTCGTCCCGCCTTGCGTGTTTACGCGCCTGCCCGTACCTTTGGGGTCATATCCGCCGCCACCGAATACGGCAGATCAGATGGGAGCCAGCCGACCATGACCACCCCGCCGAAAAAGCGCGCCGCCGCCAAGCGGCCGTCGGGCAAGGACACGGCCGAAAGCACGGAAAAGAAATCGGACTCCAAGCCGGAATCGAAGGTCAGCGCGCCTGCCGCCGCGACGGCGAAGGCCGCCGAATCGGCAAAGCCGGAATCCGTATCCAAGGAAGCTGCCGCCAAGGAATCCGCTCCCGAGACCGCGATCCCGCCGGGCGGCGATCGCCGGGGCGCTGCCGTGGTGGCGCCGCCCGCTGCCGGGGCGGCCCGCAAGCTGGCCTGGGCGACCCTGGTTCTGGGGCTGATTGTCGTCGTCGGGGCGGTCACCTGGCCGAAATGGTCGCATCATCTGGTCCAGGTCTTTCCCGCCCTTGCCGGGATCGCCGACAGTGACGCCGGTTTGGACAAGCTGGTCGGTCGGGTCGATGCATTGGAACAACAGACGCGGAACCTCGAGGCGGAAAAATCCGACGCCCTGCGTCACCTGGAAGAAGAGCGCGCCCGCTTTCAAAGCGAGTTGAGCACGCTGATGGCCCGGCTGTCGCGGGTCGAAACCGCCGTCGGCGAGGCCAAGGATTTGGCCAAGGCCGCCGAAGCGCCGGCCAGCACCGAAGCGGCGGCGGAATCGCTCAAGACATTGTCGCAACGCCTGTCCGAGCTGGAACAAGGCGGCGGTGTCGCCGGCCTGACCGCCCGGGTCGAGCGGATCGAAAAGGACCGCGACGCGGGCGCGGCTGCACCCGATCCGAAGACCCTGGCGGCGTTGGAAGCCATGGGTGAGCGGCTGAAGCGTTTGGAAAAAGAAACCGATGGCCTGGATGCCGCCGCCGATGGCGCTGCCGCGCGGGCGGTTGTATTGGCCGTGGCGCAACTGCGCGACGACGTGCGCAGCGGCCTGCCGTTCGCGACCGATCTGGAAAGCCTGAAGGCCCTGGCCGATGGGCGGCCCGCGATTTCACAGGCTTTGGAAGATTTGACGCCGTTGGCGAAAGCCGGGGTGCCGACCCTGGCGGTGTTGCGCAGCCGCTTCGCCGCCATGTCTGGGCCGATCGTCGCCGCCGCGGGAACCGCCGACGGTGACGGCTGGATCGCCGAGGCCGCGGCCAAGCTGGCATCGCTGGTGACGGTGCGCCGGGTCGGCAGTTCCGCGCCCGACGGGTCGGTCGATGCTTTGGTGTCGCGGGTCGATGCCCTGTTGTCCGCGGGCGACCTTGCCGGGGCGGTCGAGGCATTGAAGCTGTTGAAGGGCAAACCGGCGGACATCGTCGCCCCCTGGTTGACGGCGGCGGAACAGCGCCTGACGGCGGAACGCGCGGTCGCCAACCTGCATATTCATTCCTTGTCGTTGCTTGCCCCGGCGAAGGCCGGCGGCTGATCGGCGCGGGGAGAAATTTTCATGCTGCGCGCCCTTCGTTTCCTGGCCCTTCTTGCCCTGGCGATCGCCGTCGTGCTGTGGCTGACCGACAGCCCCGGGACGATGATCATGGAATGGCGGGGCTACGAAATCCGCACCTCGGCGGCATTGATGATTTTCGTCATTGCCTTGCTGATGGGGGGCGCTGCCCTGTTCTACCGGGCCTGGCTGTTCGTGCGCCGCGCACCCGGATCGATCGCCGCCGCTTGGCGCGAACGCCGCCGCCGCCGGGGATACGAATCTCTGACCCGCGGCATGGTCGCGGTCGCCGCGGGCGATCCGGGCGAGGCCCGCAAACACGCCAAACGCGCCGAAGTTCTGTTGAACGAACCGCCGCTGACGATGTTGCTGTCGGCCCAGGCGGCGCAATTGGACGGAGACGACACGGCGGCGGAAGGCTTCTTCAAGGCCATGGCCGACCGGCGCGAAACAGAATTTCTGGGCCTGCGCGGCCTGTTGTCCCAGGCGTTGAAGAAAGGCGACCGCGACCGCGCGTTGGAACTGGCGCGCCGGGCCTATCGCCTGCGCCCCGACAGCGAATGGGTGTCGGGCACCTTGTTCGATCTGCAGGCTCAATCGGGGCTGTGGCTGGACGCCAGTGTGACCAACGACGAGCTGGGCCGCCGCCGCCTGATCGCGCGCGATACCGCCGACCGGCGCAAGGGCGTTTTGGCCTATGAGCAGGCGCGCAAGGCGCAGGTTGATGGCGACACAGTTGCGGAATTCAAACTGCTGCGCCAAGCCCTGGATCTGGCGCCCGATCTGGTCCCGGCGGCGGTGCGTTTGGCGCATCTGTTGGTGATCGATGGCAAGGACCGCCGCGCCACCGGGATCGTCGAAAAAATCTGGGCCACGGCCCCGCATCCGGAGCTGGTCGCGGAATATGTCGCGGCCCGCCGGGCGAACGATGCCCTGCAGACGGTCAAGGCGGTCGAGCGGCTGACTCGCGCCAACCCGGACCATGCGGAAAGCCATTTGGCCCTGGCTCAGGCCTCGGCCGACGCGGCGCTTTGGGGCGAGGCCCGCAAGCATCTGCAACAGGTTCTGGATATGGGCGACAAGGCCGACGGCTATCTGGGGCGGGCGCTGCGTCTGATGGCGGCGGTCGAAGACAAGGAAACGGAAAACCCCGCCGCCGCGCGCGAATGGCTGATGCGGGCCGCCACGGCGGGGCCGGATAATGCCTGGGTTTGTTCCAGCTGCGGCAACGCCGCCGCCGAATGGACCGTCAGCTGCGGCAATTGCGGCGAATTCGATTCCTATTCCTGGCGCACCCCGCCCCATGCGGCGCCGGTCGTGCCGATGCTGTCCGGCGAGGACGGCGTGGCCCGTCTGTCCGCGCCGAAACAGCCGGGTTCCGACAGCGCGTAGGGCACGCAAGCCGCCGTCGGTGACGCGGTTGTGTGTTTGATCTTGACATAGGCCCTCGCCTGATAGAGTTTCCGCCCTGGAAAACGCGCCCTTGGGCTGCGTCGCCGCCTTAGCTCAGCTGGTAGAGCATCGCATTCGTAATGCGAGGGTCGGGTGTTCAAGTCACCCAGGCGGCACCATTTCCCTTTATTCCAGTTCGACCCTGCGTGCCATGCGCGAGCCCCCGGTTCGCGCGGGCTTTGTCGCGCATCCGTTCCCGCAAAAGAAAACCGGCCTATCCGATGACAGGCCGGTGAGTTTAACAGGGAGGCTGTCGGGGGCCGTCCGGGGAGGGGAGGGAGTGGTGCGCCCCGACAATGTCCATACCTTATGCCGCACATGCACAAGAATCAGTGACCGCAATCACATTCGAAAAAAATAATTCAATCTGATTTAAAAGGCGAAATCCCCGCCAGGGGTGGCCTATCGGGCGTAACTAGAACGCTTAGCGTTCCTGAATCTGGCGGTAGAAATTCCGGTCGAGCAGCACCGCTTCGGACAAAGTCCGGCGGCGGTTCTGCGCATCTTCGCGAACCAGGATGTAGTGCGGAACCGGGGTGCGTTCGCTTCCGTTGGCGGCGACGACCCAGACCATGCGGGGTTCGTCCACCTTCACGAAACGGGCGCCAAGATCGATGCGGCGTTTCTTCATTGTTCTGGGTGTTCGCGGTCTTCTGTCGGGGTCTACAAAGGGGGTGATTTGCCATCCTTAGGTAGCGCGGCAGTCACACGAATTTCAAATTAAAAATCGGGCCGCAGGACGAAAAAAAGGCTTGCTTGCGGGGCGCGTTCGCGCCTCAGGCCTGCAGGTTGACCAATCGTCCCCGCACGGCGCCTTCGAACACGGCTTCGTTCCCGAAATTCAGAAACGATTGCGCAGTCCCGCTTCGGAACTCCAGCGAGCCGCTCAGACTGCCCAAGGAACCGACGCGGGCCGACGCGACGCTGATCGCAATCCGAACCTGGGATCGGGCTTCGATCGCGTCGTTCTGGGTCAGGGCGCTTAGATCGTTCAGGCTGAGCCCTTGGACATCGAGCGGCTGCGCCTGGATCGTTACCCGCCCGCCGAATTCAGTCGTCTGAATGGTGGCCTGGCCTTGGCTGCTGGAAATCAGGTTCACACCGGCGGTCTCCGCCTGACTGACCAGCTTGTCGATGGCGGTCAGGGTTCGCCCGGCGGCGACATTGATATTCAGGCGCGAGACGCGGGATTCATCGATCCGAAGTTCCGTGACCGGCGAGACGAGGCCATTATCGATGGCCGTGGTCAGCTTGGCTTCGAGGCTCTGTAACTGGGAAATGATCTGTTCGCCGGCCCCGATTGCGCGCCTGACCGCGGTCCCCGCGTCGGTAACCGATATCCCGATATTGCGTCGGGAATCCAAGGTCAGCGCCAAGGTGTCCGGGGTCGGTCGGGACGGCGTCGCGGCCACGGTGCGGCTTCCCGTCAGGGCGTTTTGCACGCGCCGGACGGTAAACCGGTCGGTCAGGTTGACCTGTTGCGCGGCGGCGGCGGTGATGTCCGTGGCCATGGAGCTTTCCGGGCGGCGTATGCCGGTCCCTGTGTCGGCCTTGCACAATTCTGTGCGCGGTCCGGGAAAACACGCGACAGTCCTATCCTGGGACCGTCCCGAAAGGGCGGTGACGGGTTGAAGTCTAACAACCGGGTGCGACGCGGCCAATCCCGACGATCCCTGATCTTAGGGCATCCCTTTAATAGATTGAAATAACGTAGTTAATTTTTCCCGGGCCGATGCGAATCGCCTGCGGGAGTAGTTGCGATCGGGGCGATTCCGCGACGTTCCTGGAACGAATTTCCGTCATCGGGTGGTTTTTTTGCCGAAAAATCCGCCCAACGCCGGTCGGGCATGCGAATTTCGGCAGCGCGCCGTCGGCTTTAAGAATTCAGTTTTATCATAATGTTAACCATCGTCATTCAAAGATAGGGTTGGATTCGGTGGTAAACGCCTTGATGGAAAAGTGCAGTTTTCCGGCTGATTTTCGCGGAAGCGGTTGTTTTAACAACGATAGCAGTTGCAACCGCGGCCGCGCCGGGTAAATTCGTTCCATCACGGGTATGGACCGAGGGTCTTGCCGGGCGATTTCGTCACTCTTTGCCGCCTTCGATGAAGGGCGCGGGGAAGCGACGGGACCACGGGCAGGATCAGGGGCCGGTACGGAACTGACGCGGAACCATCACGGGGTGGGCGATGACGCAGGACCTGAAAAAACATTCCTATACCATTCCATGTTCATCCGGGTTCCGAGATGCGGTCTCGGACTTGGCCGTTCGGCGGCGCGTCAACGTCGGCGACTTGGCGCGCTCCGTCCTGTTGGTCGTCCCTGAAAACGTAATCCGTGAATATCCCGATCCGGGCGAGCCGGAACCTGACGACCGCGAAACGGTTATCCTGAAATCGGGTGCGGCCAAGGGTCGGCCCTGGCGCCGTAAGCCGCGCCTGCAGGTGCGGATGTCGCCGGGGTTCGAGGTTGAATTCATGCGCCGCGCCCTGGCGATCGCCCTGGCCCTGGAGAACGGCGAAACCCAAGTGCTGTTGGCCGATCCCAACGATCTACGGGCCCAGGAAGAGGTGGTGGAAGAAGAGCCGATGGCAACCGGACGCGAGGTTGTTGATCCGGAGGAGCTTGTTCGACTGCGGACGATCGTTTCGGTCCTTTCCTTCGATCCCTTGGATGACGGCGTGCGCTCGCGCGAGGATGCGCTTTACGTTCTGGGTTTTCCCCCGGGCCGTCTGCCCGATAGCGAGACGTTGCGCGCGCGGTTCCGAATGCTGGCAACCATTCATCACCCGGACAGCCCCCATGGCGATCACCGCCGGATGAGCCAGTTGAACAGCGCGATGGACATCCTGAAGCGCGGCGCTTTCTGATCCAGCCTGGGCAGCTCCCGGGCGAATTATCGTGACCCGCCATCGGGTTGCGTTCAAACCGGTCCGATCCCGAAACGAAATCGCACTTTTGTGTCCGGACAATTCCGCCTGGGAAAATCCTTGAGGCGGCCCTGTCGATATGGCCTGATGCCGCCCACGGAAGAAACGATCCGCCGCGCGCCCTCCCTCGTGCAGGCGGCCAAGATAAAATCAGGAAACAAACAATGAGACTTCAGGACAAAGTTGCACTGGTCACCGGTGCGGGCTCGGGTTTCGGCGAAGGCATCGTGCGCCGCTTCACCAAGGAAGGGGCCAAGGTCGTGGTCGCCGATATCAACGGCGAAGCCGCCGAGCGTGTCGCCCGCGACATTCAGGCGCGGTCCTTTCAATGTGACGTGTCCAACAGCGACCAGGTCAAGGCCATGGTCGACGCCACCATCGGCTGGTTCGGCCGCATCGACATTCTGGTCAATAACGCGGGTATCGCGCAAAAGCGCGGCGACCTGTTGAGCGTCAGCGAAGAAGATTTCGACCGCATCTACGCGGTGAACGTCAAAAGCATCTATCTGGCCGCGATTCACGCCGTGCCCCATATGAAGGCGCAAGGCGGCGGGGTGATCATCAACACCGCCTCGACCGCGGGCGTGCGGCCCCGCCCGGGCCTGACCTGGTACAACGGGTCCAAGGGGGCGGCGATCACCCTGACCAAATCGATGGCGGGCGAGCTGGCGGCGGACAAAATCCGCGTCTGCGCGCTGAACCCGGTCCTGGGGGCCACCGGCCTGACCGCCGATTTCATGGGCGGCGATTCCCCGGAACTGCGGGCGCAATACAACACGACGATCCCCCTGGGCCGGATGTCGACCCCGGAAGACGTCGCCAACGCGGCGCTGTTCCTGGCCTCGGACGAAGCCGAGTTCCTGACCGGCGTCTGCATGGAAATCGACGGCGGACGTTGTATCTAACGACCAGGGCAAGGAGCCAATCATGTCCGATAACAAACCGCGCCTTTTGGTGGCTCGCGTGTTCCCGCCCCATGTGATGGAGCGTGCGGCGCGGGATTATGACTGCATCGTCAATTCCGAGGACGCCAATTGGACCGGCGCCGACGTGATCGCCCGGGCGGGCGACGTCGATGCCATCCTGACCAGTGCGCGGACCAAATACCCGGCCGAGGTCATCCGCGACCTGCCGGCCAACGTGCGCATGCTGGCGACGTTTTCGGTCGGCTATGAACATATCGACCTGGACGTAGCCAAGGCTCGGGGCCTGGTCGTGACCAACACGCCCGATGTCCTGACCGAGGCGGTGGCCGACATCACCATCCTGTTGCTGCTGGCGGCCTCGCGCCGGGCCCGTGAAGGGTTCGAAATGGTCAGCTCCGGTGGCTGGCCGGGCGTCGGCGGCTGGAAGCCGACGCAGTTGCTGGGCATCGGCGCGCAGGGCAAGGTTCTGGGCATTCTCGGCATGGGGCGGATCGGTCGCGCCGCCGCCGCCCGGGCCCGGGCCATGGGTATGACGATCCACTACCACAACCGTTCGCGCCTGACGCCGGACCTGGAACAGGGCGCAGTCTATCACGACACGCCGCAGTCGCTGTTGAAGGTCTCGCAGTTCCTGTCGATCCATTGTGAATCGACGCCCCAGACCCATCACTTGATCAATGCCGAGGGCATTGCGCTGATGCCGCAAGGGGCGGTGGTCGTCAACACGGCGCGCGGCGATATCGTCAACGACGATGCCTTGGTCGAAGCCCTGAAGTCGGGGCGGATCGCGGCGGCGGGCCTGGACGTGTTCAATGGCGAGCCGAACGTCGATCCGCGTTATTTCGATCTGCCGAACGCGTTCATCCTGCCGCATATCGGCAGCGCCACCATGGAAACCCGCAACGCCATGGGCGACCGGGCGTTGGACAACCTGGATGCGTTCTTCCGGGGCGACGCGCCGCTGGATCGGCTGGCATAGCCGCAAAACCCGAGCGGGCCGTCAGGCCCGCGACGTTGTTTTGCGCAAACAAAAGAGTCAAAAAAAACCGCCCGGGGCGAAAGCCGCCGGGCGGTTTTGATTTTTGCGCCTTCCGGGGCGGAAGGCCGCGCGTTCCTAGTTCCGGTTGCCGAACAGCTGCAACAGGAAGATGAACATGTTGATGAAGTCCAGATAGAGCGTCAAAGCGCCCATGATGGCCTTCTTCTCGTGCACTTCCGAATGGTCGCTTTCGGCGTAGATCGCTTTGATCCGCTGGGTGTCATAAGCGGTCAGGCCGGAGAAGATCAGCACGCCAAGCACCGAAATCAAGAAGTGCAGGCCCGTCGACGCCAGGAAAATGTTGACGATCGAGGCGATCAGGATGCCGATCACGCCCATCACCAGGAAGCTGCCCATGCCGGACAGGTCTTTCTTGGTGGTGTAGCCATACAGCGACAACCCGCCGAAGGCAGCGGCGGTGATGAAGAACACGCGGGCGATGCTGACGCCCGTGTAGGCCAGGAAGATGTAGCTGAGCGACAGTCCCATCAAACCGGCGTAGACCCAGAACATGGCCTGCGCGGTCGAGGCGCGCATGCTGTTGATTCGGGCGGACAGGAAAAAGACGAGGCCCAGCGGCGCCAGCATGACGACCCAACGCAGCGGCGTGCCGTGCACGACCTGCATCACGTCCATCGAGGACGAAGCCGCGAAAGCGACGGCGCCGGTCAGCCCCAGACCGATGCACATGTAATTGTAAACACGCAACATGTAGTTGCGCAGTCCGACGTCGATCCCTGCATCGGCCGCCTGCGCATGATCCATGCGCGCGGTCTGCAACCGGAACCGGTCGTTGGAACCCATAGCCATTGATGTTCTCCTTTTACACTTCCCTAACGGGGCTGCCGGCCTGCCGATTTTTCGGCTTTTGTGAGACTGGCCGCATCCCCGGTGAAACCTGTGAAAACCCCTGCGCCTAATATGGCAGCGTTCCGCCAAATTTCAACTGGAACCGGAAACGATCACAAAGCTGTTAATAAGTCGCGCTGGCTATTGATTTCTCAATAGGGGCATGGCCTTGCGGCCCATCGCCCGCCAGGTCCCGAACAGGCCCATGGCCAGGGTCACGGCCAGGCAGAACAGCGCCGTCGTTCCGGCGGCGGCGGGATCGAACGCCCAATCGCTTTTCATCAAATGCACGACGATGCCCCAGGCGGCGGCGGTCCCGACGCCTGCTCCGATCACGGCGGTCAACAGGCCGAGCATCCCGTACTCCAGGAGATAGCCGCCCAGCACCCGCCTGCGGTCCGCGCCCAGCACCTTGAACACCACGGCGTCGTAGACGCGGCGGCGGTGCCCGGCGGCAATGGTTCCGGCCAGCACCAGGGCCCCCGCGGCGATGGTCACGGCGGCGACGCCGCGCACGGCCCAGCTGACCCCGGCCATGATCCGGGCGGCGGCTTCCAGGGCTTCGCGCACGCGGATGGCCGAAACGTTCAGGAATTTGTCGGCGACGGTCCGTTCGATCGCATCTTCGGCTTGGGGCGGGGCTTCGACGGCGGCGATATGACTGTGCGGTGCGCCTTCCAACGCGCCGGGCGCGAAGATGATCGCGAAATCGAACCGCAACGACCGCCAATCGATCTGCCGCAGGCTTTTGACCGTGGCGGTGATCGGTCGGCCCAGGACGTTCAACGTCAGCGTGTCGCCCAGGCCGATGCCGAAGCCCTTGGCCAGGTTGGCGTCGAGCGAGATCGCAGTCGGCCCGGCGTAATCGGTCGGCCACCATTCCCCGGCCACGATCTCGCTGCCCTTGGGTTTTTCGGCGGCATAGGTCAGGGCGCGGTCGCCGCGAATGGCCCATTGGCTGTCGGGGGCGACGTCGACCTGTTCGACCGGCACGCCGTTGATTTCGGTAATGCGCCCGCGCAGGGACGGCACCCGTTGCAGATGCGCCGTGCCGTCGATGGCCATCACCGTGGCGTCGAAATCGGCGACCTGATCGTTCTGAATATCCAGGAAGAAAAACGCCGGGGCGCGGTCGGGCAGGCGTTCGGTGACTTGGCGCGTCATATTGGCGTCGATCAGCGCGACAGCGACCAACACGGCCAGCCCCAACCCCAGCGAGGTTACGACGCTGGGCACCATGCTGTCGGGCCGACCCAGGTTGGCGACGACCAGACGCAGGCGCGCCCCCGGCGGATGCGGCAGGGTCCGCGCCGCCTTGCCGACGGCCCAGGCCGCGGCGCGCAATACGCCAAGAAAGGCGATCGCCCCGCCGACGAACCAATAGGCGAACCAGGGCTCCGCCGCCGTCGCCACGGTCAGCGCCGCCAAGGCGGCGACGCCCAGAGCGATCAACATCAGATAGCCGCCGCGCGGCCGCCGCCGGGCCGGGGTCACCCGGTCGCGGAACAGGTCGGCCGCCCGAACCTCGCGCGCCCGCGCCAGGGGCCACAGTGCGAAGGTCGCCGCCGACAGCATGCCGAAGGCCGCCGCCGAGATCAGGGCCCGGGGATAGATGCCCGGCTCGGGCGCGACCGGCAACAAGGCCCCGAACGCGGCAGCCCCCAGCCAGGGCAGCGCCGCCCCCAGGATCAGGCCCAGCACGACCCCGCCCGCCGCCAGGATCAGCACCTGGATCAGATAGATCGCGAAGATCAGCCCACCCGGCGCACCCAGGCATTTCAGCGTCGCGATGGTCGACGATCGCTGATCCAGATAGCCGGACACCGCGTTGGTGATGCCGATCCCGCCGACCAGCAGCACGGTCAGCCCGACGAAGCCCATGAACTGGGTCAGCCGTTCGACGAAGCGACGACCGCCGGGCGCGGCCTCGTCGGCGGCGCGAATGCGCCAGCCGGCTTCGGGGAAGGCGGCTTTCAAATCCTCGATGAACTGCGGGGTCGAGGCGCCGGGCGGCAAGGACAGACGGTGGTGATAGCGGATCTGGCTGCCCGGTTGGACCAGCCCGGTGGCATCCAGGGCGTCCATGGAAATCATGAACCGCGGGCCGAAGGAAAACACGCTGGCGACGCGGTCCGGCTCTGACGCGATGACGGCGCGGATCTGGAATTCGGCCTCGCCCACATGCACGTTGTCGCCGACGGCGGCGTTCAGGCGGGTCAGCAGGTTGCGGTCGACGGCCGCACCCCAGGTGCCGTCCCGACGGCTCAGGATTTCGGCCAGGGGCAGGGACGGTTCGGTGACCAGCACCCCGGCCAGGGGATAGGTGTTGTCGACGGCCTTCAACTCGGCCAGCGATCGCCGCGCCTTGGGGTCCAGCGGGCGGGCCATGGTGCGCATTTCGACCACGTTCGACTGGGCGCGTACCCGCGCCGCCAGCCAGGCCATTTGTTCCGGCTCCGCCGCCCGGTGGGTCAGGCGCAAATCGACGTCGCCGCCCAAAAGCTTGGTGCCGTCGCGGTCCAACCCGGCGACGAAGGACTGCGACAACGAGCCCACGGCGGCGATGGCCGTGACGCCCAGAACCAGGCAGGCCAGGAAAATACCCAAGCCGCGAAAACCGCCGAGCGGTCCCCGCGACGGGCCGCCGGTCAGATCGCGCCAGGCGAACCGCCAGGACAGGCGCAGGCTTTTTCCCATGGGGTCAGTCCCCGGCCCGCTGCAGGGCCGCGCGGTCGCCCGCGACAAGGCCGTCGCGGATGGTCAACATCCGCCCGCAGCGTTCCGCCAGGGACATCTGATGGGTGACCAGAATCAGCGTCGTGCCCTCGCGCGCATGCAGGCCGAACAACAGGTCGATGATCTGCTCGCTGGTATGTTCGTCCAGGTTGCCGGTCGGTTCATCCGCCAGCAACAGCTTGGGCGACCCGGCGAAGGCGCGGGCCAGGGCGACGCGTTGTTGTTCGCCGCCCGACAATTGCCCCGGATAATGACCGATGCGATGGCCCAGACCGACGGCCTTGAGCTCGGCCTCGGCCCGGTCGAAGGCATCGGGGCGTCCGGCGAATTCCATCGCCACGGCGACGTTCTCCAGCGCGGTCATGGTCGGGATCAAATGAAAATCCTGAAACACGATGCCCAGGTTGTCGCGGCGAAACCGGGCCAGGCCGTCTTCGTCCATCGCGCCCAGGTCCTGCCCGGCGACGTCCAGGCGTCCGCCGGTGGCTTGCTCCAGCCCGCCCAGAACCATCAGCAGCGATGTCTTGCCCGACCCGGAGGGGCCGACGATGCCGACCGTCTCTCCGGC
Organism: Rhodospirillaceae bacterium UBA6608; assembly: GCA_002433335.1. The sequence continues at coordinate 27,307 of DJHY01000038.1, read as the reverse complement.
GTCGATGGTCAGATCAATGCCTTTTAGGATATTGACCTCACCGGCTTCGCTCTCCAGGGTAAGGCGCAAATCCTGCGTCCGTACCGCGGGCGTCGCCGGGCCGTTGTTGTCTTTCGGTCCGGCTGTTCCGTTCGGGAAAGCATCCATGAAATTGTTCCGCCGCCGTCTGTCAGTATTGAGATATCCGTCCAAGGGATATGTGCCTGTCGCCGCGAATGTCAACGTGGCGGCGGCTTTGCTGATCGTCGCCGTGGCGGTGATGTTCCCGGGCGGGGCCTGGGCGGCGCAGCGTCTGTTGGTGCTGGGCGATAGCTTGACCGCCGGTTATGGGCTGAACGCGCCGGACGGCTTTACCCCCCGATTGGAAGAAGCCCTGCGCGCCGCCGGGCGGGACGTCACGGTGCTGAACGGCGGTGTCTCGGGCGATACCACGGCGGGCGGTCGGGCGCGGGTCGCCTGGGCGCTGGGCGACAAACCCGACGCGGTGATCGTCGAACTGGGGGCCAATGACGGCCTGCGCGGCGTCGATCCGAAAGCGACCTTCGCCAACCTGGACGCGATCGTGACGACCCTGCGGGACGCGGGTCTGCCGGTCTTGCTGGCGGGCATGCTGGCACCGCCGAACCTGGGCCGGGACTATGCCGCCGAGTTCAATGCCATCTATCCGCGTTTGGCGGAAAAGCATGGTGTGGACCTCTATCCGTTTTTTCTGGAAGGGGTCGCGGCCAAGCCTGAATTGAATCAGGAAGACGGCATCCATCCCAACCCCGACGGCGTGCGCGAAGTCGTCCGCCGCATCCTGCCCAGGGTTCTGAAGCTGCTGGACCGGGCCGCGACAAAGGCAGGTGCATCGTGAACGGGTTTCGTCACGCCCATGCCGGGGGCGGCGATTGGGCCGACATCGCCCGCGATCTGGCGCGGCAATTGGACCCTCTGCCCGAGGGGGCGAACCTGGGCTTTCTTTACGTCACCGATCCTCTGACCGACGACCTGTCGTCGATCCTGACCTTTCTGCGTCAAACGCTCGGCATCGAGGAATGGGCCGGGACCATCGGCTTGGGCATTTGCGGCGGCGCGCAGGAATATCATGACGAGCCGGCGGCGGCGGTTCTGGTTGGGGCTTTTCCCGAAGACGCGTTTCGTGTGTTCCCGGTGCTGCGCGGCGGGCTCGGCGCCATGCCGGCGGCGGTTCGTGGTTGGGTCGACGGTGGGGCCGCGCCTTTCGCCGTTGTCCATGGCGATCCCTACAATCACAGCCTGCCGGAAATTCTCAACGAAGCGGCGGCGGGATTGTCGTCGTTCCTGGTCGGCGGGCTGACGGCGTCGCGCGGCAGCGGGGCGCAGGTCGCGAACAGCGTGGTCAAGGGCGGGGTCTCCGGCGTGCTGTTCGGCCCCGAGGTACAGGTCGCGACCGGCCTGACCCAGGGCTGCACCCCGGTGGGCGAGCCGCGCCAAATAACCGAAGCCGCCGACAACATCATCATGTCGATCGACGGCCGTCCGGCGCTGGACGTGATGAAGGGCGATATCGGCGAATTGCTGGCGCGTAACCTGGAACGGGTCGCGGGCTATATCCATGCGGCCTTCCCGGTGCAGGGGTCGGATACACGGGATTACTTGGTCCGGTCGCTGATGGGCATCGATGTGGAACGCGGCTGGATCGCCGTCGGCGGCGCGGTCGAGGTCGGCGACCGGGTGATGTTCGTGCGCCGCGATCCGATTTCCGCCGAACAGGATCTGGTCGACATGGTCAACGGGTTGAAGGCGCGCCTGCCGTCGCCGCCCCGGGCCGGGCTGTATTTTTCCTGCGTTGCGCGCGGGCCGGGGATGTTCGGCGCGCCGGGCAAGGAAATGGCCCTGATCGTCGAGCGGTTGGGGGATTTCCCCCTGGTCGGGTTCTACGGCAACGGCGAAATTTCGAACGCGCGGCTGTACGGCTATACCGGCGTGCTGGCCCTGTTCCTGTAATCAATCAGAAAGTACGAGAGGGAAGACCATGGAATATCGCGACCTTGGCCGCACGGGCATGCGCGTCAGCCGCATTTGTCTGGGCACGATGACGTTCGGCAGCCAAAACACCGAAGCCGAGGGCCACGCCCAGATGGACATGGCGTTCGACCACGGGGTCAATTTCCTGGATACGGCCGAGCTTTATTCCTTTCCCCGCGATGCCAATACCCAGGGCAATAGCGAGCGCATCGTCGGCTCGTGGATCAAGGCGCGCGGCAATCGGGACAAAATCGTGCTCGCGACCAAGATCACCGGTCCGGGCAAGGACCTGGGCCACATTCGGGGCGGCGATCTGACGTTCGGGCGCAAGCAAATCCGCGACGCGGTCGAAAACAGCCTGCAGCGCCTGGGCACGGATTATATCGACCTGTATCAGACCCATTGGCCGGAACGGCCGTCGAACTACTTCGGGCGGTTGGGCTACGTCCATCGCGGCGACGGCGACTACACTCCGTTCGAGGAAACGCTGGCCGCCTGCGCCGAACTGATCAAGGAAGGCAAATTGCGCGCGATCGGCGTTTCCAACGAAACGCCCTGGGGTCTGTCGAAGATGCTGGCCCTGGCCGACGCGGACCCGTCATTGCCGCGAATCGCCTCGATTCAGAACCCTTATAACTTGTTGAACCGGACGTTCGAGGTCGGTTTGGCCGAAATCGCAATTCGTGAAGATTGCGGATTGTTGGCCTATTCGCCGCTCGGATTCGGCGCTTTGACCGGCAAATATCTGGATGGGGCATTGCCGCCGGAAAGTCGTCGCGCTCTGTTCCCCGGCTACGACCGACACTTCAAGCCGAACGGCGTGAAAGCCACGCAAGCCTATGTAGACCTTGCGAAAAACGCGGGCATGGACCCGGCGGTGATGGCCCTGGCCTTCGTCAACGCGCAGCCGTTCGTCACCGCGAACATCATTGGTGCCACGACATTGTCTCAATTGGAAACGAATCTATCGTCCGAGGAGACGGTGTTGTCCGAGGACCTGTTGGGCGAAATCCAACGCATACATCTGGACAACCCCAATCCCGCGCCATAGAAGCGGTGAAGGGAACGGCGACGTCATGTTGTTCCGGGAGCCAACAGTCAGGGAGGACGCGACATGCGCCTTTTCGTCGGATTGGACCTACCCGAAGACCTACGCCTCACCCTGGGCACCTTACGCACCGGCATAAGCGGCGCGCGTTGGATGGCGCCGGAAAGTTACCACATCACCCTTAGGTTCATCGGCGAGGCCGACCGTCATCAGGCGGCGGACCTGGACGATGCCCTGGCCGATATCGACGCCCCGGCGTTCGATCTGGCGTTCGACGGGGTCGGCAGTTTCGCCTCGCGCGGGCGGCTGCGGGCGATCTGGGCCGGGGTCGAATCTTCCGGTGCGTTATGTCATCTGCACGACAAGGTCGAGCGGGCCGCGATCCGCGCCGGGTTCACGCCCGAGGATCGTAAATTCAAGCCACATGTCACCTTGGCCCGGTTCAAGGGCACGCCCGAATTCGCCGCCGGGCGGTTTTTGGAAGACCACGCCGGGTTCACGTCGCGGATGTTCACGGTCGAACGGTTCGTGTTGTTCGAAAGCACCCTGGGCGGCGAAGGGGCGCATTACACCCCGATCCGCGATTACCCCCTGGGCCTGTTCGGCTATGACGACGCCTTCGCCGATCTGGCCGACGACTATGCGGACCAAGGCTACGCCGAACAGGATTACGCCGAACAGGAAGCCAAGGTTTATTCCTGATCGCTCAGGCCTGCGCCGCGATCATATCGGGCAGACGGCGCATATCGTCGAACACCGTTGCCGCGCCTGCGGCCATCAGCCGGTCGGCATAGCCCGCCGCGTCGCGCGCATGTGACGCCCCGGCGAACCCCAGCACCCGCATTCCGGCGCGCTTTGCGGCCGTCACCCCGGCGGTTGAATCCTCAATCACCAGACAGTCCTCGGGCGCATGGCCCATGGCGTTGGCGGCATGCAGGAACAAATCCGGTTCCGGCTTGCCGCGCCGGACCTGACCGGCGGAAAACAGGTGCGGGCGGAAAAACGGCAACAGGCCGGAAATGCCTAAGGTCGTCTCCATCTTTTCAACCGAACCGGACGAGGCGACGCAGCGGTCGTGGCGCAGCTCGCGCACGGTTTCCAGAACGCCGGGCATGGGCTTCAATTCCCGTTCGAAGGCTTCCTTGTCCTTGACCTTCAGGTTGGGGATGAAATCGTCGGGCACGTCGATGCCCTGGTCGCGCACGGTATTGACCACGTCGGTCATCCATTTGCCGGTAAACCGTTCGCGGCATTGCTTGGCCGTCACCGCATAGCCCAGGGCCGACAGCTGCGCCGCCAGCACGCGCGAGGCGATCATTTCGCTGTCCACCAGGACGCCGTCGCAATCGAAGATCAGAAGCATGTTTTGGATTATCCGTTCAGGTCGTTTTTGCGGATATGGGCGAGCAGGCCGGCCGAGGCGGCCTCGATCATGTCGAGGACCTGCTCGAACCCGTCGTCGCCGCCGTAATAAGGGTCGGGCACTTCGATCCGGCTGACATCAGGTGCGAACGACAGAAACATGTGCAGGCGATTTTCCGTCCCCGCCGGGGCCAGGTCGGACAGGGCCTGAAAATTGCGTCGGTCCATGGCCAGGATGTAATCGAAATCGTGAAAGTCCTGGGCCAGGGATTTGCGCCCGCGCAGGTCGGAGATATCGATCCCGCGGCGCAGGGCCGCTTCCTGGGCGCGATCGTCCGGCGGTTCGCCGATATGCCAGCCGCTGGTGCCGGAAGATTCGGTGGCGATGACGTCGCTCAACCCCTCGGCCCGGACTAGGTCGCGGAACACGCCCTCGGCGGTGGGCGAGCGGCAGATGTTGCCAAGACAGACGAACATGACGTTGACCAAGGCGGCGACCTCTTTCTTAAATGCCAGCATCATTACCGGCAGCGGCGCGGGACCATACCGCGCCTGAAGGGATACGGACAACCATGGCCATCGGTGAATTGCAGGCAACCCATCCGTCCATCGTCATTCTGACCGGGGCGGGCATATCCAAGGAATCGGGGTTGTCGACCTTTCGCGATGCCGACGGCATCTGGGCGCAGCACCGGATCGAGGACGTGGCCACGCCCGAAGCCTATGCCCGCGACCCGGAACGGGTGTTGGAATTCTATAACGCGCGGCGGCGTGGTGCCGTCGCCGACAACGTCCGGCCCAACGGTGCCCATGCCGCCCTGGCCCGTCTCGAAGCCGAATGGCCGGGCACTGTCACCGTGGTCACGCAGAACATCGACGACCTGCACGAGCGGGCGGGCAGCAAGAACCTGATCCATATGCATGGCGAGCTGCTGAAGGCGCGCTGCACGTCCTGTCATGACGTCACCCCTTGGCGCGACGACATTCATTTGGATATCGCCTGTCCGTCCTGCGGCGCGGTCGGAACGCTGCGCCCCCATGTGGTCTGGTTCGGTGAAATGCCGTTGGGCCTGGACGTGATCGACGATGCGCTCAACGCCTGTTCCTTGTTCATGTCGATCGGCACATCGGGGAACGTTTATCCGGCGGCGGGATACGTGGCCCAGGTTCGGATGGCCAAACGGGCGCGGACGGTGGAACTGAACCTGGAGCCGAGCGAAGGCGCGACCTTGTTCGAGCGGGCGATCTACGGCCCGGCGTCGCAGATCGTGCCGAGCTTCGTCGATGATCTGTTGACGCGCGGATTGGCGGCGGCGGGTTAGCCGTCTCCCAATAGGCGCACGCCGTCGAAATCTTCCAGCTTTTCGCCGTCGATAATCTGGTGCAGCAGATTGCCGTAGGTCTTGGGAATTTCCGAATACTGGGTCAGGCGCGTCGCCAGGTGGCGGGCGTCCGGGTCGCGGCCCTGGTTGCGCATCTGGGCGCGGGCGCGGCGGAACTCCAGATAGGCCGGATGGGTGTTCAGGTTGACCATGTAATGGGCCAGGCCTTCGCTCAGGTCCGGGTATTTGACGACCTTGAAGCCATCGGCCTTTTCCGGGGTCAGCCCAGGGGTGTTGGGGTCGTAGGTCCGAACGCCGAACAGGTTGTTGGCTTCGCGGGCGAAACGCGACGTTCCCCAGCCGCTTTCCAATGCGGCCTGGGCCAGGACCATGGAGGCGGGAATGACGTCGACCCGGCGGCGCAGGGTTTCCATGTCGCCCGGTTTGACCTTGTACTTTTCCCAAATGTATTCGGGCACGTTGGCGGCCGTGGCCCCTTTACCCGCGATGTGGCGGCGCTCATCGCGGATGCGGGCATTCTCGCGCGCCACCAACGGCAGCAGGATTTTAAGAAAGGCTTGTTTCTTGGCGTCCAGATCCAGGGATTCGAGGTCGCCGTCGATCCGCGATGCGAACACGGCCGGCACCGTGCCGGTGGCGCGGACCTTGTCCAGCGCTATGGCGTGCAGGGGGCTATGGGCCATGGCGACGCGCGCGGCGGCTTGGTCCACGGTTTGCTCGCGCAGGGGCCGGTCGGTCAGATCGTACCGAATCCCGGCGGCGGCCAGGGCGAAGGCGATCAGCATCCCGGCGGTAGCCGCCCAATGAGTCGGTGTCAGGCGTTGCAAACAAGCGGTCATTTTCATCACTTTCCCGTGCGGCCTAGATGAGAACAGTTCTGGGCCGTTGCAAGGTTTACCCGTGGCGGCCATCTTTGGCTCTGCACGACGGGTAATTGTGAATGCCCGCCAATGGGTGCGGGAACAGGGCGGTTTTAGGGTAATTCCGTGGCAACCTATGAACAGGATACAGGCCGCATATGACGGATTTGCGGGAACTTCTAGCGGAAGTACGGGGCTGCGTCACCTGTACGAAGGTCTTGCCCCTGGGACCGCGCCCGGTGGTTCGCATGGCTCCGTCGGCGCGGCTGTTGATCATCGGACAGGCGCCGGGGACCAAGGTGCATGCCTCGGGCGTGCCTTGGGACGATAAATCGGGCGAACGCCTGCGCGACTGGCTGGGGCTGCCGCCCGACGTGTTCTACGACGAAACCAAAATCGCCATCATGCCCATGGGGTTCTGTTATCCGGGCCGCGACCCGCGCGGCGGCGACAACCCGCCCCGCCCCGAATGCGCGCCGCAATGGCACGGGCGTTTGAGGGAGCAATTACCGGATATCCGCCTGACCCTGCTGATCGGCACCTATGCCCAGAAATATCATCTGGGCGATCGCGTCCGCAGAACCATGACCGAAACGGTCGCCCAGTGGCGCGATTATCTGCCGGAATTCCTGCCGACGCCGCATCCCAGCTGGCGCACGACCCACTGGATGACCAAAAACCCCTGGTATGAACGGGATCTGCTGCCGGAACTGCGTCGGCAGGTCGCCCAGGCTTTGGCTTAGGCCTGGGCTCTGGTCTCGCGTTTGGTCTCGCCATTAGTCTCGGGGGGCCTTGACGCCGCGCCGTCGCCGGGCGATTCTTGGCGGATAGGGTCATCGGCTTGACCTTAGTTTCGCGGAAGGACGCGCCGCGACCGAAAACGCCGATGTCGATCGCCTATGACGATAGCCAGGGACTTTAGGACGGACATCCCTTGGAACAGATTGCTGCGCCGGACATCCTGCGCCGCCTGGAATTCGACAATCCATGGTGGGCGTTTCGCACGGGCACGCGGGTGCGTTTTCGCCACCCGCCGCAGCGCGGGTTCGCGCGCGATTTCGCGGCCCGCGCCCTGTCTGCCGATCTGGATGCGCCGCTGATCGTCACCGGTCCGTCGGCGGCGGGTAAAACCATCGTTTTGCGCCAGACCCTGGCCGCCGTGGTGCGGGCCGGGGTGACGCCGATGCGGATCGCCTATCTGTCGCTCAGCGCCCCGGTCTATGCGGGCGAGGGCCTCGCCGCCTTGACGGATCGGGTATTGGACCGGTTCGGGTATGGCCGGGACGAAAAAATCTTTCTGTTCATCGACGACCTGGATTACGCCCCGGACGGGATCGCCGGGCTGGCCGCGCTTCAGGCGCGATTGCCCCAGGCCCGGTTGATCGCCTCGTTGTCGTCGGGCGCGCCGCGCCTGACCCCGGGCCGGGCCGAGATCGATACCGCGGACGGCCCCCGCCCGGTCGAGTTCCGGGTCCTGCCGCCTCTGACCTTTGCCGAATTCATGGGCTTCCGCCGCAGCGACACGGCCCTGGGCGGTATCCTGCCGCAGGCCGGAACCTCCCTGTCATTGGATCAGGAGCGGCTGGCTTCCCTGAACGACGAGTTCGCCCGCTATATCGCCTTCGGCGGCTTCCCGAGCGGCATCGCCGCCCACCGCGAGGACGAGGCCCCGCCCGCCCTGGTTCGGGATGCCCTGTTGGCGAACGTTCTGCACCGTGACCTCGCGGCCTTCGCCGGGCTGGTCGAGCCGCGCGAACTGGGCCGCTTGTTCGCGGTCCTGGCCCGCAATACCGGCGGCGAAGCCTCGATCGAAGACTTGGCCAAGGCCACGGGCGTGGCCAAGAATACCCTGCGCAAGTATCTGGATTTCCTCGAAGGGGCCTTCCTGATCCGTCGGGTGCCGCGCCTCAACCGCGACGGCCGTCCGTTCCAGCGGCAGGTGCTGTTCAAGGTCTATCTGACTTCGCCCACGCTCTACACCGCCCTGTTCGGGCCGGTCGCGCCTGACGCGCCGGAGCATGCGCGCCTGGTCGAGACGGCGGTGGCGGCGCAATGTTTCGCCTCCGGCATGGCGGACCGGCTGGCCTACGCCAGTTGGAGCGGCGGCATGGTTGATCTGATCTTGATGGATCAACCGGGCGGAAAGCCCGAGCATCTGTTCCAGATGGATTGGTCGGGGGCGGTCACAGCCTCGGACCGGGGGCCGGAGACGATGGTCAATTTCGCCGTGCGCACCAATCCTGAGGCGGCGATGACGGTGCTGACCCGCGACCGTGGCGGCCCGGCGCGGCGCGGCGGGTTGGACCTGTCGCTGATGCCGGCGGCGGTCTACGCCTATTGGCTCGGCACGCGCAAGGGCTAGGGCCGGTCAGCGACCGGTTACGGCCTCGCTCAGCAACCAATCGCGGAATGCCTTGACCGGCGGATCGTCGCGCCGGGCCGGCCGGGTCACGAAGTAACATCCCTCGTCATCCAGCAGGCCGCGCGGGAAGGGCGTCGTCAGGCGCCCGGCATCCAACGCATCGCGAACCTGGGCCTCGCGGGTGATGGCCACGCCCATGCCCGCCTCGGCGGCGTCGATGGCCATCGTCGTCAGGTCGAACACCTGGCCCTGATCGGGGTCGACCGTTTCCTTGGGCACGCCTGCGGCGGCCAGCCAGCGAACCCAATCGCCGCTCCGATGATAGGTGTGCAGCAAAGTATGGTGCTTCAGGTCCTCGGGGTTCTTCAGCGGGTGATCGCCGGTCAATAGGCGCGGATGGCAGACGGGAAAGACGTCTTCCATGAACAACAGGTCGGCGGTCATGCCGGGCCATCCGCTGCCGCCGAACTGGATCGCCGCGTAGGCATCATCCTTGTCAAAATCGATCGGCTTGGCGTTCGTCGCGATATGAACGGAAATCTCAGGGTGCAGGGATTGGAACCGGCCCAAGCGCGGCACCAACCAGCGAATGGCGAAGGTCGGGGTGACGCTGATGTGCAACTCCATCGCCCCATGCGCACGGGTCAGGGCGCGGCAGGCCAGGTTGATCTGGCCGAAGGCGTCGGTCAATTGCTGGGCCAAGCGTTCGCCCTCCGGCGTCAGGCGGCGGGTGCCGTTCTCGACCCGGAACAGGCGCAGGCCCATCCAGTCTTCCAGGTTCTTGACCTGATGGCCGACCGCCGACGGCGTGACGCATAGCTCGTCCGCGGCCCGCGCCAGGGTGCCGAGCCGGGCCGTGACCTCGAACGCGCGCAGCGCGTTCAATGGAGGAATGGGAAGAGCCATGGCTGGAGATTTCCTCAAACAAAGGCGGAATTTTCATCCGCAAAATCCGAAAAGACCTTAGTTTTATTGATCTTATGGGATCATAGGACAATCAATCCAGATCGAAGCCTAGAAAAATTCTCATGAGGTTTGGTTGCGGAAAACAAAACGCCCCGACCGCTGGGGCCGGGGCGTTTGTATCGCGTAGATTGGGAAATGCCGATGCGGGGGGCTTAGCCCTCGTTGCGCTTCAGCGTCATCAGGCGCAGCGCGTTCAGGCGGATGAAGCCCTGGGCGTCGCGCTGGTCATAGACCTGATCTTCTTCGAAGGTCACGAGCGCTTCGTCATACAGGCTGTTGGGCGACTTGCGGCCGGTGACCATGACGTTACCCTTGTACAGTTTCAGGCGGACCGTGCCGGTCACGCGCTCGGCGGCCTGGTCGACGGCGGCTTGCAGCATCACGCGTTCCGGCGCGAACCAAAACCCGTTGTAGACCAGCTCGGCGTAACGGGCCGACAGCTCGTCGCGCTGATGCATCGCACCGCGATCCAGGGTGATGCTCTCCATCGCGCGCCGCGCGTGGTACAGCACCGTGCCGCCCGGCGTTTCGTACACGCCGCGCGACTTCATGCCGACGAAGCGGTTTTCGACGATGTCCAGGATGCCGATGCCGTTGGCGCCGCCTAGCTCGTTCAGCTTGGCAAGCAGGGTCGCGGGCGACATCTTTTCGCCGTTGACGGCGACGGCGTCGCCGTTTTCGAAATCGACGGTGATTTCGGTCACCTTGTCCGGGGCCTGCCACGGCGGCACGACGCGGGTGTAGATGCTGTCGTCGGCACCCTGCCAGGGGTCTTCCAGAACCTTACCTTCGGACGAGATGTGCAGCAGGTTGGCGTCCTGGGAATAGGGGGCTTCGCCGCGCTTGTCCTTGGGGATCGGAATCTGGTGCTTCTCGGCATATTCGATCAGCCGCGTGCGCGAGGTCAGATCCCATTCGCGCCAGGGTGCGATCACGCGGATGCCGGGGTTCAGGGCGTAATAACCCAGTTCGAACCGGACCTGGTCGTTGCCCTTGCCGGTCGCGCCGTGGGCGACGGCGTCGGCCCCGGTTTCGGCGGCGATCTCGATCTGGCGCTTGGCGATCAGCGGCCGCGCGATCGAGGTGCCCAGCAGATAGGTGCCTTCGTAGATGGCGGCGGCGCGGAACATCGGGAAGACGTAATCACGGACGAATTCCTCGCGCAGATCTTCGATATAGATCTGCTTGATGCCCATCATCTCGGCCTTCTTGCGCGCGGGCTCCAGCTCTTCGCCCTGGCCCAGGTCGGCGGTAAAGGTAACGACTTCGGCGCCGTAGGCATCTTGCAGCCAGCGCAGAATTACCGAGGTATCCAGGCCGCCCGAATAGGCGAGCACCACTTTCTTGACGTCTTTGGTCATGAACGAAATCCCTAATGCGGCGCGGGCATGAATGGCCCGGCGGAAAGACGGCGCAGTATAGGGAATTCACCCGCCGCCGCAACATCAAGCGACGGCGAAATCGGTGGGTAGGACCTTAGAAATTATAGAGGACGCTGGCCGCGAGCACGTTGTTGATCGCAGTGTCGGACAGGAGATAGAGCTCCCATTCGCCCCGCAGGGTCAGGTCGCGATTGACCAAGTAGTCGGCGCCGAAGCCGAAGACTGCACCGGTCCCTGTTTCTTCCTTACGCACGATGGCGGAAGAGTTGTTGGCGCTTTCCCACCAAAACACGGCACCCAGCCGCCCGAACGGGACCCATTGCTGGCTGACGGGAAAGGCCATCAAGGCGCTGGCGGTGACGCCATAGAACGTGCTTTCCGCCGAGGCGCCGGACGGGAAGGTTTCTTCGAGCCCGCCGACTTTGCCATAGGACAGCTCAGCGGACAGGACTGAATTGAAGCGATATCCGCCGAGCAACTTCCAGGCGAACAGATCTTCGTCAACCGTGGTGTTGTTGAAATCGGATTCGTAATCGAACATCCCCATGCCCAGGCCGAGCCCGGCATAGAAGGTAACCGGCGACGGTGTGGCCAAGTCTTCGCCCGGCGTCGCCTGCGTCTGGCGAGCATAGCGGGTGGCGGGGCTGTCGTTGTCGGGCGCGGCGGCCGCGGGTGTCGCGCTATAGGCCGGACGCGGGGCCTGGCTCGGCGGGGCCCAATAGGCGGCGGGCCGCGCAATCGGCACCTGTTGGACCGGCTGCGCCGGATAGGCGGCGGGCGCGGGCGGGTTGACCGTTTCGGCCGGCGCCGGCGCGGGCGGGATGGCGCGAATATTCGGGTTGGCCCCCTCGCGCAGCAGCCAATCGCTGATCGAGATTCCACCGGCTTGGGCAATCTCCACCGGTTGGGCCATCTGTTCGGGCGTAGCGGCGTCGAACAGCATGGTGGTGCCGCCCGCGACTTCGAACGGTTCCGTCGGCAGCTTGCGTTTCAGCGGGGCCGGGCGTGGGGCCGGGCTCAGCCGGGCTTGGTCGCCGATGATCGAAGTATGGGGTGCCGGCAAAAGAACGCGTGGGTTGCCGGGCTTCTTCGCGCGAGACGGGGATTTGGCCGGGGCCACCGTTTCGGCGGCGGCCAGGTCGATGACGATCCGCGCCCCCTTGCCGTCCTTGGGCAGGATCGTGAACTGGCGGCGGATGTCGGCGCGGGCCTTGGTATGAATGACCAGGCGGCTGCCGCGCCGGTCGGGCGCCATTTCGATTGCTTCGATGATGCCGCGCGCCGGGGCCGATGTCGCTTCGGGCGGGACTGCGCCGGTCACGGAGATGACGATCTCGTCGGCCTTGGGGAACGAAAACTTGAACGGCACGGGGCTGGGTGTTTCCAGAACCAGGCGTGTGTAATCCTTGTGCAGGCCGGTCCGCACGGACAGTCCCTGGGCCACGCTGGGCCCCTCGGCGCGGGTCGGCGCGGCGGGCGCGATGAACAGCCCGGCGCACAGGCCGATGGCGGCAACACTGGAAATCAAACGGTCGAACGGCATGACGCCCCAAGCTCAAGACACAACGAAGGAGCCTTGAGGCTAGGGCAAAGCGGTTAAGACTGTCTGAATGTACTCTGGCTGAATGTCCCCGGGCTGATTGCGCGAATGACGATCCCGCGCCGATCGTACAGATAATGCTTCAGCAGGATCGGCACGACAGCACCGATATAGCTGCCCATCACGACGTCAGAAACATAATGGACGCTGGCCAGGAACCGGCTGGCGGCGACGGCGGCGGCGAAGGCGCCGAGCAAAGGCCACCAGCGGGGAAAGATCAGGATCAAGGCGACGGCCAGGGACCAGACCATTTGCGAATGGCCGGACGGGAACGAGTTCATACCGAATTCCGTATTGAACGGAATGAAGGCCGAGACGCCGTTTTCCAGCAATTCGCGGGGCCGGGTGCGGCCGATCACGAACTTCAGCAGGTTGACGAGAATCCCCGCCGAGGCGATGGACAGGATCACGAACAGGGCCGCGTGCATGGCGCGGCGCAGGGCCTCGCCCCCGCTGCTCAACCGGCGGCGCAACAGCCAACAGACCACGGCGGTCAGGGCCGCCGCCGCGAAATAGAATTCCGGCTTACCCAAGGCGCCGATGGTATGGCCGAAGAACCGCCGCTGTTCGGCGTCGAAGGCATCGCGCAGGAACCGCGCCGCGGGCTCATCCACCCAGGTCATGCAAACAGCCGAAATCGCCACCGCCGCCACAAAGCCGCTGATGATCAATCGCCAGTTCGGGCCGCTGGGGGTTTGATGCGTCACGGTTTTGGCCCTTTATGGACATAGACATGCAGGGTCACGGGTTTGCCCTTGGAATAATTGATGCCGGTCACGGTCGTGGTTTCTTGCACCGCGTCGGCGCGCTCGCCCAGGGCCTTTTTAAAGGCGTCGTTTTCGCGTCCTTCGACGATGGCGGCCCGGTTGGGCGCGGCCAGGACATGCGCCGCCGCACCGCCGCCCGAGGTCAGCACCGTGTCGGTCCCCAACAGGAACACCAAGGACGGCTCGGAAAATCCGGCGGCGGCGGCCACCGGGCGCGGGCCGTCGGCGAAGGCCTCGGTCACGGCGCGGGCGGCGCGCTCGGCCACCCACATCGGTTGGAACCCGGACAGCATCAGCCAGATCACCATGGTCACCAGAATGCCGCCGGAGATCAGGGAATTCTCCAAGGCCTCGTTGATCACGTGGTGTTTCATCGCGGCGGCGGTGGTCGCCAAAAGGTAAAGGGCGAACAGGCCGAAAAACCAAGTGTGCCAGTTGGCATCCGCGCCGAAATGGATCGGGAGGTAGGCTGCCGCCCCGCCCAGGATCAGGCCGACCAGGGCCCAAAGCCCGCCGGTCACCCACAACAGGCGCTTGTCGTACCACGGGGCCTTGCCGTCCAGCACGGCGATGGCCGAGCGGGCGCATATCATGGCCAGGGCCGGATACAGCGGCAGGACATAATGCGGGAGCTTGGTCGGGATCAGCTCGAACAACAGCCAAGCCGGAACCAGCCAAGCCAGGCAGAACCGCAGGGCCGGGTCGGTCCGTTCCCGCCAAGCGCGATACAGCGACGGCCAGACCAGGAACACCCCCGGCCAGAAGAACAGCAGCATGGTCAGGAAATAGTACCCCGGCGGCGCGCCATGGGATTCCTGGCCGCCCAGGAGCTTGGGGATCAGGTCGGTGGTGATCGCGGTGGTCACGAAGCCGCCGCTGTCATCGCCGCCGCGCTGCCCGATCATCAGGAACCAGGGCAGGGCGATGGCCGCCGCCAGCGGCAGGCCCCAAAGCCAACCCAGCCCCTTGATCCATCCGGCCTTGCGATCGGCGACGGCCAGGGTCAGCAGCGTCAGGACCGCGACCAGGGGGGCGATCGGCCCCTTGATCAGGATGCCCGCAGCGGTCGCCAGCCAGAACAGAAGCGACCATGCGGCCCCCGCCGGCTGGGCGGCGTCACGCGACGCAAGGTAATGTCGGGCCAGGGCCAATTGCTGCGCCACGACGCAGGCCAACAACATGGCGTCGGTCTTGGCCTGATGGGCTTCGAGAATCAGCAGGGTCGAGGCCGCGAGCATCCCGGCCCCGGCGAAGCCGATGCGCCGGTCGCCCAGTTGCGATCCCAGGGCGAAGGTCAGCAATACGGCCAGCCAGGCCCCGATCACCGAGGGCACGCGGTAGGCCCAGATTTCCCGTGCCGCCGGATCCGACAGCAGCGACACGCTGGCGGCCTGGAGCCAGTGAATCCCGGCGGGCTTTTTATGGCGGGGTTCGTCCTGGAACCGGATGTCGACGTAATCGCCGCTTTCCAGCATCTGCGCCGTGGCCTGGGCGAAGCGGGATTCGTCACGGTCGAGTGGCGGCAGGCTGGCGATCCCCGGCAGGAACAGCACGCAGCACAACAGGGTCAGAAGCACGTAGGGCTTCCAGCCGTCGAGCGGTTGCCGCAGCAAACGGCGGCTTTTGATTTCCGGGCGGGCGGTCATGCGGGCGGGGCCGTGATCTGTTTGTCGCCGACGAACCAGCAATCCATGCGATCCCAGTAAAAGGCGATATGCCCGCCGATGTCGGCACAGGACGGAATGGGTTCTGGGTAGGTCCAGGCAATGTCCGTTTCCTGCCGATCAGCCAGGTGAAAGGACCAATAGCGCGCTTCGCCTTTTTTCGGGCAGGTCGTGCGGGTCTCGCTGGCGGTCATGAACTCGGCCGTGCGCACGTCGTCGGCGGGAAAATAGAACACGGCGGGATGGCCGCCTTCGCGCAAAATTTTGGCGCGGGTGCTGTCGGCGATGACGATGCCGCAGACGGCGGTGCGGACGCGGTCGGGAAAGTCGGCGATTTCGACCCCGCTTGAAACGCCGGTGGAAGACGTCGCCGGATCAGCCATTACCCGCCGCGGGTTGCGCCTCGGCGGCGGCATCAGTTGGCGTCATGGCGTCGATCCGCGCCGTCATGCGCTTCAACCGTTCGCGTTCGCTGGCTGATTTCAGCTGCCCGCAAGCGGCCATGATGTCGCGGCCGCGCGGCTGACGGATCGGCGACGAATAGCCGCCATCGTTAAGAATCTTGACGAACTTGTCCATCGCTTCCGGCGTCGAGCACTCATAGGGCGCGCCCGGCCAGGCGTTGAACGGGATCAGGTTGAACTTGGCCGGAATGCCCTTGATCAGGCGCAGCAATTCGCGGGCATCGGCCTCGGAATCGTTGACGCCTTTCAGCATCACGTATTCGAAGGTGATGCGCCGCGCGTTGTTCGCGCCGGGATAGGCGCGGCAGGCGCGGATCAGTTCCTTCAGCGGATATTTGCGGTTGATCGGCACGATCACGTCGCGCAATTCGTCGGTCACGGCATGCAGCGACACGGCCAGATTGACGCCCAGGTCCTCGCCGCATTTTTCCATCATCGGCACCACGCCCGAAGTCGACAGCGTAATCCGCCGTTTCGACAGGGCGATGCCTTCGCCGTCCATGATGATCTTCAGGGCGCGCGAGACCTCGTCGTAATTGAACAGGGGTTCGCCCATGCCCATCATCACGATGTTGGAAATCATCCGCCCGCCGTCCTTGGGCGTCGGCCATTCGCCGTAGCTGTCGCGTGCGGTCATGAACTGACCCACGATTTCGGCCGAGGTCAGGTTGCGCACCAGCTTCTGCGTGCCGGTATGGCAGAAGGTGCAGGTCAGGGTGCAGCCCACCTGGGACGAGATGCAAACCGCGCCCCGGTCGTCCTCGGGGATGAACACGGTTTCGGCCTCGTTGCCGTCCTCGAACTTGACCAGCCACTTGCGGGTGCGGTCCTCGGAGGTCTGCTCGCGGCTGACGTCGGGGCGTCGGACTTCGAAAATCTCGCCCAGCTTTTCGCGCAACGGTTTGGCCAGAGTCGACATGCGGGCGAAATCGGTTTCGCCCTGATGATAGATCCAATGCCATAACTGCTTGGCGCGGAACGGCTTTTCGCCCACGGCGGCAACTTCCGCCGCCAGCTCTTCGCGGGACAGGCCGACCAGATTGATTTTCTCAGCTGCGCTTTGCATCGTCATGCGCCCTCATATAGCGCGTCCGGGGCCGCCGCCCAACGTGAAAAGATGCCCCAGCCGTTTGGGGGTTAAACGCCGCAGGCCTTGCCGATCGCCTTCCAGGCCGCGGTGAAGCCCGACAGCGAGTACGTATCGGTGGTCAGGGTCCCGCGCGACGAGGTGCCTTTGACGACCATATCGGAGCCGCGGATCATTGCGCCAACCAGGGTCGCGTCCTTGCCTTCATCGGCGAAGGCATGCCCGCCCGAGGTAAACAGCTTGAACACCGTGCCGTCGATGTTGACGGTCACTTCCGAGCCGTTCTTGTAAGTATACCCGGCGGTCACGGAAACGACGCCCTTTTCCTTTTCCTTGGGACGATGGGTCACCAGCAGGACCGTACGGCCGCGCTGGGAATAATCGCCCTCGGCCTTTTTGGGGGCCGATCCCATGTAGCAGATCTTGGATCCGGACTCGGTCGCCGTATAGGCCTCCCAGTCGCCGAACATGCCGATCAGCTCCGGCGCGGCCTGCGCGGCCTTGGGCGTGAGCAGAACCAGCGCGGCAACCGGCAGCGCGAAAAAGGACAGAGTGCGGGTCAATCGTCGAAACATGGCCAATAGATAGCCGGGTCGGCGGGATGTCTCAAGTCCGGGCGTCGCCATGGCGCGCTTTCGTGGGTGGGGCCGCGCCGGACCCTTGCCAGCCGGTCCCATCGGTGGCATGGGAGAAGGATGTCAGAAAACATCTTTTCCGCCGCGCCAGCGATCATCGAGGTCACGCGCGGCACGATGGTCGAAAGCCGCCACCGCGTGCACGGCGTGGTCGCCGACGCGGCGGGCCAAATCGTCCATTCCTGGGGCGAGACGGAGATGGATATCTATCCCCGCTCGTCGATCAAACCGTTGCAGGCCCTGGCCCTGATCGAAACGGGCGCGGCAAAGCATTGGGACCTGATGGACGAGCGCATCGCCCTGGCCTGCGCCTCGCATTCCGGGTCGTTGGCCCATACCATGGCGGTCGAGGCCTGGCTGGACGATCTGTCCCTGGGCGAAGGCGATTTGGAATGCGGCGCGCATATGCCGCGCGACGAAGAGGCCGCGCACGGCCTGATCCGCCGGGGCGAAGGGCCCTGCCGCCTGCACAACAACTGTTCGGGCAAGCATGCCGGGTTCCTGACCACCGCCCTGCATATGGGCGAGCCGACGGCGGGTTATATCGGCGCCGACCACCCGGTGCAGCAGCGGCTATACCAAGCCCTGGGCGAAATGGGCGACTGCGACATGTCGGCGACCGCGCGCGGCACCGACGGCTGCGGCATTCCGGTCTACGGCATGCCGCTGGCGGCCCTGGCCCGCGCGGTGGCGCGCATGGCCGACCCCAAGGCGACGGGCCTGGGTGCGGTTCGCGCCGCCGCGGCCGAGCGGATCGTGCATTCCATGGCCAAGCATAATTTCATGGTTTCGGGCCGGGGTCGGTTCGATCACGCGGTGATGACCGCCGGGATCGGCGTCGCCAAACGTACCGGCGTGCCCGTGTTCGCGACCAAGACCGGGGCCGAAGCCGTGCATGTGGCGATCCTGCCCGCCGCCGGAACGCGCCCGGCCCTGGGCGTGGCGGTCAAGGCCGAGGACGGTGAGAAGCGCGCGACCGACACGATGATGGCTCATCTGTTGGATTTCCTGGGCCACTTCGACGACGAGGCGCGCGGCGCCATGGCCCCGTTCCTGGACATGCAGGTGGTCGATGCCGCGGGCCGTCCCGTCGGGAACGTCCGCCCGCAAGCGGGCTGGAACAGGGCTTAGGCTTACTTGTTGTAGACCTCGGGCGGGGTGTCGGCGAACGCCGCCAGGCGGTCCCGCTCCTTGCGGCTGAACCGACCGCCGAATTGCGGTTCTTCCAGTTCCTCGACCGGGCCGCCGACGGCCACCGGGCGGGGCGCGAAGCGGCCCATGCTGACCAGCCGGTCGTACATCACGATCGCGCCCGCGATCCCGACGTTGACGCAGAACGACATGGGAATCTTGATGGTATGGTCGCAGCGTTCGATCATTTCCGGGCTGAGGTTGCCGCGCTCCGGCCCCAGGATATAGGCCGCCTGCTGCGGGTGGTGAAAGCTCGGTAGTTCGACCGCGTCCTCCAGCAATTCGATTCCGACCAGCTTGCAGCCGTCGGGCAGCATCAGATCATCGGCGGTGGGAAAGGTGAAGAACGGCATATGGCCGCCGCTTTTCGAGGTGTCGGATTTCTGGCCCTTGGTCCGATCGTAGGTCGCCTCGACCGTGAACACGAAGGATGAGCCGAAGGCATGGGCGGTCCTGAACAGGTTGCCCACGTTCATGGTTTTTGAGATACCTTCGACGCCGATTCCGAAATATCCGCGCATGTCGTCCCCTTTGTTTCCTGATGCCGTATCCGGCGTCTCGGGTTGATTTTTCGGCGCTGGCCAAGGCCGACAGCCGAAGGGTAAGGCGCCTGCGGAGGGCGCCGATTTGACGGCCAAGGGGCGTTGCCCTTTGCGCCGCAGTGTGGTCAGGTTGCGCAACCTTGGCCAAATCCGGCCCGAAATCAAGTTTTGACGCCCCAGCCCGGAAGGAGACCCCCATGCGCGCGGTTGTCTGCAACACATTCGACGGGATCAATGCCCTGACCTGCGTCGACGACGCCCCCAACCCGCCCATGGTCGACGGCGGCGTGCGCATTCGCGTCGCGGCGGCGGGGATCAACTTCGCGGACACCCTGATGTGCAAGGGCCAGTATCAGGTCAAACCGCCGTTTCCGTTCAGCCCGGGATTGGAAGTCGCGGGCGAGGTGTTGGAAGTCGCGCCCGGCGTGACCCGCGTTAAACCGGGCGACCGGGTGATGGCCACGGTCCATTACGGCGGTTATGCCTCCGAGGCGGTGACCGACGAGGCGACCGTCTACACCATTCCCGACAACCTGGATTTCGTCTCGGCGGCGGCCTTTCCCATCGTCTACGGCACTTCGCACGTCGGGCTGAAGGACAAGTTGAAGCTGCAGGCGGGTGAAACCCTGCTGGTCCATGGGGCCGCCGGGGGCGTCGGTCTGACGGCGGTGGAAATCGGCAAGAAGATGGGGGCGACGGTGATCGCCACTGCGGGCAGTGCGGACAAGCTGGCCGTGGCCAAGGAATACGGCGCGGATCACCTGATCGATTATCGCCAGGAAGACATCCGCCAGCGGGTCAAGCAACTGACCGATGGGCGCGGGGCCGATTGCGTGTATGACCCGGTCGGCGGCTCGGCCTTCGATGCCTCGCTGCGTTGTACGGTGCAGGGCGGGCGGATCTTGGTCGTCGGTTTCGCCAGCGGCACCGTGCCGCAAATTCCGGCCAATATCCTGTTGGTGAAGAACCTGACGGTGATCGGCTATTACTGGGGTGCCCACCGCATGCTCGACCCGGACCTGCTGGATCGCTCGTTCAGCGAACTGTTGGGCTGGACGGCGGCAGGCGACCTGCGGCCCCATGTCAGCCATGCTTTCGATCTGGCCGACGTCAAGGAAGCCATGAACATGCTTCTGTCGCGCAAATCGACGGGCAAGGTGGTCTTGACAACCGGGCAAATCCCCGGCGCGGTCAACTGATCAGCTAACGCGCGTCCGCGCCCCGGGCGGCGGGCAGCACGATGATAAACGTCGCGCCGTCGCCCAGGGACGAATCGACCATTACCGTGCCGCCGTATTTCACGGCGATCCGGCGGCATTCGGACAGGCCCACGCCTTCGCCCTGAACCAGGTTCTTTTTCCCGGCGCGTTCGAACCGCTCAAACACCCGGTCGTGGTCGGCGCGGGCGATGCCTAGGCCGTTGTCTCTGATCGAAATCGCGACGGCGCCGTCGGCGCGCTCGGCCGACACCCGAATCTCCAGTGCCCGATCGTGACAGCGATACTTGATCGCGTTGTCCAAAAGGTTCTGAAAAATTCGGGTCAGGGGTATCGGCGCGGCGGCGACCGGCGGCAACGGTTCGACCGACACGGTCGCCGATACGGCATCCAACATCGGACGCAGATTGTCATGGGCCGTCTGAAAACACCGATGGGGGTCGACCATGTGGATTTGGTCGGGTTCGCGCGCGGCGCGGGCGTCGGCCAACAGATCGGTAATGAAATGATTCATGCGCAGCGCCGCTTCATGCGCGGCGGACAGAAACCGGTTTTGTTGTTCGGGCGACAGGTTTCCGGCCAGGCTGGTTGCGGCTTCGATATTGCCGATCACGGCGTTGAGCGGCGTCTTCAGGTCGTGGGCCACTGCGCTGGAAAAACGCTCCAATTCCTCATAGGCGGCGCGCAGGTGGTATTCCGAACTGTTGTAGATCGTCCACAACAGGCCGAGGCTCCACCCGATGACGATCGCCAGGGCGACGAAGGCGAACAGGATGTCGAGCAGCAGGATTTGCCCGCCAGGCCCAGGGACGCCGTCGATAAAGGGGCGGACGACGAAGCGGACCAGATGCAGGGCGGTGAATAGGCCGAACAGCACGCCCAGAATGCGGCAACCGCGCTTCAATGCGGGGTCCTGTTCCGCCAGCAACGCCCGTGCCGTCAGGCCGGACATCAGGATATAAACCGCGGAAACCGACACCAGGATGCCCGGCACGCTGTTCTTGATCAGGGCGAAATAAGCGACGGCGCCGACCCCTAGAATGGCGACGATGGCTTCGCAGGCGTATTGCGGTCTGCGTCCCTGCAGTCGTGCCATCGAGCGGGTCGCCGCCAAGGCCGCGAAGACGACACAGGTCATGCCGACGAAACCGAAGGCGAAGTCGCTGCGTCCGGCGCCGATGCCGGCGATCAACGACCCGAAACCACCCAAGGCCGCGGCCAGGGCCATTTCAACCAAGCCGTTGGAATCGCGGCGGGAAAACCAAAAGACGAGAAGAACAGCCGACAGGATGAATTGCATCACGGTGAATGAAACCAGGATGGAATTCATATGCAGCATGACGGTCCTGCGAGCGCGGTTGCGTGAACCGGTCGGCGGACCGCCGCCCGGGAAGATGTCCTTATATTACGGCGCTCCCCCGGGCGGCAAATAGGCTGTTGAAGGTGGCGGTGCGTTAGGCGGTCTTCGGGACAGCCGGC
Source organism: Rhodospirillaceae bacterium UBA6608 (assembly GCA_002433335.1). Next base: position 5,349 of record DJHY01000038.1, on the reverse strand, counting down.
CGTTCCGGGATCGGGATGTGCAGGGCCGCGGCGGCGAAGCCCAGCGCGATCGAGCCGTACCACACCAGATCGTAGGTTCCCGTCATCTCGAACAGGTAACCGCCCAGCCAGACACCCAGGAAGCTGCCGACCTGATGGCTCAGGAAGGTGATCCCGAACAGCATGGACAGATAGCGCACGCCGAACATATGGGCGACCAGGCCCGAGGTCAGCGGCACCGTGCCAAGCCATAACAGGCCCATGGCCCCGGCGAACAGCAACACGTTGGTTTCCGTTTTCGGCGCCAGCAACAGGCCGATGATGCAAAACGAACGTAGGGCATAGAGCCAGGCAAGAACCCATTTCTTGGAGAATCGACCGCCCAGCATCCCGCAGACGAAGGTGCCGATGATGTTGCACAGACCGATCAGCGACAGTGACAAGGCCGCGATCCGCAAGTCGATGTGCAGCAGTTCCAGATATTTCGGAAAGTGCACGGTGATGAAGGCGACTTGAAACCCGCAAACGAAGAAGCCCAGGGTCAACAGAATGAAACCGACGTGGGCATAGGCTTCGCCCAGGGCCTGCCCCAGGGTCAGGCCGTCGGACGGGTTGCCGTTGGCGCGGGCGGCGGCGGGCAGGGCGTCTTCGGCCAGCGGCTGGCGGGCCAATAGGAAGGCCAGCGGGATGGCGATCAGGCAGATCAGGGCAAGCGCCGTCAGCGCCGCCGACCAGCCTTGGGTCTCCAACAAGGCCTGGCCGACCGGCGCCATGTAGAACTGCCCGAACGAGCCGCCGGCGCTGGCGATGCCGAGGGCCAGCGAGCGATGCGCCGCGGGTGCGCGCCGCCCGACCGCGCCCAGGACCACGCCGAAGCCGGTGCCGCTCATGCCGATGCCGATCAGGAACCCGGCGCCCAGGTGGAACGTTGCCAAGCCGTCGGCGGTGGCCATCACCCATAGGCCCGAGGCATAGACCAAAGCCCCCAGGATCATCATCCGCATGCTGCCGAATTTGTCGGCGATCGCTCCGACGAACGGCGTGGCCACGCCCCACATCAAATTTTGGATGGCCAGGGCAAGGCCGAAATCGGCGGGGGGGATGGAAAGATCGCGCAGGATGTCGGTCTGGAAAAGGCCGAAGGTCGTGCGAATCCCCAGGTTCAGGCTGGCGATCAGACAGCCGGCGAAGGCGACGACCCAGATGGCAAGGCCAATGCGTTTGGCGGACATGATGACGATTCCTTGGATGCTTTTTGTGTAATTAATTTCAATTCTATTCAGGCGTGGTGGCGATCGGCCGCACCGCGCGACCGGTCAGTCTGGCCAGCAGCGCCGGCGGCGTCAGAACGAACAGGTTGCCGATCAGGATACAGGCAATGCCGACCACGGCCCCCGACGTCCATTGAAACCCTTCCAGCCAGGTCGATACGGCCAATGCGACCATGGGAAACAGGACCGATGAATAGCTGGCCCGCTCCGGCCCGATCCGCCCGACCAGCGTCAGATACGTCGCGAAGGCGATGACTGTCGAAATGATCGACAGGAACAGCAGCGCGCCGATGTAAGACACGGTCCATTCGATCCGGAATTCGGCCCCGTGAGCGACGCAGAAGATGAAGCAGAACAGCGCGCCATAGGCCATGCCCATGGTGTTGGTCCGCACCACGCCCAGGCCGCGCCGCTGGTTCAGGGCGGAAATCAGCATGCCCGTCGCCGCCGACATGGTGCCGCAAAGCACCAGGATCATGCCTTTGGCCCCACCTTGATGCAGGTCGAAGGCCGCCAATTCGGGCCAGAACACGATGGCGATGCCGCCGATCCCGAAGATCGCGCCGATCACCATGCGGGCTTCCAGGCGGTTGTGCAGGAACAGGGCGCCGCCGATCACGTTCATCACGATGACCAGCGAGAACAGGGTCGAGATCAAACCCGACGGCAGGTACTGCGCGCCCAGGTAGACCAGATAGAAATTGGTGCAGAACAGAAACAGGCCCTGCGCCGCGACCCACAAATGGTCGCGCGGGCGAAAATCGATATCCCGTCCGGTGAAGCGGCAATAGCCGTACATCACCGCCGCCGATAACAGGAAGCGGTAGAACACCGAGACTTCGGGCGCGACGACGCCGACCTGAAGTTGGACGCCGTACCAGCTGAAACCCCAGGCGAAAACGGTGACGGCATAAAGCAGCAGGATCACAGCATTGGTTCCTAGCCGACGACTGAACAGGGAAACGGGGCCGGCGGAGAGCGCCGGCCCCGTCAAGGGGCACGCAAGGAGGTGCCAGGGAAAGTTTAGTCGTCCTGCTCAGGAATTCCAAAACGGCTTTTCAACCTCGCGGCGAATGTCGGCGGCGCTCAGGCCGACATCCTCGCGCAGATGAGGTTCCATCGAGGCGAGATGACGGCGCATTTCGTCGCGTTTCTGCCATTCCACGAGCAGGGTCGGGAAATTGAACACCGCACGGGCGGTGGAAACGATCAGCGAAGCGAGGGCCTGTCCGAGAGGAAACAGGCCCGGGCGGGCGATCCGGCCCGCAGTCTGGGTGGTCGTCTGGGACGATGCCATGGGTCCTGTCCTTGTTTCGATGCCGGGTCGGGGTATCCGCCCGGATGGTTGCGAAAAGTCGGTTGTGTTGATGGTCGATGGGCGTGGTCTGTAGATCTTTGCCTGTAGACCAGGCGCGCCATCTTCGGCGCACCCCCTGAATACCCAGGGTCGCGGCCTGTTCACAAACGACAAAAATTCCTGTATGGATTAGAAAAAATTATCTGTATGTTATGGTACAATTTAAAAATACAATAAAAACAATGAGTTGAAATTTTACCGCATGCGATCCTGCTCTGTTCGATGAGTAATATTAATGTAATGATACAATCATGTCCCGTCGTCTGCCGCCCCTGAACGCCCTGCGCGCCTTCGAAGCCGCCGCCCGTCACCTGTCATTCACTCAGGCGGCGGAGGAATTGAACGTCACCCAGGCGGCGGTCAGCCACCAGATCCGCAGTTTGGAAGATTGGCTTGGGTTCCCCCTGTTCCGGCGCCTTAGCCGCGCCCTGATCCTGACCGAAGCCGGGCAGCTTCTGTATCCCGAGGTCCGCGAGGCGCTGGATATTCTGGCCACCGCCGTCAATCGGGTGCAGCGCCAGGACGAAGAGGGGGTATTGACCGTGACCACCATGGATTCCTTCGCGCAATCCTGGTTGGTGCCGCGCCTGGGGCGGTTTCGACAATCCCATCCCGATATCGACGTGCGTCTGGTGATGAACGACCGCATGGTCGATCTGGCGCGCGAAGGAATGGACGTGGCGATTCGCTACGGGCGCGGATCCTGGCCGGGGTTGACCGTGACCCTGCTACGGACGGAGGAACTGTTCCCCGTTTGCGCGCCGGAACTGTTGGCGGAGGGGCCGCCGTTGGTCACGCCCGACGATCTGAGCCACTACACCCTGCTGCACGACGAAATGCCCGTCGATTGGCGCGACTGGCTGGCCGCCGTCGGTTGCGACACCGTCAATGCCGAACGGGGGCCCGGCTACTCCCATTCCAACCTGGTGCTGTTGGCGGCGCGCGCGGGCGAGGGCGTGGCCCTGGGCCGCAGCGTGATGGTCGCGGACGACTTGGCGGCGGGGCGGCTTGTGCGGCCGTTCGATTTCGCCTTGCCGGCCCCGCAGGCCTATTACCTGGCTTGCGTCCAAGGGGCCGAGGACCGACCGAAGGTCCGCGCCTTCCGGGAATGGCTTCAGGCGGAATTCGAAGCCGCGGGATGACGCCGCCGCCGCGTTCGGCTTATGCTGACGGCAAAGACCGAGGAGACATCCGAACATGACGACGCCCCCGCCGCCCCTGAAAGGCCTGCGCCACCTTGCCCTGGTGGTCGAGAATTTCGACGAATGCGAACGTTTCTACCGCGATATCCTGGGCATGCAGGAGCTCAGCCGTTTCAACGACGATCTGGTCTATCTGACCCTGGGCAACGACAACCTGTCGCTCGGCCGGGCCCGCCCGGGCGAGGCGGCGCCGACCAAGCGGCCGATGGATCACTTCGGCTTCGTCGTCGATACCAAGGAGGACCTGCAGGCTTGGTTCGATTTCATGAAGGCGAAGGGGGTCAACCTTCTGGATACGCCGTCCGATCACTTTGACGGCGCGCGCTCGTTCCATTGCACGGACCCCGCTGGAAACGTCATTCAGCCGATCTTTCACCCGGCCATCTCCGGGCAGCGGTTCGAGGGCACATAACCTTTTGAAATAACGTAATTGCTGCGCAGCATAAAGCGCAGCAAAACTGCCGGTTAAATCGACGAAATTCGGGACCTTTCCGTCCGATTGAGAAAGCGGCCGATGCCGTCCATCACGACCGGCGTTGCTGCGGCGCGGGCGAACTGCGCCGCTTCGACCGCCAAGCCTTCGTCGATCGTCAGGTTGATGCCCCGCGTCACGGCGGCCAGGCTGGCGGCAACGCTGACCGCGGGCTTTTCGACAATTCGTTCGGCCAGGTTCTCGGCTTCTTTCATCAGCTTCGGGCGCGGAACGACGCGGTTGATCAGGCCGCAATGCAGGGCCTCGTCAGCGCTGATCGGATCGCCCGTCAGGATCATTTCCAAGGCCCGTTTGCGCCCGATCAATCGGGGCAGGCGTTGCGTGCCGCCGAACGGCGGCGGAAAGCCGAGATTGATCTCGGGCTTGGCGAAGGTCGCGTCGCTGGCGGCCACGGCCAGCGGCATGGCTTCCAGGATTTCGCATCCCCCGCCGAAGGCCAGGCCGTTGACGGCGGCGATGATCGGCTTCGGGAAGCGTTCGATCCGCGAGGTCAGGGCCTGGCCCCGGGTGACGAAAACGCGCAGCGCCGTTTCGGGCCCGGCGGCAACCGCGACGGCGAATTCCTTGATGTCGGCCCCGGCGCTGAAGGCGCGACCGCCCGCGCCGGTGACGATCACCGCGCGGATGGCGTTGTCTTCCTCTATCGCGGCCAGATGCGCCATGAACCTGTCAATCAAGGCATAGTTCAGGGCATTCAGTTGATCCGGGCGGTTCAGAGTCAGGATCGCCAGGGAGCGGCGCTTTTCATACAGCACAGGGTCGGAGGACATTGGGATTTCTCCTTCGGCCAAATGGCCTAAAATTAAATCGTCAGTGACATTGTCTAGATAAAGTCGTATCTAAAAATTACCTTTTAAAACAAATGGATAGAATTCATTCATTGGATGAATTTTTCTTGGTCATGAATCTTCGTTTGCCCCCATTGAAAGCTCTGCGCGCGTTCGAAGCCGCCGTCCGGCATGAAAGTTTCGTCGAAGCGGCGCGGGAGCTGAACGTGACGCCGTCGGCGGTCAGCCATCAGATCAGAATGCTCGAAGAGGTGCTCGC
>DJHY01000325.1 GCA_002433335.1 Rhodospirillaceae bacterium UBA6608 | reverse complement strand
GTTGCGGATCGTGCCGTTCGGCGAACGCCACATCTGCTTCAGGCCGAATTCCTCGACCCGGGCTTCGTCCGGGGTGATGGTCGCGCACTTCACGCCCACGCCGTACTGCTTGATGGCGTTGGCGGAGTCGATCGTGATCTGGTCGTTGGTTTCGTCGCGCTTCTGCACGGACAGGTCGTAGTATTTAAGGTCGACGTCGAGGTAGGGCAGGATCAGCTTGTCTTTGATGAATTCCCAGATGATCCGCGTCATCTCGTCGCCATCAAGCTCCACGATCGGGTTTTTGACCTGAATTTTCGCCATCAGTTGGTGCTCCGGTTGTCCCTTGGATAAAAGTTGCGGCGCACATTATATCCTGGCCCCCGTCCCTGCAAGATGGAGGCTGGCACAAAACCGGCGCGAATGACGGGTTTTTGGGGCCTTAAAGCCGGGCAGAGGCCGCGCGGGGGCCCGGTTGGGCCGACGCCGCCGCGATTTCCAGCGCTTGTTCCGGCGTCTTGGCGACCGACCACAAGGCCGGCGCGTCGCCATAGGCGAAACCGCCGTCAACCACCGCGTCGAGCAATCCCGACAGGGCCTGCCAATAACCCGCGGCATCCAGGATCACGATCGGCTTGGCGTGCAGCCCCAATTGCTTCCAGGTCGCGACCTCGATCGTTTCGTCCAAGGTGCCAAGGCCACCCGGTAGAGTGACGAAGGCATCGGCCAGTTCGAACATCCGCTGTTTGCGGGAATGCATGCTGTCGGTGACGATCATCTCGGTCAGATCGTCGCGACCGACCTCGCGCTTGCGCAGGAATTCGGGGATCACGCCCGTGACCTCGCCGCCGCCGTCCAAGACCGCATCGGCGATCATTCCCATCAAGCCGACGCGCCCACCACCGTAGACTAGGCGAATGCCCCGCTCCGCCATCAAGCGCCCCAATTCCGTCGCCGCCTGCGCATAGGCCGGATCGGTCCCGGCGCGAGAGCCGCAAAATACGCAAATGGCGGAAATATCAGAGGAATCGGGCATGGCGGGGGGTCGCTGCATCCGTTGACAATTACGTGACCGGGAAAGCTGACCGTTCACAGGCGGCTATGTAGTCGCTAGACTCCGCCCATGGGGTTCGGCTGGCCCGCGGCAGTATACGCCAGACCATGTCCGAAAAGTGATACTCTTTTGTTTCAAAAGGATCGGCAACATGCAGAAGTTCAAGACCACCACCCGGCGCATTCTCGCGGCCACCGCCGTCGTCGCCTCTTTGACGGCCGTCGGTGCGGGCGCCGCCATGGCCAGCGACGCGGGCGAAATCAAATATCGTAAGGCCGTGATGGAGGCCGTCGGCGGCCACATGCATGCCCTGGTCGGCATCGTGAAGGGCGAAACCGCCAACAAGGCCGATATGAAGGCGCTGGCGCAAGGCATGCTGGCCCTGGCCAAGATTTCGCAGAACATCTTCCCCAAGGGGTCCGACGCCATGGGCGGCGATACCGACGCCAAGATGGAAATCTGGGACAAAGCCGACGAGTTCAAGAAGGTCAATGCAGCCTTCGTCGATCATGCGACCAATCTGGTTGCCGCCGCCGAAACCGGCGATCCGAAGCAGCTTGGCGCAGCCGTGGGCGCCCTTGGCAAGAATTCTTGCAAGGCCTGCCACGACTCGTTCAAGAAGAAAGACTAACTTTTCCGACGGGTATGCCGGGGTGCTCACAGCATCCCGGCCCGTCTTTATTTATCGCCTAGCGCCCCAATCCGGCGGTTACCACTGCCATAGGATCCAGGCGACCGGCGCCCCCGCCACAATCAACGCCACCAAAACCCGACCCCAACGCGTCGGGCCGTCGCTTGCTGCCGCGTCGACGTCGGGTTTGACCCCGGTGACCATGGGGCGGACCAGATTGTCGCCCTTGATCGCATGCAGCAGGATCGCGGCCACATGGGCCGCGACCAGCACGTAGATCACATTGATCGTGAAGTGATGAATGCCGGTCAGGCGGTCGCTCAACTCCTTGCCCGCGTATTTGAACAGCGGGCCTTCCAGGAAAATGTCGTCATTCGCGAATAGCCCGGTCCCGGCCTGAACGGCCAGGGCCGTCAGCAACAGCATCACCGACCAGCCGCCCATGGGGTTATGGCCGACGCTATGCTCTAAGCGGCCCCGCGCGAGCCCCAGGGCGTAGCGGATGACCGCACCCGGCCCTTTCAGGAATCCGGCAAAGCGGGCGTAACGCCCGCCAACCAAGCCCCAGATGACCCGAAACAAGACCAAACCGACGACCGTCGTTCCGGCCACCACATGCAGGTCCATTTGCCACAGCCCACCGGTCAGCCCCGTCGCGGTCGCCGTTCCCACGGCGGCCAGAAGCACCCAATGGAACAGCCGGACCGGCAAATCCCAGACCCGCGCGCCCTTGGCGCCATTCGATGCCGATTGGCTGGATTCTTCAGTATTCGCGCTCATGACCGGGGCTCCTTTCTCGATTTCTAAAAAAATGCCCTTTGGCGGCAACCGTTGCAAGCGGCGGCTAGCGAGCGATCCGGCGGGGAAATCCTAGATGTCGATTGCGTTAAGGCCACGGGACCATTAGATGTTGAAGGATGTTCCAGGGGGCAACGAAGGGGGATGCCGCCGTTTTGTCGGCATCTGACAGATCACGCGATGTGGCGTAATCCACTTTTCATCGTCGGTGTTGGATTGGTGGTGGTGATTTTCGCCATTGCCGTCAACCTGACCGGCCCCGACGACGACAAAGACCCAGCACCGCCCGCCCCCATCGCCGCGGCCCCCAAAACACCAAAAGATTCAACGCCCGGCAATCAGGCCCCGAAACCAGGCGATCCGGTTCTGCCGACCTTCGACGTGGTTCGCATCGGGCCCACGGGCGACGCCGTGATTGCCGGCCGTGCCGCACCGGGCGCCACCGTGATCATCAAAGACGGCCAGACCGAGATCGGACGCATCGTCGCCGACGACAAGGGCGAATGGGTCTATCTGCCGAGCGATCCGCTGCCGCCGGGTAACCGCTACCTCTCGCTCGAAACCGTCGGCCCCAACGGCGAAACCCTGACCTCGCCGGATGTCGTCGTGCTTGCCGTGCCGGAACACACCGACACCGGGCCGTTGGTCGCCCAGGAACGGACGACCGAGCCCCTGGCCATCCAAATGCCGCGCATGGGCGAAGGCCCGTCGCGCCTGATCCAAGGCGATGGCCCGCAAAAGATCGATTTCGACATCAGCGCCGTGGATTACACGCCGACCGGGCGGGTGATCGTCAGCGGTCGCGTTCCCGCCGGCGACAGCGTGAAGTTGTATCTGGACAAAGCGCCCCTGGGCCAATCCAAAGGCGACGACAAGAACCATTGGTCCCTGACCCTGAAAGACAAAGTTGCGCCCGGCGTTCATACGCTGAAGGCGGAACGCTTGGATTCCGCCGGAAAGGTCTTGGCCGAGGTTTCGATCCCGTTCCGACAGGATGAAACCATGCCCAATCTGGCCGACGGTCAGGTTGTTGTGGTGCAACCGGGTAATTCGTTGTGGCGGATCGCCCGCCGCGTTTATGGCGAAGGCGTGCAATACACGATCATCTACAGCGCCAATAAACAGCAGATTTCCAACCCGGATTTGATCTATCCGGGTCAGGTCTTCCAGGTTCCCAAAGAAACGAAGTAATCGGCCAAATTGGCCGGGCGGCTTATTCCGCTGGAGAAGGCGCCGGCAGCATGGCGTAAACGGCCTTGCTCGCCCCTGCGATCAGCGACAGCAATTCCAAATACGGCTTGGCCGACAGTAGGAAGGCAACGGTCTTGCTGAGCAGCGACGTCGGCGTCAGCGTCTCGTTGAAATTGAATTCGTCGAGGAACAGAATTCGTTGTTCGCCGTTGATATGGATTCGCCCGCCCAGGGCACGTCCGGCCTCCAGCACGACCGCGCGCATGTTGTGGCGCAGTTCCGGCGCTTCGGCGGTATAGGGGAGATGGCCAAGAACCGCGTGAATTCGCATCCGCGTGTGGCCGGTTGCAACCTCCGCCTTCACCGCGAACTGATAGCCCATGTATTGGAACGTAAATTCGACCAACCCATCCTGGTTCTTGCGGACAAGTTGCCCCGCGTCGTCCAGGCCAACCGCGCCCAAGGGCAGCGAAGCCGAGGAATCACCGGCGGCGTTAACGAGGGCTTTGGTCTTTTCGGCTGAAGAACTGACGGCCACGGTTGGCTGCTCCCTATTCTCTGGGTCGGATTATCCCCGCTGAACCATTTCCTGACAAGCGTTGAAGAAGCCATTTCAACCGGGCATCGGCCACAAAATATGTTATGTAAGCGCGCTAGCCGCCCCGAAGGCGTTTCGGCGCGGCAAACGTAGGGAAGAACAAAGGAAGGCGCGGCGTATGTCGTTGAACACCATCCAGAACGCGGTCATGTTCCCCATCCATCGGGCGGGTTGGCCGTTTATCGCGCTATTTGCGGCGGTCACCATCGTATTGTTTTTCATCGCCGAGCCCCTGGGCTGGATCGGCGTTATCCTGACGGCTTGGTGCGCCTATTTCTTCCGCGATCCGGACCGGATGACCCCGCTGGGAGACAAGCTGATCATCTCGCCCGCCGACGGCGTGGTTCAGTTGATCGACCGCGCACCGCCGCCGCCCGAATTGGAAATGGGCGACGAAGAACGCACCCGCATCGCGGTGTTCATGAACGTCTTCAACGTCCACGTGAACCGCACCCCGGTGTCCGGCACGGTGACCAAGCTGGCCTATCGGCCGGGCGCATTCCTGGACGCCTCGTTGGACAAGGCCAGCACCGAGAACGAACGCCAGAGCGTACGCCTGAAGATCGCCGGTGTGCGCAGCCGCTCGCCCAAGAAGAACGAAATCGCCATGGTCCAGATCGCGGGCTTGGTGGCGCGGCGGATTCTCTGCGACCTTACCGAAGGCGACAAACTGAGCGCCGGGGACCGGATCGGCTTGATCCGTTTCGGATCGCGGGTCGATGTCTATCTTCCCGAAGATTGCGAGCCGCTGGTTTCCGTCGGGCAAACCGCCATCGCCGGCGAAACCGTGATCGCCGAGATCGGCGCCGAAGCCCGCCAGGCGCAACGCCGCTAACCAAAGGATCGCGGACCCATGAGCGACGTCACCCCCGAGAACGAGCCCACGACCGAGACCACGCAGCGCCAGCGCCGCCGTGGCCTGCGCGTCATGCCGATCAACAAGATGATCCCCAACATGCTGACCCTGGGAGCATTGGCGGCCGGGATGACCGGCATGCGTTTCGCCATCGAAGCGCGCTGGGAAGCCGCGGCCTTTTCGATCCTGGTCGCCGCGATCCTGGACACCTTGGACGGTCGGGTCGCGCGCCTATTGAAGGGCTCCAGCAAGTTCGGCGCGGAATTGGATTCCCTGTCCGACTTCATCTGTTTCGGCGTCGCCCCGGCAATGATTCTCTATCATTGGGCTCTGGAAGATGCCGGTCGCTTCGGCTGGTTCCTGGTCGTGATGTTCGCCATGTGCTGCGCCATGCGTCTGGCCCGCTTCAACACCATGCTGGACGACGGTAAAAAGCCTGTTTGGGCTGGTCGCTTCTTTACCGGCGTGCCCGCCCCCGCGGGTGCGGGTCTGGTCCTGCTGCCGCTGATCCTGTCGTTTCAGGTGCCGGACAACGTCGTCCCCTACCTGCAGAACCCCTATCTGGTATCCGTGGTCTTGATCGTCTGCGGCGGCCTATTCGTTTCGACCCTGCCGACGTTCTCGTTCAAGAACATGAAGATGGCGCGGGCCTGGATGATGCCCTTGATGATCGCCGTCGCGGTTCTTGCGGCCTTCGCCGTGTCCGACCCGTGGCTGGCGTTGACGGCCATTTTGACCGCATACCTGATCAGCTTTCCGCTCTCGATCCGCTCGTACCTTTGGCACAAGAAGCGCTCGGAGCCGGAACTACCCGCCAGCCCCGACGCCTAATCCGAACGCTTATTCCGCCGCCCGCGGCAAGGCCGGGTCTTCCGCTTTGTCGGCGCGTCGCCGCGCCCGCCAAGCCTTGAAGTTCGCGCGCGCCATCAGCGCCGCCGGGGTGAAGATCAGCGTCAGCACCGTGGCGAAAGCCAACCCGAACACGATCGCCGTGGCCAGCGACCGCCACCATTGGGTCGAGGGCGCGCCGACAGTGACCGCATGGTTCACGAAATCGATGTTCATGCCCAACACCATCGGCATCAACCCGAGCACCGTCGTGACCGAGGTCAACAGCACGGGGCGCAGACGCTGCGCGCCGGTCCGCAGGATCGCTTCCTTCATGTCCGTCGCAGTTTTGGCCAGTCGGTCGTAGGTATCGATCAGCACGATGTTGTTGTTGACCACGATCCCGGCCAGGGCGATCACACCGATCCCCGACATGACGATCCCGAACGGCTGCGCCGTGACCATCAGACCGATGAACACACCGATGGTCGACATGATGACCGCGGACAGGATCAGAAACGCCGAATAGAAGCTGTTGAACTGGGTCACCAGGATGATCGCCATGATGAACATGGCGGTTGAGAATGCCTTGGACAGGAAGGCCTCGGCCTTGGCTTGTTCCTCATCCTCGCCCTTGAACTCGATCCCGATATGCGGATCCAACCCAGCCTGGGCGATCCAGGCCTTCAGCGCCGCGACCTTTTGCGTGGCCTGCACGCCCGGCGCGACGTCGGCCTTGACCGCGATCACCCGCTTGCTGTCGGAACGCGACAAGGTACCGATCTTCGGCTTCGGTGTGATGGTCACGAAGTTACGGATCGGCACCGGCCCCTTGGCCGTATTGACCTTGATGGCGTGCAGTTGTTCCAGGGTTCGATATTCCGCCGGATAGCGAACGCGAATATCGATCTCGTCGTCGGAATCGTCGGGCCGGTATTCCCCGACCTTGATCCCGGTCGAAACGGCCTGAACCATGCGTCCGATCAATTGCACGTTGGCGCCGAACTTGGCGGCCTGGGCGCGGTCGACCTGAATTTCCCAATCGATGCCGGGCAATTGGCGCCCGTCTTCGATATTGATCAAGCCGCCGATCGTCTCCAGCCCTTCAAGCAGGCGTTGCGTCGCGGCCGGCAGCAGTTCCGGATAGCGCGATGTCAATTCAACGTTGATCGGCTTGCCGACCGGCGGGCCCTTTTCCTGCTTGCGACGGTCGACGTGAATACCGGCCAAGCCATGGGTGCGGGCCTCGACATCGGTCAGGATTTCGTCGGCGGTGCGGCGGGTCGTCCAATCGGCGAACTCCAGGGTAATGGTGCCGATGATGTCTTCGGCTTCCTGGGATTGCTGATTGGTGCCGGTGCGGGTGTAGATGCTTTTGAACTCGCGCATGTCGAGGATCTTGTCTTCGACCTCGCGCATCAGCTTGTCCTTTTCCCAAGTCGACAGGTTGCCCCGCGCCCGGACCTGCAACTGCGCCAATTCCGGTTCGACATCGGGGAAGAACTCAACCCCATGGCCGAACACCGCGTAGCCGCCCTGCACCCCGATCAGCAGCAGGACCGACCCGATCAACACCTTGGCGGGGTGGTTCAACGCCCCCCGCAAGACCTTCAGGTAGGCCCCCGTGATCCCACTCAGACCTTCCAGGCTGCTGCTGCCTTCGTCGTCCTCGTCCTCGGACGCGGCGGCAAGGCGGCGTGCGGTCTCGCCGTCGCCCGTTCCGCCCGGACGGCCGAACGCGGCCCCCAAGGTCGGCACGAAGATCAGCGCCATGAACAAGGATGCGGTCAGGGTGACCAACAGGGTCAGCGGCAGGAATTTCATGAACTCGCCGACCACGCCGGGCCAGAACAACAGGGGCAGGAACGCCGCCAACGTCGTCGCGGTCGAGGCTGTGATCGGCCAAGCCATGCGCTTTGCCGCCAAGCCGTATGCCAGCTTGGGCGAGGCCCCCTCAGTCATTTTACGGTCGGCGTATTCGGTGATGACGATGGCGCCGTCGACCAGCATCCCGACCGCCAGGATCAACGAGAACAGCACAACGATATTGACCGTCAGGCCCATCGCCGACAGGGCCAGGATCGCCGCCAGGAACGAGCCGGGAATGGCCAGACCGACCAAACCCGCCGAGCGCAAACCAAGCGCCGCAACCACCACGATCATGACCAGCAGGATCGCGCTGGTCACGTTGTTCTGCAGGTCCAACAGCATGTTGCGGATCTGGGTCGATTTATCCTGAATGAAATCGACGCTGACGGCGCGGCGCACTTCGTCGGACCAGGCCTCGCGCTCGTGGGCGACGATCTTCCGCACGCCCTCGATGGTGTCGATGATGTTTTCGCCGGTACGCTTGACGACCTCGAGCACGATCGCGCGCTCGCCATGGATGCGGGCGAAACCTTCCGGGTCCTTGAACCCGCGACGGACCTCGCCGATGTCGCCAAAGGTCACGACCGCGTCGCCGTTGAAGGCGACCGGCATGGTCACGATATCGGACAGGGATTCGAACAGCCCAGGCACCTTGAGCGAGAACCGTCCCTGCCCCGTATCCTGCGCGCCCGCCGCGACCAGCTTGTTCGACGCTTCGACCAACTGCACGGTATCGACCGGCGACAGGTTGTAGCTTTCCAGCTTGATCGGATCGATCAAGATCTCCAAAAGCTCTTCGCGGTCGCCCGCAATGTTGACCGATAGAACCGACGACTGGGCTTCGATCTTGTCGCGCAGGTCGCGTCCAAGCTTCAGCAACAGACGCTCCGGCACGTTGCCGGACAAGGTCACCGCGACCACCGGAAACAGGGAGAAATTGACCTCGTGCACGGCGGGCTCGTCCGTGTCCTCGGGCAATTCCGGCTTCGCCAGATCGACCTTTTCGCGCACGTCCGTCAGAGCTTTGTCGGCGTCGAACCCGGCTTCGAATTCCAAGGTCACGTTGGCCCCGCCTTCATAGCCCTTGGCTGTCATTTTCTTGACGCCTTCGATCCCGCGCATTTCTTTTTCCATCGGGCGGATCAACAGGCGTTCCGAGTCCTCCGGCGAAATGCCCTCGTGGGTCATCGAGACATAGATGATCGGGATGTTGATGTCCGGGTCGGCTTCCTTGGGGATTTCCACATAGGCGACCGTGCCCGCGACCAGGATCAGGACCAGGGTCAGGATTACCGTGCGGGAATGGCTCAGGGCCGCATCGATCAGAGCGTTCATGATCCGGCGCTATCCTTCTTGGCCGTCAGGGACGCACCATCGACCGGATTGACCGCCTGACCTTCGGACACGAATTCCTGTCCGACCGTAATCAGGGTCACGTCTTCGGGCAGCCCACCCAGCCAGATACCATCCGGCGTATGGGCGATGATCCGCACCTTTTGAAACTTCACCTTGTTGTCGGCGCCCACGTATTTGACGCCGATCTCGCCGTCGTCGTTCAGGGTCAGGACAGCGGCGGAAACCTTGTGCGCTTTCTCGCGCCCGGCCTGCAACAGAACCTCCATGGTCTGGCCGTCGCGCAGCAGGTGCTGGGGATTGGCCAGAATCGCATCGACACGGAAGGTTCGGGTCTGCTCGTCGGCGCGCTGGGCGATGTACTGAATGGTTCCGGTGAAGACCTGACCTTCGACCGTGCGGGCGACCGCAATGTCACCGACCTTCAGATGCGTCACGTCACGTTCGGACACCTGGGCGACGACGCGGATCGGATCGGGGTTGATCATGACCACGATCTTGTCGCCGGACTTCAGGTAATCGCCCGTGGTTACCGGCAGGGTTTCCAGATAGCCCGAAATGGGGGCGCGGACGGTCGTCCGCTCGATGTCCAGCTTGATCGCGGCCAGGGTCGCCTTGGCTTCCTCAAGTTCGGATTCCTCCTGGGCGAGTTTGACCTCGGACTGGAAGCCCTTCTTGCTAAGTTTCTTGGCGGCGTCGTAGCCGATCCGCTCATAGACCACGCGGGCTTCGGCCTCGCGCAGCTTGGCCTGACGGTCGTCCATGGCGAGTTTGAGGATCACATCCCCCTTGTTCAGCCAGGCGCCCTTTTCAGCCGAAATTTCCGTAATGCGTCCGGAGGTCTCGGCCGAGACCTCGGCGTCGTAGATGACGTCCGTCCGACCGGTCACGCTGAATTCCCGCACCCGCTCCGTGGCCAGCATGTGACGCACCCGCACCATGGGCAGTTCTTCGGATTTCTTCGCCTGGCCCTGCTCGTCGCCCGTCGATGCGACTGCGGCAGGCAGCGGCGTGCCGTCGCCCATGCCGTAGTGGCGTTTCGCCTGATCCAGGTCGCCGGAAAAAATCCAGATCAGCGCGCCCAGCGACAGCACGGCGGCGGCAATGTAAGAGGGCTTCAGAAAGCGTTTCATGGAATGTCTTTTCCCGGAATTCAGTCCGCTGCCTCGGCGGAGCCACGCAGCATGCGGTCACGATTTTCAGTCATGTAGTCAGCCAAGGCCCGATAGAACGACAGGCCCAAGCCGCGGACGAACAGGCGCCCGTCGGAAATGCCTTCCGCGTCCAGGCCTTCCAATACGTCAGCCCGCTCGCGGTAATAGTTCAAATAGTCGTCGTAAACGTCCCGAAGATGGTCGGGGTCCAGGAACTCGGCGAAGAACAACAGAAACGCCGTGTCGGATCGGATTTTGTCCCGCGCCGGCGGTTTGGACAGCGTTTCGCGAAATGCCCCGCGGCCGGCCTCGGTAACCTGATAAACCTTGCGTTCCCGGTTGCCCTCGCCGGACGAACCGACGATTTCGACCGCCCCCTCGTCCAGCAACTTAGCCAGGGCGGGATAGATCGAGCCATAGCCGACATCCTGAAAATGGGCGAACGGCCCTTCGTCGAACATCTTGCGGATTTCATAGCCCGAGGCCGCACCCGTCATGAGCACGCCCAGGCAGAGCGTCTTTGCGTCCATGATTTTCGTTGAGCCTTGAGCACTTTCGACCAGGGGTAACCTGCACCCCGAAATTCGAGTGAAAAGTACATGCAGTTTTGTGATATATCAACCCGATATATTGCCTTGATTTCCGCCATTTCCCTGTGGCCCGGGTGAAAATAGTGGACCGCTCGGGCCGCGGTCGGTAGAAAAACCGCCATGTCCGGAACCAACGAAATCAGCTACGAACTGTTCAAGCCTTTCGGCCCGTTCATTGGCGACTTCACGATCCCAAAGGGCGTCGTCGACAAACTGAACGCGTTCGCAGATGGCGTCGCGGCCAATCCGCAGCGCTTTAAGGAACTGGACCTAGGGAATCACCTTGCCGGTGAAGTGGCGCAAGAGTTCATGGTCCCGCCCGAAGTCCTGCAAGGCGACGTGGCGCAGTTTCTGATGAACGTCACCGCGACCTACGTTCAGGGCGCGACCGGCAAACAAATCACCTCGTTCAAGCTGTTGAACTGTTGGATCGTTCGGTCCTTCGCCGGGGATTTTAACCCGCCGCATAACCACCGCGGGCATGTCTCCGGGGCTGGTTACTTGATGGTTCCCCCGCAGATCGGATCGGAAGAAGGATCGCGCAAGCACATGCGGTCGTCCGGCTTCATCAATTTCACCCACGGGGTACAACAGTTCGGCAGCCAAGGGCACATCGCCCTGGAGCCGCAACAGGGGCACATGTTCCTGTTCCCCCATTACCTGAACCATTCAGTGAACCCGTTCACCGGCCCCGGCGAACGCCGTTCCTTTTCGTTCAACGCGCAAGTCGACGATCAGATTTTTGATGTCTACAGCTGACGCCTAGCCCGCCATATCCTGCCACGGCGGGTTCTTGACGAACCGTTCCACCAGCCAATCGATGAACGCCCGCACCTTCGGGGCCTGATGCCGCCCGGGCGGGTAGACCGCGAATACGCTGCGCCCTTCCTCCGTCTCGTATTCCTGCAGCACGGGGAT
>DJHY01000061.1 GCA_002433335.1 Rhodospirillaceae bacterium UBA6608 | reverse complement strand
ATGCTCCAGGTGACGTAGTCAGGCTGAGCGAAAGTGGTGTTCTTTTCGATCAGCTGACGGCCGATGGAGGCGTCGAGCGTGATACCCGCCAGGACTTTGACCGGAACAGCGTAGGACACGTTGGCGGTGAACCAGTGACCGTCGCCGCTGCCACCGAAGAAGTCCGGCGAATAGGCGTAGTTGGCACCGACCGACAGGCCTTCCATGATGTCGTAGCTCAGGCCCAGGGAGATTTCCCACAGGTCGTAGTCAACGGCATCGGAAGCGCCGGGGTAGGAGTAATAGATGAAGCCGACGTCCCAGCCCACATCCATGAAGGAGCCGGTCATGCCGCCGTAGTAATCGATTTCAGCGGAAGCCTTGTCGGAGTCGCCGAAGTCGACGTTGGAACCCCACGTGCCGAGATAAACGGACGTGTCGTTCAGGCCGGTTTCCATGGACCAGTCAATACCGCCCTGAATGGCCGGTTTTTGCGAGGACTGGTCAAGACCACGGAAACGATATTCGGTCACCAGGCCGGCATTGGCCGAGAAGGTGCCAGGAAACTTGAAGTCTTCAGCTTTGGCGGGCAGGGACGCTCCCACAACCGCGACAAAACCGAGGGCACTCAAAAGCCGCACCACAGATGCCATTTTCTTGATCCTTTTTCACAGTTTACCCGAGGCATACACCCCACAGATTTTGGTGGTAGCAAATTGAGTGCCAGAAGCGTACAAATTAATTTATCATTTTAAATCAATTAGTTAGATAATGTTCACCATCAAGTTGTTGCAAAATTGCCACAATTTGATGCGTATTTTGGTTGCACAGGCCAAATGATGCCTAATTTTTGTGCATTTTTTGAAAGAAATTTTTGCCCAAAAGACGAATTTTTCCCTTTAACGACCAATTTTCGACCAAAAATCGCCAAGCCCCATGAGACAGGCAACAAGACATGTTGTCTTTTCGCGGCCCGAGCGGTGCAAAAAAGTCACGCTTGAACCCGGATGACACGGTCACGAAACGTAACCGGCACCGTGGATCAGCATCTAAATTTGGAAATGAGCGATTAGCCGCCCGCCCCACGCAGCGCTTTCGCGAGATCCGTCCAGAAAGCAGGCGACCACGCCCCCACGGCGAGGGTAATTGCCGCATTCAAAGCGGCAGGGACGTCTGTGGCGGGGGACGGCGGGATCTTGCCGCTTACGATGTACTTGTCCATGCTGACACCGTCGAGCCGCACTTCGCCTTTCTCCGCGTCGTAAAGAAGGTTGGTCGAGAATACCCGTTCATATTCCTGGGCCAGTTCCAACACGTCCATGCCGATCTGGCTGATTGACCGCCCGCCCCCATTGTATGGGCCTTCGGTTATAAATAGCGGCATCTCGAACGCGAATGACGCCCCTCCGCGTCGGCATTCCAGCATCGCGCGATAATCGACCGAATTGAACAGCTGCCCCTCGATCGGGCTTTCGCCTTCGAAAACGATTCGATAGGCACACTTGCCGCTGTCCAAAGCGACCGTGCCCGTCGGCGGCACTTTGATCACGGCATCAATGACCGGCATGAGCACGGGCCCGTATACGAAGCCCAAATCCTTGCCTTCCTGCCGCACAGCCAGCCAGCTACCGGCGGCCTTCCCAACAACCTGAACCCGCTCGCCTTCCTGGAAACTCGCGACCTTCTTTCCGTTCATTTCCGGCGCGGCGCGAACATTGACGTCTTTAGTCACGACATAAGTTCCGGGCCGAGGCGTCACCTTCTGACCAAGAAACATAATTTCCGCGGATTTTTCGGAACTCTCAGGCGCCGGTTTCGCTTGCGCCCAAGCGACATTGGAAATTTCCGGAGCAGCGCATAAACCGATGAGACCGAGCGCCAGCAGAGAAATTGTCTTGGAGCGGGCGCAACGCAAGGGACGCAGCATTCCACGCTGCCCCCTCTTCGAACCTGCGAACTGCAATGGCCGCATCATTATCGAACCGCCTTGCCCGTCCTGCGGACCCCCCGCAATGACCTGCGCTCAATCCCCTTGAAACGAAATATATGTTACCTCTATCAAAGAGTTAGCACCACCCACCTTTTCCATCGGGACTTCCCGCCCGTCGCAAGGGCATCAGGCTGGAAAATCGGAGCACGGCGTAATGACGGTCATGACATTGGCGGAAATGAAGTCTTCGGTCGGCGATTATGGCCGGTTGATGGGACTGGACCTGGGGTCCAAAACCATCGGCGTCGCTTTGTCCGACGTCATGCGAACGATCGCGTCACCCTACGACACCATCAAACGCGGCAAGTTCACCGCCGATGCGACGACCCTGCTCGATATCATCGACGCGCAAGAAGTAAAGGGCATTGTCCTCGGCCTGCCCGTAAGCATGGACGGAACCGAAGGGCCGCGTTGCCAATCGACCCGGCAATTCGCCAAAAACCTGATGGAAAAGCGGGACCTGCCGATCTCCTTTTGGGACGAACGCCTGTCGACCGTGGCCGTCGAACGCATGCTGGTGGACGAGGTCGATATGACCCGCGCCCGACGGGGACAGGTCGTCGATAAGCTCGCCGCTACTTATATATTGCAGGGTGCATTGGACGCCCGATAGGCGCGGGCCGATCAACGACCGGCAAGGCGATACCCGCGTTTTCCCGAATGCTTTACTTGATACATCGCCTTGTCGGCGGCGCGGACCAGCGCTTCGCCTTGTTCCCCATGATCCGGGTACATCGCAACGCCGACGCTGGCGCCGATCATCACCGTCTCGCGCTTTGCCGTGAACGGCCGCGTCAATTCATCGACAATCGATTGCGCGACCCGCCCGACGTCCTGCGCATTCGAAACCTGGTTGAGGATCAACGTGAACTCGTCGCCACCGTATCGCGCCACGGTGTCCGACGCGCGAACGCGCGCCACAAGACGCACCGCGACCTGGTGCAAAACAATGTCGCCGGCTTCATGTCCCAGGCGATCATTGACCGGCTTGAACCCATCCAAGTCCACGAACAACACGGCGACACGGCTTTTCTCACGCGCAGATTGCCGCAAGGAGACATTCAACCGGTCCATGAACAGAGATCTGTTCGGCAAGCCGGTGACGTCGTCATGGCTGGCCATGTAGGCGATCTGTTGTTCGGCAAGCCGATATTCGGTCAGGTCCGTGAAGGTCCGCACCACCCCGCCCCGGTCCAGGCGGGATTCCCGCAGCAACATCGTCCGTCCGTCTGCGAATTCGATTTCTCCGGGCCCGATAAAGGCGTCGGCGATCATTTTCTTGTCGCCCGCCGCGGCCATCAGGGCCCCGAACGGCGTCCCGCGTTCGAACCGACCGGCGATCGGAGCGAACATGTCCAAACAGGTCCGGTTGGCGAAAATCAAACAGTCTTCCGAATCGAAAACCGCGATCCCGTCATGCAGCCGGTCCAGGACTGCATCCAGGCCCGGCCCCGCCACTCCATCGCCCTCTTCTTCACCGCCAGAGATCAAACCCTGAAACCCTTGATATTTATTTGTTCCGCATACGCCTGGGCGGGGTCCATCTTGCCACTAAATTTCTCGGCCATCCACCACCGGCAATTTTTCGTGACGCTTTCGAGACTCAGGCCTATAGTCCGGCCCCATGATTTCCGGCGACTTGGCAACCACTGAATTTCCCCACCGCCACCTGCTTGGCATTGAGGGGCTGACCCCGGCCGAAATCTCATTTCTATTGGACCGTTCCGAGACTTACGTCGAACAGAACCGCCAACCGAATAAAAAGAAATCGGTGCTGAGCGGGCGGACAGTCATCAACCTTTTCTTCGAAGCATCGACCCGCACCCGGACCTCGTTCGAATTGGCGGGCAAGCGACTGGGCGGCGACGTCATTAATATGTCGATCTCCGCCAGTTCGATGAAAAAGGGCGAAACCCTGATCGATACGGCGATGACGCTGAACGCCATGCATCCGGACGTACTTGTCGTGCGCCATGCCGACTCCGGCGCGGTCAAGCTGCTGTCGGAAAAGGTCAACTGCGCGGTGATCAACGCCGGCGACGGCGCCCACGAACACCCGACGCAGGCCCTACTGGACGCATTGACGATTCGCCGCCGCCTGGGCCGACTGGCCGGACTTCAAGTCGCGATCTGCGGCGACATCCTGCATTCACGCGTCGCCCGGTCGAACATCCATTTGCTGACGACCATGGGTGCGCGGGTTCGTCTGATCGCGCCGAAGACGCTGATCCCCTATGGGGCCGAGCACCTGGGGGTCGAAGTTTTCCACGACATGGCCGAGGGCCTGAAGGACTGCGACATCGTGATGATGCTGCGCCTGCAGCAGGAGCGCATGCAGTCCAACTATTTCCCCTCGGTGCGTGAGTACTTTACCTATTTCGGGCTGGATTACGAGATGCTGGCGAATGCCAAGCCGGACGCCCTGATCATGCATCCCGGACCGATGAACCGCGGCGTCGAAATCGACGCGGAAGTCGCCGACGATTTCTATCGCTCGGTCATCCGCGAACAGGTGGAGATGGGTGTGGCGGTCCGCATGGCGGCGTTGGAAATTCTCGCCAACAATCTGGACCCACTTGGCGAAACCAACTTGTGACGAAAGCCGACCTCGGAATATGGCGGTAAAACTGGACGAACCCCTCGGCCGCGTGGCCTACGTCAACGCGCACTTGCTCGACCCGGCCGAAGGCTGGGACGCCAAGGGCGGCGTGCTGACCGACGGCGAGAGCATCATCGATGCCGGACCGGGCCTGTTCGACGGCGGCACCCCCGAAGACGCCAAGGTCGTCGACTGCGCAGGGGCCTGTTTGGCGCCGGGTCTGGTCGATATCCGGACGCGCCTGGGAGAGCCTGGCGAAGAGCAGAAGGAAACATTCGCCACCGCCGGTCGCGCGGCGGCAGCGGGCGGCGTAACGTCCCTGCTTTGCCTGCCCGATACCCATCCCTGCATCGACGATATGTCGGTGGTCGAATTCGTCGCCCGCCGCGCGCGTCTGGCCGGGCTGGCCAAGGTCTATACCTATGGCGCCGTGACCAAAGGGTTGGCCGGCAAGGAACTGGCTGAATTGAAACTGTTGCGCGATTCCGGCGCGCTGGCCTTTACCGACGGCAGCGCCTCGATCGCCGATACCCTGGTCCTCCGCCAGGCCCTGGCCTATGCGGCGACCTTTGGGCTGCTGATCTGCGAACATCCGGAAGAGCGTTCGCTGGCCAAGGGCGGCGTGATGAACCTGGGCGAGAATGCGACCCGCCTGGGTTTGGCCGGGATCCCGCGCGAAGCCGAAATCATCATCGTCGAACGGGATATCCGTCTGGTTGAGATGACCGGCGGCCGCCTGCATTTGGCCAATATCTCGACCGCCGAGAGCATCAACGTCATCCGCCGCGCGAAAGATCGCGGCCTGCCGATCAGCTGCGACACCGCACCGCCCTATTTCGCCTTGAACGAACATGCCATTGGCGACTATCGGACCTTTGCCAAGCTGACCCCGCCGTTGCGTGGCGAGGACGACCGGCAGGCCATGGTCCAGGCGATTGCCGACGGCGTGGTCGATTGCATCGCGTCCGACCACACGCCGCAGGACGAAGAAGCCAAACGCCTTCCCTTCGCGCAGGCCGCATCGGGTGGCGTGGGCCTGGAAACACTGCTGCCGATCACTTTGGAGATGTACCACAACGGGCATATCTCTCTGCTCCGCGCGATCGACCTGATCACGCGCGGACCGGCTGATTTGATGGGTATGAACGCCGGGCGATTGAAGCCGGGCGCACCAGCGGACCTGGTTCTGTTCGACCCGGACCGAGCCTGGAAGGTCAGCGCCGACGTATTGAATTCCAAATCCAAGAACTCGCCGTTCGACGGCCGCCCGGTCCAAGGACTGGTGCTGCGGACCGTGATCGACGGCCGCACGGTCTACACCCGAGGGGAATAAGTCATGGCTGGGGGCATCGACGCCAACCTCGCCTTCGCGTTGGCTGCCATCGGCGGCTACCTGCTGGGCTCCGTTCCGTTCGGACTTGTGTTCACCCGCTTGGCCGGACTGGGCGACATCCGGACCATCGGTTCAGGCAATATCGGGGCGACCAACGTGTTGCGCACCGGGCGCAAGGGCTTGGCCCTGGCGACGCTGATCTGTGATTCCGGTAAGGGTGCTGCGGCGGCGCTCGGCGCGGCCTATTTGCTGGGTCCCGAGGCCGGGATGATCGCCGGTTTCGCCGGTGTCCTGGGCCACAATTTCCCGGTCTGGCTGAAGTTCAAGGGCGGCAAAGGCGTCGCGACGACCCTGGGCGTTCTCCTGGCCGTCGACTTCATGGTCGGCGTGGCCGCCTGCGCGACCTGGTTGCTTGTCGCCGGAACCTTCCGGTTTTCGTCCCTGGCCGCTCTGGGCGCCCTGACAGCGGCGCCGTTCTACGCTTTCTGGATCAACAGCCCTGAAATGGCCTGGATGGCCGGTGGATTGGCCGTGTTGGCGATCATCCGCCACAAGGACAACATCAAGCGGCTGATGAAAGGTCAGGAAAGCAAGATCGGGCAAAAGAACAAATCCCCGGCGTCCGATTCCCCCACGCCGGAAACCAAAGCCTGATCCTTCGGGCATTTAGCCCGTCAGCCCACCTTCCACACCATGTCCGTCGCCTTCGTTCGGCTGATCCAGCCGCAAACGCACGATCACGGTCGTGCCGCGCCCAACCTCGCTTTGAATATCGACGTCACCGCCATGCAGGTCGATCAGGGCCTTGGAGATCGACAACCCCAAGCCCCACCCCCTTTCCGAGGTATAGGGATTTCGGGCATGCCCGGTGAACGGCGTGGTGATATGCGGCAGGCGATCAGCCGCGATGCCTACCCCCGTATCGACGACCTCGATCTCCATCATCCCATCGCTTGACGAGGCACAGACGCAAACCGTGCCGCCGCCCGGCGTGAACTTGACCGCATTTGACAACAGGTTCAGCAGCACTTGTTTGACCGCCCGCCGATCCGCATTCAATTTCGGCAGGCTCGTCGGCGCTTGCGTTTCCAAGGCGACGTTCTGCGTCTCCGCCCGCTCGCGCACCGTATGGACGCATTCTTCGATCAACTCCCCGACATCGATGGTTTCGATGTTCAGCGCCGTCTTTCCCGCTTCGATCGCAGAGATATCCAAAACGTCGTTGACCAGATCCAACAGATGCATGGCGCTGGAATGGATGTCACCCGCGTATTCCCGGTACTTTCCGGACCCCGGCGGCCCGAAATACTGGTTGTACAAAATGTCGGAGAACCCAAGGATCGCGTTCAAAGGCGTCCGCAGTTCGTGGCTCATCGCCGCCAGGAATTCCGATTTCGCCTTGTTCGCCTGCTGGGCCGTCTCCCGGGCGGCTTCCGCTTCCCGGCGGGCGCGCTTCAGCAATGCCGTCGAATGCGCGGCATCCAGGTCATGACGCAGGTTCGTGAACAGAATGAACGCCCCGATGGCGAAGGCAACCAAGGTCCCCGCGATATTTACCCACAACAACCCGGACCGGGTGGGCCAGCCAGCGCGGGGAGCCGCGGCAATCGCCCAGGTACCGCTGACCAGATGAACGTCCATCAGGACGGGGTCTTGCTGCAAGACATCGGGCTCGCCCCAAAACACTTCGCCATTCCGGCCCAAGCCGTCACGCCCGACCAGCGCCAGGCGGAAGTCTTCCTGATAAAATGGCAGGTTGGCATCTTGGACGAAGGTATTGAAATCGATCACCGTCGAGACGATGCCCCACAATTTCGCCGGCACCCATCCTTCGGGATAGATGTAGACCGGGAACCGTGCGACCAGACCGATTCCCCCCTGAACCAACGCCAGGGGCCCCGCGATCACGACGACATTCTCGCGAATGGCGCGTTCGACCTGCGGCCATTGAGTGGGGGTTTCTCGATAATCCAGGCCGATCGCGGCGCGGTTTTCCTCGACCGGATAAACATGGCTGACGACAAGATCCCGGGCCAACGCCAGATTGCGAACCCGATTTCCGGTCGCATCAAGCAGGTCCGCCGCCACTCGGGAGAATTCTTCCTGGCCCAGATCAGGGCGCGCCTTGACGTAGCTGACCAGGCCGCGAACCAACTGCACGTCGGCGTTCAGCAAACTTTCCAGACCGGACCGGAGCTTTCCGATCTCTTCGGCCGTGTTCAGACGATCCTCGGTCATCGTCGCCCGAAGCGCATATTGCTCGGCCAAAAAGCCGCCCAAACCGCAGACGATTGCGAGCGCCACAAGCTTCAGTATCGAGTTTCGGTAATGTCTGCGCATGGGCTCACTCAAAAGAATCTAACATCAGACTATATAAAAACTCGCGTCGGGCGCAGCCCGTTTTTTCGCACTCGCACAAATTAATTTTCCTCGGGACCCTTGGTTTCCCGCCGCTTCGGCCATATCGCCTTTCACAGTATCAACCAATACATGTCGAATGGCCTACTTTCCAATTGTATACAATTGCTGTTAGGTTTAATGCTGTCTCCGAGGAGCAGAGGAAACATCCATGCCTGACACCACGGATTTAGATCCGCGGTCAAATGCCGATGCATCGTCAATAGCAGAAGCCGCCGCCGAAAATGCAAAGCGCCTTAAGGCGCGCAAACGCCGGCTTGCCATTGCCATCGTGATCGGTGTCCTTGGGACCGTCTTTGGCGGTCTCGAGATTCATGACCGCGTTACCAACATTCACGAAGTCGATGCCCGCATCGGCGGCGACCTGATTACCGTCTCGTCGCGCGTTGCCGGCTGGGTCACGTCGATCAGCGTTACCGAAGGCGACGACATCAAGCCCGGTTCGGTGATGATGACCATCGACGCCCGCGAGTCCGAACTGAAGGTCCGCGAGCTTGAAGCACAAATCGCCAGCCTGCGCGCCGAACGCGACCGTACGATTGCCGAACGCAATCTGGTCGACAAGGAAACGGCGTCGAAGCTGAAATCGGAACAGGCCATTCTGGCCGCCGCCCAGGTTACCGTTTCGTCGCTGCAGCCGCAGTTGGAATTGGCGCTGCGCGAACAAAAGCGCGCGCAATCCCTGTTCGAAAAGCGCGTCGCCTCGCGGCGGCAACTCGATCAGGCCGAAACCGAATTGACCAAAATCCAGCGTGAACACCGCATCGCCGTGGCCGACCTGCATTCAGCCGAAGCCAAACTGGCCGAGGTCGAGGCCGAGCGCGAACGCCTGCGCGTGTTGGAAAGCGAAGTCGCCGTCTACGGCCACCGCGAAATGGAACTGCAGGCCAAACTGGCCGAGCAGCGCCTGGACATGTCCGACCGCACGATCCGCAGCGCGATCCAAGGCGTGGTCGACAAGACCTTTGTCGAAGTCGGCGAATACGTCACTCCCGGTCAGCGTCTGGCCCTGATCCATGACCCCGACGTCATTTGGATCGATGCCAACATCAAGGAAACCGATATCCGCAAGACCAAGGTCGGCGACAAGGTCGAGGTTTCCGTCGACGCCTATCCGGACCGGCAGTTCACCGGCACGGTCAAGGTTATCGGCAACGCAACGACGGCGGAGTTCGCCTTGTTGCCCAGCCCCAATCCGTCCGGCAACTTCACCAAGATCACGCAGCGCCTTCCGGTGCGGATCGCCATCGACCAGCAGCAGCGCTTGTTGCGCCCCGGGATGATGGTCGAGATCAAGATCGACGTTGACCAGTAAAGTCGCATCAACGCCATTCTCCGAAGAACCCGTCAGTTCGTTCCGCCGTTGGTTCGTCACCATATCGGGTCTACTCGGCGCCATCGCGCTGGTGTTATCGGGGACAATGGTCAATGTCGCCGTGCCCTCGATCATGGGCGCGTTCGGCGTCGGCCAAGATCAGGCGCAATGGGCCTCGACGGCCTTCATCACCACCATGGTGGCAAGCCAGCTTTTGAGCGGCTGGGTCGTCATGGCCCTGGGACAGCGCTACACCTATTCTCTTTCCCTGGTGCTGTTCGCAATCGGCGCGGCAATCTGCACCGTGGCCCCCAACATCGATACCTTGATTCTGGGCCGTATGCTGCAAGGCATCGCCGCCGGGATTATTCAGCCTCTGGTGCTGTCGTCGATCGTGTCCGTGTTTCCGTCGAACAAACGCGGCTTCGCGGTCAGCATGTACAGCGTCGGGATTACTCTCGCCCCCAGCTTCGGCCCTGTGTTCGGCGGGCTGACGCTTGATTTGGTAACTTGGCGCCACATCTTTTTCGTTCCGCTGCCGCTTGCCTTTCTCGGCTTCCTGCTGGGGCTCAGCTTCTTGCCGCAGGAACGGCACAAAGGCCCCCTGCCGCCGTTCGATTGGACCGGCCTGGCCCTTGTTTGCACCTTCTGCGCCAGCTTGATGACCGGCCTTGCCAACGGGCAGCGCTGGGGCTGGCATTCCAACGAAGTCGTGGGCTTGTTGATCGGCGGCGTGGTCGCCGGGATCGTCTTCCTGACCCATCAAAGCCGTTCCGAATCCCCAATGTTCGACGTCACCTTGTTCAAAAATCCGGCCTATGCCTCGGCCATGGTGATCGCCTTCCTGTTCGGGGCCGGTAACTTCGCCTCGAACTATGCGATCCCCGTTTTCGCCCAGACGGTCCAGGGCTTCACCGCCACGGCCTCCGGGATGGTGTTGGTTCCGGCCGGCGTCTTGCTGATCTTGATCACCTTGGTGATCGGTCGGCTGAACGACCGCATTCCCCCGCACTATCCAATCCTCATCGGCATCGTCATCTTTACGGCGGCGGCTTGGATGATCGGGCGCGCCGATGTGAACACTTCGTTCTTCCTGATGGTGGTCTACACTCTGTTGACGCGCGTCGCTTTGGGCATGGTGATGCCGACAATGGGAACGACCGCGGTGCGCGCCGTCCCCGAACACAAGATCAACGCCGGGGCCGCGACCTATAACTTCATGCGGCAGTTGGGCGGCGCATTCGGCACCCTGGTGTTCGTCGTGATCACCGAACAGCGCACGGCCTTCCACGCCGACGCCCTCGCAGCCACGCAGACCTCGGCCAATCCGCTCAGCCGAGAATTCATATCAACCATCGGGCGCGTCCTGAACGAGAGTGGCGTGCCGGATGCCCACCAGACGGCGGGCGCGCTCAACTTCTTGTCCAAAGTCATCTATGCGCAGGCCACCACCCAAGGATTCCAAGACGCTTTCGTGGTTGTCGCCGTGGTCTTCCTACTGGCGTTGATCCCCGCGTGGATTCTGGGTCGCGCAACCAAACCGAGCATTTAGATTTTATATTTTCTCTTTTACAGAATTTTCACCTCAGCTAACCTGTTTCGGTTACGTACCTGGGGGCCACCGCCATGCCGGACAGAGTGGCGGACCACCGCCGACGCACACTAAATGACGAGGAGCGCCTTGATTGGCTCCGCCTGATCCGCTCCGGCAACGTCGGTCCGGGGACCTTTTTTCGACTTCTTGAACGGTTCGGCACTCCGGGCAAAGCCCTGGCGGCCCTGCCCGACCTTGCCCGCCGCGGCGGGCGCGAGGCCAATCTCCGTATCGCGACCACCAACGAGGTGGAACGAGAACTGGAAGCTGCGGAACGCATTGGCGCCCGCCCCGTCGCCTGGGGCGAACCCGCCTATCCTCCACTGCTCGCCCATATCCATGACCCGCCGCCGGTCATTTATATCCGGGGTCGCGACGAGCTTTTGGGGAAGAAGACAATCGGTGTGGTCGGCGCGCGAAATGCTTCGGTCAACGGTCGCCGGTTCGCCAAGAAGCTGGCGGCCGACTTGGGCGCCGGCGGGCTGATGGTCGCGTCCGGCTTGGCCCGCGGAATCGACACCGCCGCCCACGAGGGCGCCCTGCCCAGCGGCACGGCAGCTGTCCTGGGCGGCGGCGTGGATGTCGTCTACCCTGCCGAGAACCGCGATCTCTACGACCGCATCGCCGATACCGGGGTGCTGATATCCGAAGCCCCGCCGGGCACCAAACCCCAGGCCCGCCATTTCCCCCGCCGCAACCGGATCATTTCCGGCATGGCCCGGGGGGTCGTGGTGGTCGAGGCCTCGCCCCGGTCCGGCTCGCTGATCACCGCTCGCATGGCCTTGGATCAGGGGCGCGAGATCTTTGCCGTGCCGGGCGCCGCAATGGACCCGAGGGCCCGTGGAACGAACGATTTGATCCGCCAGGGCGCCGTCCTGACGGAATCGGCGGAGGACGTTTTTGCCGTTCTGGCGCAATCAAGGCCCGCGCCAACGACGGAAATTATCATTGAAAAACAAGTGGATGCTTCATCTTTGACCGATGTGGACGACATCGATTCCGCACGCGCCGAAATCCTTTCCGCGCTGGGCCCATCCCGCACGACGGTTGACGAACTGCTCCGCGTTTGCCAATTCTCCCTGGCAGTGGTCTCGACGGTTTTGCTTGAATTAGAACTAGCAGGACGGTTAGAGAGGCACCCCGGCGGCGGCGTATCGCTGCTGATGGAACAGTAGCCGACCCTTGGGGGGCGAACCGAGGTCGGCCGAGAAAAGGCAAGTCTTATATGACCGACGTCGTCGTCGTTGAGAGCCCCGCAAAGGCCAAGACGATCAACAAATACCTGGGGTCCGGCTACACGGTATTGGCCAGCTACGGCCATATCCGCGACCTGCCGTCCAAGGACGGCTCGGTGCGCCCGGACGCCGACTTCGAAATGGATTGGGAAGTCGACGCTAGGTCGGAAAAACACATCAAAGCCATCGCCGATGCCGTCAAGGGCGCGGATAAACTGTATCTCGCGACCGACCCCGACCGCGAAGGCGAGGCCATTTCCTGGCACGTGCGCGAAGTCCTGGAAAAGAAAAACCTGCTGAAGGACGTGGACGTCAAACGCGTCGTCTTCAACGAAATCACCAAGGACGCGGTCAAGGGCGCGTTCGAACACCCCCGCGATCTGGACACCGAACTGGTCGATGCCTATCTGGCGCGCCGGGCGTTGGACTACCTCGTCGGCTTCACGCTGTCGCCGGTGCTGTGGCGC
>DJHY01000118.1:20309-20953 GCA_002433335.1 Rhodospirillaceae bacterium UBA6608 | reverse complement strand
TCGTCATTGTCTGGCGAAACCTCCCAAATATGAGTGTTGTTAATTGTTATTTCGCCTTGGGTCGAATTAGACCCCAGATGGTGCCCGCCTGCAATGCTCAAGCAAGAGTGGCGGATTTCAGCCGGTAAAGGGGTCATCGACCCGATGCGGGCAGTCCCTCCGATTGCACAGCCGACAGCCGGGACCAACCTCTTCGATGATCGATGCGGGGTCCGGCGCATACACGGTCATGCCCGAATGAGCCTCGGTCATGACCAGCATGTCGGTCACGTAGTGGCGCGGCTTACCGTAGCCGGTCATGCCCGTATTTCGCGCCCGCGCGATGAACACGAACCGGTCGCCCGACGGGAATAACGCGCGCTGACGGATCACGGCTTCGGGCGATTGTTGGGCGCGGAACAGAACCCAAAGGGGACAGGCGGCGGCATAGCGCGGGATGATGAGTTTCTCGAACCCCAACTTTTCCACGATCATGCCGGAGGCATTGGCCCGCAGGTAGCCGAAGCGCGGCAGGTCTTCCTGACGGGGCAGGGAGATCAGCCGGTGGCAGACCGTGTCGACTTCGGCGGAAAAGGTCTCGGCCAGGGCTTCGATGTCGAAGCGAAGGTCGCCTGCTTTTTCCAGGAACGGAGCCATCGGCATCA
>DJHY01000118.1:8074-20009 GCA_002433335.1 Rhodospirillaceae bacterium UBA6608 | reverse complement strand
CCAGGAACGGAGCCATCGGCATCATCACCGCACCCACGGCATAGTCGGCCAGCATCTTGCGCGCCCGGTCCGCCGCCGCCGTGGTTTCGATATGCGGGCTTTCGGAAACGATCTTGGCGAAGATCTCGCCCAGGCGGTCGTCGACCAGGGCGCGGGCCTTGGCCCGGCGCGGCGCTGCCTGGGAATCGTCGAGCAGGCGATTAAGCTCGCGGGCCTGGTCTTCGATTTCCTCGAACCTGCCCTGGCGGGCGTCGAACAGGGATTCGACCTCGTCGACCGGGGTCAGGTAGCGCTCGGCGTGTTCGGCCTTATCCAGATAGGTGGCCAGGGCTTCGCCGGTGTCGGATAGAACGCGGATTTCCTCGTGAATGATGTCGATGAAGCGGTCGCGGCGCTCGTCGCTGAGGTCGCTGTAGTCGACCAGAATTTCCGAGGCCGAGCGGATCACCGTCATGCGGTTGAGCATCTTGTGGATCTCTTCGCCCAGGAACGGGTCGTGCGACAGGCGGTCCGACAGGACCTGGGCGCGGATCGTCGATTCCCGCTCCGACCGTGCCAGGGCGGCGAGGCCCCGGGCCCAGCCGGGAAAGCGCCCGATCAGTTCGCTGGCCTGATCGGCTTCGACCTCGGCGTTTTCCAGGGTGGGCAGGTGCGCGACCTCCAACAGTTCGGCGCGCAGGCGCTCTTCGGCGACGCTGCCCAGGTCGTCCAGGGTCACCCCCAAAGCCTCCGACAGCTTACGCAGCAGGCTCCCGGCGATGGGCCGTTTGTTCCATTCGATCAGGTTCAGGTAGCTGGGCGAGATGCCGACACTGCGCGCCAGGGCCGCCTGGGTCACGCCCTTGTCCCGGCGGTACTGCCGGATGCGCGTTCCGGGAATTGGATTAACCATCTGAAATTCCTGTTTTTTCCCCAGTTTGTGTTGCGGTGCAGTGTCAATCGTTGACGAATTAATCTGATAACCTTCTAATAGATTTACAAAATAATTCATTAAAATCAATGAGCTATTGATTCATTAACATCATTTCAGACAACATCAAGTGGGATGGATCTTTCCATCGCAGGCTGGGGCGCATTGTATGGCCCGACCAAAAAACGGGCCTGCGCCAATTAAAATGTATTGGGAGAATTCAAGTATGAGTGACTTCAAGATTACGCGCCGCGGCTTGCTCAAAAGCTCTGCCGCTGCCGGTGTTGCCCTCGCGACCCCGACCATTCTTTCCTCCAAGGCGTTCGCCGCGGGCTATCTGAACGAGCCCAAAGGCAAGACCGTGACCTTCGGCTTCAACGTCCCGCAAACCGGGGCCTATGCCGACGAAGGTGCGGACGAACTGCGCGCCTATCAGCTGGCTGTCGAGCACATCAACGGCGAAGGCGACGGCGGCATGCTGAACACCTTCTCGTCCAAGGCGCTGAAGGGTAACGGCGTCAACGGCAAGAAGGTCGTGTATGTCACCGGCGACACGCAGACCAAGTCCGATGCCGCGCGCGCCAGCGCCAAGCGCATGATCGAAAAAGACGGCGCCATTATGATCACCGGCGGTTCGTCCTCGGGCGTCGCCATCGCCGTCCAGGGCCTGTGCCAGGACGCCGGCGTGATCTTCATGGCCGGTCTGACCCACTCCAACGACACCACCGGGAAGGACAAGCGCGCCAACGGTTTCCGTCACTTCTTCAACACCGAAATGACCGGCGCCGCGCTGGCCCCGGTGCTGAAGAACGCCTTCGGCAGCGACCGCACGGCTTACCACCTGACCGCCGACTACACCTGGGGTTGGTCGCAGGAAGGTTCGATCAAGAAGTACACCGAAGCTCTGGGCTGGAAGACGGCGGCCGCCGTTCGCACCCCGCTGGGCGCCGGTGACTTCTCGCAGTACATCACGCCGGTCCTGAACTCGGGCGCCGACGTGCTGGTCCTGAACCACTACGGCCGCGACATGGTCAACTCGCTGACCCAGGCGGTGCAGTTCGGTCTGCGCGACAAGATGGTCAACGGCAAGCAGTTCGCGATCGTCGTTCCGCTGTACTCGCGTCTGATGGCCCAGGGTGCCGGCGAAAACGTCAAAGGCATCTTCGGGTCCACCAACTGGCACTGGTCGCTGCAGGACGAGGGCTCCAAGGCGTTCGTCAAATCGTTCGGTCAGAAGTACGGCTTCCCGCCGTCCCAGGCCGCGCACACGACCTATTGCCAGGCGATCCTGTACGCCGATGCCTGCCAGCGCGCCGGCACGTTCATGCCGTCCGGCGTGGGTGCTGCTCTGGAAGGCTTCAAGTTCGATGGTCTGGGCAACGGCCCGACCGAATATCGTGCTTCGGATCACCAGTGCTTCAAGGACGTCCTGGTCGTGAAGGGTAAAGAAAACCCGACCTCGAAGTTCGACGTGCTGGAAGTCGTCGAAGTGACGCCGCGCTCTCAGGTCGAATATCCGGCCGAGATGCTGGGCGGTAACCTCGGGCCGTACAACAACGGCTGATCAGTCTTCCCTGACTGGCAACGGCCGCTCCCGGAGCGCTCCCCCGGGGGCGGCCACCTATTTCCGAACGGGGACAATCCATGGATGCAATTCTCCTGCAGATTCTAAATGGCCTAGATAAGGGTGGGGCCTATGCCCTGATCGCCCTGGGTCTGACCATCATCTTCGGTACGCTCGGCGTGGTGAACTTCGCCCATGGCGCCTTGTTCATGCTGGGTGCGTTCTGCGCCGTCAGCGTGAAGGCGCTGTTGAGTATCGAAAAGGTCACGATCGACCCGACCCGGATGACGCCCTGGGGCGCGCCGATGGAGGTCAAGCAACCCTATGTCGAGGTCTGGTTCGGAGATTTCGGCCATACCCTGCTGGATTTGTCGGTCCCCGTATCGATCCTGATCGCGATCCCGATCATGCTGTTGATCGGCATCGCCATGGAGCGCGGCCTGATCCGCTTCTTCTATAAACGGCCGCATGCGGAACAGATCCTGGTCACCTTCGGCCTGGCGATCGTTCTGCAGGAAATCGTCAAAAGTAATTTCGGCGCCAACCCGATCCCCCTGCCGTCGCCGGGCGGCCTCAGCGGTATGATCGATTTCGGCGTGTTGCTGGGCTTCGACGCCGGTAACGTCGTCTATCCCGCTTGGCGTTTGATCTACTTCCTGTTCTCGGTCGCGGTGATCGGCGGGGTCTTCGCGTTCCTGCAGTTCACGACATTCGGCATGGTCGTTCGCGCGGGCATGGCGGACCGTGAGACGGTGGGCCTGCTGGGCATCGATATCGACCGGCGGTTCACCATCGTGTTCGGGATCGCGGCCGTCGTCGCGGGCCTAGCGGGCACCATGTACACCCCGATCCTCAGCCCCGATTACCACATGGGCATGGACTTCCTGGTCCTTAGCTTCGTCGTGGTCGTGGTCGGCGGCATGGGGTCGTTGGGCGGCGCCGTCGCGGCGGGCTTCCTGCTCGGCATTCTGCAGAGCTTCGCCTCGATGAACGAGGTCAAGGCGATCCTGCCCGGTATCGACCAGATCATCATCTATCTGATCGCCGTCGTGGTTCTTTTGGTCCGCCCGCGCGGGCTGATGGGCCGCAAAGGCGTGATGGAGCACTAAGTCATGCATCCTACTTCGATCACCAAAAAAGACATGATCCTGTTCGTGCTGTTTTCGGCGGCGGTGCTGGCCGGTCCGGTCATCCTGGCCCCGATCGGCGCGGGCTATCCCGACCTGTTGCAGAAATTCGCGATCTACGGGATCTTCGCCCTGGGCTTTAACATCCTGTTCGGCCTGACCGGCTATCTGTCGTTCGGTCACGCGGCCTTCCTGGGCGTCGGCTCCTACACCGCCGTCTGGACGTTCAAGCTGTTGAGCATGAACCCGGTCCCGGCGATCATCCTGGCGACCCTGGCGGGCGGCCTGTTCTCGGCCCTGATCGGGTTCATCTCGTTGCGCCGCTCGGGCATCTATTTCTCGATCCTGACGCTGGCCTTCGCACAGATGAGCTACAACCTGGCTTATTCGGTGCTGACGCCGATCACCAACGGCGAGACGGGCCTGCAACTGGCGCAGTCCGACCCGCGCGCGTTGGACGTCGCCTTCGGGCGGGATTACGGCGCGGTGTTGCCGTCGTCCGACTTGTTCGGGATCGAGATGACGGGCTATCCCGGCTTCTACTTCTGCGCGGCGATGTTGATCGTCTGCTTCTTCATCACGATGCGCATTTTCCGCTCTCCCTTCGGGATGATGCTGCGCGCTGTGAAGTCGAACCAGAACCGCCTGAACTACACCGGCATCAACACCCGGCCCTATGCCCTGACGGCGTTCGTCGTTTCCGGCATGTATGCCGGTTTGGCCGGTGGCCTGCTGGCGGTGACCGATCCCTTGGCCGGGGCCGAGCGCATGCAGTGGACGGCTTCGGGCGAAGTCGTGCTGATGACGATCCTGGGCGGGGCAGGGACCCTGCTGGGCCCGGTTATCGGTGCGGGCGCCATCAAATATTTCGAAAATATCTTCTCGGCCTTCAACGAACAGATCCTGGCCAAGATTTTCGATTTCCTGCCGGACTTCCTGCAGCACTTGGCGGTGTCCATCAGCTCGCTGTTCGTCGGCGAAGGCTGGCACCTGACCCTGGGGGCCTTGTTCATGATGATCGTCATCTTCCTGCCCGGCGGGTTGATGGAAGGTCTCGCCAAACTGGGCCGCTTGATCAACAAACGGCCGCCCGATGACGGCAAGGCCGACGGCGCGCCGAAACCGGCGCCGGCGGAATAAGGGAGGACGCAGATGAGCGCGCTATCCGTAAGGAACGTGAACAAGCGGTTCGGTGGCCTGAAGGCGCTGGACAACGTCAACCTGGAGATCGAGGCCGGAACCGTTCATGCCATCATCGGCCCCAATGGGGCGGGTAAGTCGACGTTGCTGAACTGCTTCGTCGGACGGCTGGAGCCGGATTCCGGCAGCGTCACCTTCGACGGTCAGTCGCTGTTGGGCATTGCCCCGCACGAAATCAATCAGGCGGGCGTCAGCCGCGTGTTTCAGACGCCGGAGATTTTCGGCGAGCTGACGTTGCTGGAAAACGTCCTGATCCCGGCCTTCGCACGGCGTGACGGGGCGTTCAAGATCAACGCCTTCGAAACCGTCGCCCACGAGCGGGACCTGTGCGACAAGGCCATGGCCATGCTGGCCGACGTCGGCCTGGACGCCAAAGCCGATCATACCGCCGGGCATCTGTCGCGCGGCGACAAGCGGCGGTTGGAGTTGGCGATGTGTCTGATCCAGGACCCGAAGCTGTTGCTGCTGGACGAGCCGACCGCGGGCATGGCCCGGGCCGATACCAACAACACGATTGACCTGATGAAGCGGATTGCCGAACGTGGTGTGACCATGGTGGTGATCGAACACGATATGCACGTCGTGTTCTCCCTGGCCGAAAAGATTTCCGTGTTGGCGCAGGGAACGGTGATTGCCGAAGATTCCCCGGCCAACATCAAGGGGAACCCGAAGGTGCAGGAAGCCTACCTGGGCGGGGCGCATCTATGAACCAGATGAACGAACGCCAAGGGCATGGGAACGAACGGGAGTTTCAAATGAACGACGCTGCGGACCAACAGGGGACCCTGCTGAACAACGGCGGATTTGGCGACGGCGCGTCCGCGCCCGCGGTCAAGCCGGTCACCGGCAAGGGTGGGCAGCCGGCCTATTTCTCCTGTTGGGACATTCACGCCTATTACGGGGAGAGCTACATCGTCCAAGGGGTGTCGTTCGATATCCGTGAAGGCGAAATCGTCGCGCTCCTGGGCCGGAACGGCGCGGGCAAGACCTCGACCCTGCGGGCCATCGCCCGCTTGGACGACCCGAATCTGACCCATGGGGAAATCTGGCTGGACCACAAGCCCCTGCACACCATGCGGGCGCATGAGGCCTCGCGCAACGGCATCGGCCTGGTGCCCGAGGATCGGCGCATCATCCAGGGCCTGACGGTCGAGGAAAACCTGCAACTGGCGCAGATTGCGCCGCCGTTGGGGTGGTCGATCGAACGTATTTACGAGCTGTTTCCCCGCCTGGGCGAACGTCGCCTGCAGGAAGGCACAACCTTGTCGGGCGGCGAGCAGCAGATGCTGGCGATCAGCCGGACGCTGGCGCGCGACGTCAAATTGCTGCTGCTGGACGAACCCTACGAAGGTCTGGCGCCGGTGATCGTGCAGGAGATCGAACGCACCCTGGAAGAGATCAAGAACCTGGGGATCACCACGATCATCGTCGAACAGAACGCCATTGCTGCCCTGCACCTGGCGGACCGGGCGATCATCCTGGACATGGGGCAGGTGGTGTTCGACGGCTTGGCGCAAGAGGTCCTGGACAACGCGGACCTGCGTCAACAGTACCTGGCGATCTGATCCGCCACGCAAGTTTCAACAGGGAAGGGCAGGGGCGTTCGGATTGGCATCGTCGCCATCCAATCGCCAGTTTGCTGCCGAAAAACGAAAAGGCCCCCGGTTTGGGGCCTTTTCATATTTGGGTATGCGGTTTGGTAAAAGTTGCGAATGGTTCGCAGAATTTACCTTGACTGCAAATGCGAATGATTATTAATGTCGCCCTCATCGCCGTTGGGGCCTCGTGCCGCAACGGGTTGGGCGTATGCCGCCCGTGGGAAATACGGTTGCAAGGGAATGAATCGACAGATGGATGGACAAAGCGACGTGCGCCAAATTCCGCTCGTCGACAACGAAATCCAGAGCAGTGACCTCTTCAAGTACGGCAAGGAGCTTTCCATCGTACACAACAACGAGGTCTACAAGCTGCGACTGACCGGAAACAGCAAACTTATTCTGACCAAATAGGCCAGTAGCTAGCCACCCAGCCACCCACACGTAGGCAGCCAGGCAGCAAGTCACCGCCAAAAAATCCAAAGGGGATTAACATGCGACGTGCCTTGCGTCTGGCGTGCACCGCCGGGCTTTTGTCTACGACCATCCTGACGCCCGCATTCGCGGACGAGGCGACGAAGTCGGCTGCAACGCCGACGACGGATCTGGATGGCGTTACGGTTTACGCGACCCGCTCTCCGCGCTCGACCTTCGATGTGCCGGCGATCGTCAACAAGATCGAATTGGATACGCCGGGCAACGCCCTGGCCGGCGATATGAATGACCTGTTGCAGTTCACGCCGGGGGTCGAGGTCGACAATGGTCCGCGCCGCAACGGCCAAACGGTATCCATTCGCGGGTTCGACGGCGAAGCGATCATCACGATGATCGACGGACGGCGTCAGAACTTCGAAGCGGCCCACGATGGGCGGTTCTATCTGGACCCCTCGTTGCTGAAGTCGGTGGAAATCGTCAAAGGTGCGTCGACCGCGATCTACGGCGGCGGCGCCATCGGCGGCGTCGTGGCATTCGATACCAAGGATGCGGCGGACTTCCTGGCGCCGGGCGAAACCTGGGGCGCGCAGACGACCCTGGGCTTCCAAAGCGCCAGCAAGCAATGGTCCCCGGTTCAGACGGCATACGCGCGGATCGGCGGCTGGGATGTGCTGGGCAGCTTGGCCCTGCGGGCGTCGGGCGATATCGAGCAAGGCGACGGCAACAAGCTGGAAACCAGTGATTTCGTTTCCTCCGGTCTGCTCAAGGCCGGGTATACCTTCGCCGACTTCAACACCATCAAGCTGCAATACCAGGGGCAGCGCAACGACGGCCGCGAGCCGAACAACGGCGCCGGGTCGATTACCACGTCCAAC
The DNA here is from genome assembly GCA_002433335.1 of Rhodospirillaceae bacterium UBA6608. The sequence continues at coordinate 12,303 of DJHY01000118.1, read as the reverse complement.
CCGATCGTCGACAAGCTGGTGACGGACAATCAGTACAGCGTAAAGTATCAGTACGAAAATCCGGACAACGCCTGGTTCCAGCCGAAACTGCACCTGTACTACAACGACACCGAAGTCGAAGAGCAGGACATCACCGGCTCCAACGCCGGTCGGGTCCAGGTGCGTGCCATCGAAACCATCGGCTTCAACGCGGACAACCAGACCAAGCTGTCGTTCGGCGACGCCCACTCCCATACGTTTTCTTATGGGGTCGAGGTCTATGGCGACGAACAGACCGGCAGCAGCACGACCACCGGCACACGGTCCGGCGTGCCGGACGCATCGGCCACGACCTACGGCTTCTATGCGCAGGACGAAATCCTGGTTAAGCCAGGCTTTGGCGAGTTGTCGATCATCCCGGCCGCGCGCTGGGACTCGTACTCCAGCGAGGACAACACCGGACAGGAACAGAACGAGGCGAAAATCTCGCCGAAAATCGCCGTCAGCTACAAGCCGATCAAACAGGTCATGTTGTTCGGTAGCTGGGCGAAGGCCTTCCGCGCGCCGAATATGACCGAGCTTTATCCCTCCGGTCAGCATTATCCGGGCAACAACTTCATCTCCAATCCGGGCTTGGAGCCGGAAACGGTGACGACCATCGAAATCGGCGCGGGTCTGAATTTCGACGGTGTTCTGAGCGACAGCGACAAAGCGCAGATCAAGGGCTCGTGGTTCAACAGCGATGGTAAGAACTTCATCACCCAACAGATCACGGGCACGACGACCCAGTATCTGAACATCGCCAATGCGGAACTGGTCGGCTGGGAAGTCGAAGGTACCTACCAGATCAATCCGGTTACGCTGAAGTTGGGTGTGTCCTACGTGACGACCAAAAACGCGGACACGGGCGCCTATCTGGACAGCAGCATTCCGCTGACCTTCGTCGCCGACGCTTCGTACAAGGTCGACATCATCGACAGCGTCATCGGCGTTCGCGCCCGCATGGCCGAGCGGAACCACCGCGTCAGCAGCAGCGCCTCGACGACCGAAGGCTACGGGGTGTTCGATCTGTACTATCGCTGGCGTCCGGACGAGCCGGGCATGGAAAAGCTGACCGTCGACCTGGGTATCGAGAACCTGTTCGACAAGGCGTATTCCAAACGCTACGCGTCCCTTCGTGAACCGGGCCGGAACTACGTGGCCCGCGTCAACTACACATGGTAGCGCAGGCGCTTCCGCGGGCGGCGGGCAGGAAGGGGTGGTCGTTCTACCTCTTCCTTTCCCTGGCCGCGAACGCCTATGCCGCTTATGCGGCCGGGCTGGGCCCCGTGCCCAGCCCGCCCGTTGACGTTCCCGTTCTCAAAATCAGTCTTAGCGCCGTTGCCGCCCCGCCGCCTGCCCGGCAGGCGGCATCGGCCATTGCGGCGATGACCCCGGTCGAGGCTCCGCCGATGCCGGTGGAAACCGTCCCCGATGCACCGGTCGGCGTGGCCGCGCCGGTGGAGCCGCAACCCCAAACGCTCGCCAGCCTGGAACCCGCGCCCGTCGAGACGGCTGCCAAGCCGGTCGAGATCGCCGCGGTAACCCCACCTCGCAAGCCTTCGCCGAAGGTCGACGAGCAGATGGACCGCAAGGTTGTGCCGGAGCCTGAAGCGGTCAAAGCGGTTACCGTGCCGCCCAGCCTCGAGGTTTCGCGCAATCCGGATAAGGGGCGTCAGTCGGCGACCGTGATCCACAACGCCAACTATCGCCGCCGCACGCCGCCGGTCTATCCGCGCCGCGCGGTTGAATTGGGCCAGCAAGGCACGGTGTTGCTGCATGCCGAGATTTTGCCCGACGGCCACCCGCGCGACCTGAAGGTCGTCCAATCCTCCGGCCATCGCCTGTTGGACGTGGCCGCGCTGGCCGCCGTCAAGGGTTGGCGGTTCGAACCTACAAACATCGACGGTGCGCCCGTGACCAGTTGGGTCCGGGTTCCCGTCAACTTCGTCATTCAACAATAGCCCCCCAGGGAGAAGGACAAATCCCATGAACCATATGAACACCACGCAGGATCAGGCCGCCGCCCTTTTGGACCGTTACGCGAGCCTGAAATCCGATCAGCCGGACATGCGCATCCGCAACGCAGCCGAGGAACTGGGCGTTTCCGAAGGAGAGCTGATCGCGGCCCAGACCGGGGCGGGCGTAACGCGCCTGATCGACGATGCCGAGGCGATCCTGTCTGCGCTGGAACCTTTGGGCGAGGTCATGGCCCTGACCCGCAACGAGAATTGCGTGCACGAGCGCAAGGGCGTCTACATGAACGGTTCGTTCTCGCGTATGGGGCCGATGGCCATGGGCCTGTTCGTCAATCCGGACATCGACCTGCGCCTGTTCATGAACCATTGGGCGTTCTGCTTCGCGGTGACCGAGGATTCCCGCGTCGGCCCGCGCAAGAGCCTGCAGTTCTTCGACAAGTCCGGTCAGGCCGTGCACAAGGTCTATCTGACGACCAAGTCGGACGAAGCCGCCTATGACGCCTTGGTCGCGGGCAATCCGCACGCCGACCAATCCCCGGCGATCACCGTCGAAGCCTACGATCCGCCCGCAGCCGATAAAGCCGACAGCGAGATCGATTGGGACGGCTTGCGCACCGCCTGGGAAAACCTGAAGGACACCCACGATTTCTTCCCCATGCTGCGCAAGTTCAAGGTCGGGCGCGAGCAATGCTTCCGCAAGGTCGGCGCCGATCTGGCGTATCGCGTCAACAACGATGCCGCGCGTCAGGTGTTGGAGCTGGCCCGCGACAAGAATTGCGAGATCATGGTCTTTGTCGGCAATCGCGGCTGCATCCAGATCCATACCGGACCGGTCAACAAACTGCTGGAGCACGGCCCCTGGTTCAACGTCATGGACCCGATGTTCAATCTGCACCTGCGCGAAGACCGCATCGCCCGCACCTGGGTCACCCGCAAGCCGACCGAAGACGGCGTGGTCACGGCGGTCGAGGTGTTCGACGACACGGGCGAGCTGATCGCCACCTTCTTCGGCAAGCGCAAACCGGGCATTCCGGAACTGGACCTGTGGCGCGAGATCGTTGCCGAGTTGCCGGCGATGGAGGCCGCCCATGCCGCTTGATGTGGCCCTGCCGGATTGGTTCCGCCAGCTCGGGCCGATGGCCTGGCCGCTGGCGGTCTGTTCGGTGATCGTCCTGGCGGTCTGTTTGGAGCGCACGGTGTTTTCCCTGCGCAGCCGCCTGGGTGGCGATGCGGCCTATCGCAAGCTGTCCGACGCGCTGACCCTGCACCGCAGCTTGCCACGGGCATTGCGCGACGATGTCGGAGCCTTGATGCTGCGCGAGTTGGAACGCCCGTACCTGGGCGGGGTAAAGCTGCTGCGGATCGTCGGCACGATCAGCCCGATGCTGGGCCTGCTCGGCACGATCCTGGGAATCATCGGCGCGTTCCGCACCATCGCGGCGCAGACCGGTCCCGTTTCTCCCAACATGATCGCCGAGGGCCTGTGGGAAGCGCTGCTGACCACGGCCGTCGGGATGATCATCGCCTTGCCGGCGTTGTTGGCGGCCCATCTGTTCAAGCATCTGGGTGAGCGTCGGCTGGAAGACCTGGCCCTGCGCCTGAACCGCGTGTCGCTGTCGATCGAGGTCGAAAACCTAGCCGACGGCGGGGGCGACGACGCCAAGCGCTCGGTCAAGGGGATGGCTGCATGATCCTACCCCGTCATCAGGACACGGGCGAAAACGCCCTGGCCGATATGGCGCCGGACCTGACGCCGATGTTGGACGTCCTGTTCATCTTGTTGCTGTTCTTCATGCTGACCGCCGGCGTGGTGTTCCAGTCCTTGAACCTGGAACTACCGACGGGCGCCACCGACGATCAGACCGTGGCCAAGATGCCGAAGAACATCCTGCTGGAGATCCGCGCCGACGGTTACGCCCTGGACGGACAGGCCTATCGCGGGTTTGAGGCGCTGAAAGCGGCCTTGCCCCGGGCGATCAAAGATAAGCCGGGGCACGAGGTCGTCATCGCGGGCGACAAGGACGTTGCCATCGAAACTCTGTTGAAGGTGCTGACCTATCTGCGGTCCCAGAACGTGGTGACCGCCAATATTCTAATGCGTAAGGAGCAAGGCGAATGAAGCCGTTGCGGATTTTCTTGTTGGCCCTGACCTTGTCGGTCGGGATGGGAAGCGGACTACGGGCCGACACGCCGAAGCGCGTGGTCACGGTCGGCGGTGCGGTGACCGAAATC
>DJHY01000118.1:0-7791 GCA_002433335.1 Rhodospirillaceae bacterium UBA6608 | reverse complement strand
GTGGTCACGGTCGGCGGGGCGGTGACCGAAATCGTCTACGCCCTGGGCGCGGAAGACCTGATCGCCGGAAGCGACACCACCAGCTATTTCCCACCCGCAGCTGAGAAACTGCCGAAAGTCGGTTATATGCGGGCCTTGTCGGCGGAGGGGATCCTGTCCCTGAGACCTGACCTCTTGATCGTCACTGACGACGCCGGACCGCCTGCCGTTTTGAAGCAGATTGAATCGGTCGGAACGAACATCCTTTACCTGAAATCGGGCCGGTCGGTCGCCGATATCGAGGACAGCATCCGCAAGCTTGCCGAGGTATTGGGCCGCGAGCCGCAGGCCAAGGCGCTCATGGCGAAGATGGACCAGGATGCCGCGACATTAGCCGACGAGGTGTCGGAACTGAAAGCGCCGCCCCGGGTCATGTTCATCCTGCAGCACGGCGGTGGTGCCCCGATGGTTGCCGGCGGCGGTACGGCGGCGGATAGCATTATCCGTTTGTCGGGCGGCAAGAACGTGGTCACGGCATATGACGGATATAAGCCGCTGACGCCCGAAGCCGCCGTGGCGATGCGCCCGGATGCGATCCTGATCACTGATCAGGGATTGACGCAGGCGGGCGGCAAGGACGCGCTGTTGAAGGTGCCGGGCGTCGCCGCGACGCCGGCGGCCAAGGCCGGGCGGGTCTATGCCATGGATGCTTTGTTGCTGTTGGGCTTTGGCCCCCGCATGGTCGAGGCCGCGCGGGCGCTCAACAAGATGTACCGCGCGCAATGACCGCCTCGGCGCAGACATCCGCATCGCCGCATCGCCCGGTGGTGCGGCGGCGATCGCCTTTGCCGTTGTTGATCGTCCTATTGGCCGTGGCGGCGGCGGGGGCGGCCTCGATCGGGGCCGTGTCCATTCCCTTTCCCGACATGCTCAGCGGCAACCTGAGCGACCAGCAGGAAGCGGTCCTATTGGGCATTCGTCTGCCGCGCGTGTTGTTGGCGGTGGTGGTGGGGGCGGGGCTCGCCGTGTCCGGCGCGGCGTTGCAGGGATTATTCCGCAATCCCCTGGCCGACCCCGGTTTGATCGGCATCGCCAGTGGTGCTGCCCTGGCGGTGGCCATGGTTATCGTTCTGGCCGGTCCGCTGACTGGGTTGTTCGGTTTGTACGGCTTGGCCGTCGCGGCATTCTGCGGCGGCGTCGGGACCTGCATCCTGATCTTTCGCATCACCCGCATGTCCGGGGCGTTTTCCGTGACCTACATGCTGTTGTCCGGGATCGCTATCAACGCCATCGCCATGGCGGGGACCGGCTTCATGACCTATCTGAGCGACGATCAGCAGTTGCGCGCCCTGACCTTTTGGACGATGGGCAGCCTGGGCGGGGCCTTGTGGCCTGCGGTGATCGTGGTCGCGACGGTGGTCGTGCCCGCGATCCTGGTGCTGATCCGCAATGCGGGCGAAATCAACATCCTGCTGTTGGGCGAAGAAGAAGCCCGCCACCTGGGCGTGGATTCCGACCGGTTGAAGCTGATCATCGTGCTCTGCGCGGCCTTTTCGGTCGGCGCCGCGGTCGCCGTTAGTGGGATCATCGGCTTCGTCGGGTTGGTCGTCCCCCATCTGGTTCGCCTGACGATCGGCCCGGATCATCGGCTGCTGATCCCGGCCTCTGCGGTGCTGGGCGGTATTTTGCTGGTCGTCGCCGATACCTTCGCGCGCATCTTGGTCGCCCCGGCGGAAATGCCGGTCGGTATCCTGACCAGCATGATCGGCGGGCCGTTCTTCCTGTGGCTTTTGTTCAAGCAATATTCCGGGAGGTTCGGGCTGTGATTTCCGCCCATGACATCAGTCGCCGGCTCGGCGACCGCAACATTCCGGACCGGGTCAGCGTCGAGATCGCGCCCGGCGAGGTCACGGCGATCATCGGGCCGAACGGTGCCGGGAAATCGACCCTGTTGAAATGCCTGACCGGGGCGACGCCGGTCGATCGGGGCGAGGTTCGCCTGGACGGTCGACCGCTGGGCGAATTCACCCTGCGCGAATTGGCCTGCCGACGCGCCGTGTTGTCCCAAGGGGCAGCGGTGACCTTTCCCTTCCTCGTGACCGAAGTGGTCGCCATGGGACGTGCGCCGCACGGCGGTAACGGGACCAGCTTCGCCGATGCGGCGATTATTCGACAGGCTTTGGAATACGTCGATGCCTGGCATCTGTGCGACCGGGTGTTCCCGACCCTGTCCGGAGGCGAACGGCAACGGGTGCAGTTGGCCCGGGTGCTGGCGCAGGTCTGGGAAACACAGGGAGCGTACCTGTTCCTGGACGAGCCGACTTCGGAGTTGGATCTGAAGCATCAGCACCAGGTGCTGCAACTGGCCCGGCAATTGGCGATCGAGCAGGGCATGGGGGTTTGCGTTGTGATGCATGACCTGAACCTGGTGCGCCGCTATGCGGATCGGGCGATCGTTCTTCGGGCCGGGGCCTGCGTCGCCGCCGGTTTGGTCGCTGATACGGTGACGGCGGAGACGGTTGCCGAGGTGTTCGAGGTCGCGCCCGAGTTGGTGTTCGGCGGCTGAGGGGGCTTTCAATCCCGCGCCCGACCCGTTAAACGGGTGAAATCCACAACCTAGAGATTTCGCCATGACCACGGAAAACGACCTTCAGGCGCGCAGCGGCGCGGCCTGTGAAATTTGCGCTGCGACTACGGACCTTGCCGTTTACGAGGTGCCGCCCACGTCAGACGGCTCCGCCGATCAGGCGGTCCTGCTTTGCGGGACCTGCCGGGCGCAGATCGGCGGCGAGGCGGAGATCGATCCCAACCATTGGCGGTGCCTGGCCGACAGCATGTGGACGCCGGTCCCGGCGGTGCAAGTCATGGCCTGGCGCATGTTGAACCGTCTGGACGGTCAGGCCTGGGCCGTCGACCTTTTGGATCAGTTGTATTTGGACGAGGAAACCTTGGCTTGGGCGCAGGCGGGGCAGGATGCCGGTGGCGGCGAGGACGCGGTCGAACACCGCGATTGCCACGGCGCGACCTTGGCCGCCGGCGATACGGTAACCTTGATCAAGGACCTGAACGTCAAGGGCGGCGGCTTCACCGCCAAGCGGGGCACGGCGGTGCGCGGCATCTCTCTGGTTCCCGACAACCCCAAACAGATCGAAGGCCGCATCAACGGCCAGGTGATCGTCATCCTGACGGAATTCGTGAAGAAATCGTCCTGACGACCGTCACCTTTTTCCAATTGGTTTGACGCCCGCCGGTCGGGCGATGCAGGCTAGTGCCCAGGACCGCGGCGCGGCAGTCACAGAAACCACAACGGAAAAAAGGTGCGCTCATGCAGGGGTACGAAGGATCGAGCCAGCAATACGACTGGGCTTTCGAGGCGGATATCCCCGTCACCATGGCGGATGGGGTGACCTTGTACCTCGACGTCTATCGCCCGGCCCTGGGTGGCAAGGCGCTGGACGGTGAATGGCCGGTGCTGTTGGAACGCTCTCCTTATGACAAGGGGCGCATGGCCTATTCCGTGACCGGCCGGTACTTCGCCAAGCGCGGTTATATCTATGTGGTGCAGGACGTGCGCGGGCGCTGGTCCTCGGAAGGCAGTTTCGAATTCCTGCGCAACGAAGCCCCTGACGGACGCGACACCATGGCCTGGTTGGCGGCGCAGCCCTGGTGCGGCACGGTCGGCACGGTCGGCATTTCCTACACCACCGCGACGCAGCAGGCCCTGGCGATCCATCATCCCGAAAAGCTGACGACCCAGGTTCTGTACGACGGGGCCTACAACTATTTCCGCCAGACCATGCGCCATGGCGGGGCCTGCGAATACGCCATCGCCTTTCAATACGTCGTCTGGATGGCCCGCAGCAGCCAGCAAGCCCAATCCGATCCGCGCATCCGCAAGCAGTTGGACGAGATGTGGGCCAACCTGCCGAAATGGTTGGTTCATCAGCCGTTGCGCCAGGGGGAATCGCCCCTGCGGCTGGTCCCGGACTACGAACAGTGGTTCTTCGACATGCTGACCAAGTCCGACTACGAGGATTATTGGAAAACGCCGGATTTGTGCATCGAGGAATACATCGATGACTACCCGGACATTCCCCTGTTGTTCGAAACCTCGTGGTACGGCCACCACATCACCGCGACCTTGTGGAAGTACGAGCAACTGAAGAAACGCCACCGCACGCCGAAGCAATTGGTGATCGGTACCTGGCTGCACGGCGGGGACATGTTCATTCAATCCTGGGCCGGGGATGTGGACTTTGGGGCCGAAGCGGCGCTGGAGGACAACAACGCTCTGCGCCTGCGTTGGCTCGACCATCAGATGAAGGGCATGAATACCGGGCTGGACAAGGAAGCCCCGGTGCGCCTGTTCGTGATGGGCGGCGGCAGCGGGCGGCGCGACGGCATGGGGCGGCTGATGCATGGCGGGCGCTGGCGGGACGAGCAGGAATGGCCGATCCAGCGGATGCAGCCGACGACGTTCTATTTCAATCCGGGCGGTGGATTGTCGCCGGAGAAATCATCGGAAGGAACGACGCCGATCCAATACGATTTCGACCCGGCCAATCCGGTGCCGACGGTTGGCGGCAACTTCACCAACTACGGCACCACCGGCTTCCTGGAAGGCGGTGGCTATGACCAGAACAGCGGCACCATGTCCGGCGACAAAAGCCCGCGCCTGCCGTTGGCGGCGCGGTCCGACGTGATCGTGTTCCGAACCCCACCGTTGCAACAGGGGGTGGAGGTTACCGGCGTGGTGATCTGCCGCCTTTGGGTTGCCTCGTCGGCGGTGGATACGGATTTCACGGTCAAGCTGATCGACGAATACCCGCCCAACGAGGATTATCCCAACGGCTACGCCCTGAACCTGGGGGATTCGATCCTGCGCATGCGCTATCGCAACGGGTTCGACAAGGCCGAGATGATGGTCCCGGGCGAGGCCTATGAGGTTGAATTGCAGCTCCAGGCGACCAGCAACTTCTTCGCCGCCGGGCATCGCATCCGCATCGATGTTTCCAGCAGCAATGCCCCGCATTACGACGTCAACCCGAACACGGGCGAGCCGCTGGGCCTGAACCGCTGCACCCAGGTGGCGCGCCAGACCTTGTTCATCGATCCCGCGCGGCCGTCCCAGGTGGTTTTGCCGATTATCCCGGCCAGTTAACCCTGAGTGACGGGATAGGGGTTATTTGTCGGCTTCGCTGTCCAGTTCGAACCACATGGCGTTCAGGACGGCGAAGGCGCAGGCCAGCCCAAGCCCCAATCCCCAAGCGAAATACCACATCGTGTTTCTCCTTCTCGCCGCGCGGCTGCGGCCCGCGGTTTCGTCAGTAGCTGTTTTCTTCGGCGGCGATGCTGTCGCGGCTGAGCTTGCCGCTTAGGACCCGATAGACCCAGGTGGTGTAGATCACCACGATGGGCATGAAGATCAGGGTCGCCACCAGCATGATGAACAGGGTCAGATGGCTCGACGATGCATCCCAGACCGTCAGGCTGGCCTTGGGATTGATCGACGACGGCAAGATGAACGGGAACATAGAAACCCCGACCGTCCCCACCACACCGGCAATGCCCAGGCCGCTGATGAAGGTTGCCAGGCGCGGGCGGTGAAAGGTGCATAGGGTGATCGAGGCCAGAAGCAGCCCGAGCAACCCAACGGCCGGAACAAGCATCGTCAGCGGCCAGCGGGCGTAGTTATCGAACCAAGCGCCGGGCGTGACCGCGACCTCTTTCAACAGCGGGTTCGATGGGCCATCCATGACTGCTGTCCCGGTGATCGCATATCCGTCGACCCCGAAATAAATCCAAACCCCGGCCAGCCCGAACAGGACCGTCGCCGCCAATCCGGCGATACCGCCGAATAGGGCCAGCCGATTGGCGATCGGCCCGTCGGTCTTGGACGCGCCGAAGGCCGCGCCGTGTTGCATCAGCATGGTCAACGAAACCAGGCCGACCAACAGGGCGAAGGGGTTCAACAGGCCCAGCAGCCCGCCGTCGTAATGGGACAGCAGGCGATCATCCAGGGTGAAGGGCACCCCCTGCAGCGCATTGCCGACGGCGACGCCGAACACCAGTGCCGGCACGGCCCCGCCGACGAACAGGGCCCAGTCCCAAACGGTGCGCCAGCGCGGATCGGCGACTTTGGAGCGGAACTTGAAGCCGACCGGTCGCAGGATCAAGGCCGCCAAGACCAGGAACATCGCCCCGTAAAAGCCGGAAAACGCGGTGGCGTAAAGCGGGGGCCAGGCGGCGAAGATCGCCCCGGCACCCAGGATCAACCATACCTGATTGCCTTCCCAGACCGGGCCGATGGCATTGAGCAGCAGGCGGCGGTCTTCGTCCGTTCGCGCGGCGAAGGGCAGCAACGCCGCCAGCCCCAGGTCGAACCCGTCCATCACGGCAAAGCCCGCCAGCAGGATGCCGAGCAGAAGCCACCAAATGACGCGGAGCGTCGGATAATCGAGGAGCAATTCCATCTGTCTAACCCTCCATCATTCCGCCGGTGCCGGGCGGGGTTCGGGTTGGGTGCTGGCCAGCGGTCGTCCGAAGAAGCCTTTCGGGCCCTTGCGCACGTATTTGACCATCAGGAAAAAATCGACCACGGCCAGGGTGCTGTAGAATAGGATGAAGCCCGCCAGCGACATGCCGACATCCGTTGCCGATACAGACGAGACGCCAAGGAACGTCGGCAACACGCCTTCGATCGCCCACGGCTGGCGGCCGTATTCGGCGACGATCCAACCCAATTCGGCCGCGACCCAAGGTAGGGGCAGGCTGAGAAGGGGCATCCATAGGAACCATCGTCGTTTCTCGAACTGTCGGCGCGACGCGATATAGAACGCCGCCGCGAACAACAGGATGAAGAAGAAGCCGAGCGCGACCATGATGCGGAACGCCCAGAACAGCGCCGCGACATGCGGAACCGTGTCCCAGGCGGCCTGTTCGATTTCCTGATCCGTCGCGTTCAGGATGTCGTCGCGGTACTTCTTCAGCAGCAAGGCATAGCCCAGGTAATGGTCGCTGGCCTTGACCAGGGCGCGGGCGGCGGTGTTCTTCGGGTCCTGGCGCAGCCGTTCCAAGGCCTGATAGGCGATCAGGCCGGTGCCGATGCGGCGGCGCGATTCCGCGACCAGATCCTTGATGCCGGTCACTTCCTTGTCCAGGCTGCGGGTCGCGATCAGGCCCAGCAGCCAGGGCACCTTGACCTCGTAATCGTTGCTTTTGGTTTCGCTGTTGGGCAGCGCGAATATGTTGAAGCCCGCCGGGGCCGGGTGGGTTTCCCATTCGGCCTCGATCGAGGCGATCTTCATGCGCTGATGCTGGGTCGCGGTGTATCCGCTTTCGTCGCCCAGCACGACCACCGACAGGGCCGATGCCAGGCCGAAGCTGGCGGCCACGGTCATCGAGCGCTTGGCGAACGGGCGGTAGCGCCCCTTCAACAGATAAAGCGCGCTGATCGCCAGGACGAACACGGCCCCGGTGACGTAGCCCGCCGAAACGGTATGGACGAATTTGGATTGGGCGACCGGGTTGAAAATGACCTCACCGAACGAGGTGATCTCCATCCGCATGGTGTCGGGGTTGAATTCCGATCCCACGGGGTTCTGCATCCAGGCGTTGGCGATCAAAATCCACAACGCCGACATGTTCGATCCGATCGCCACCATCCAGGTCGAAAACAGATGGCCGAGGGGGCTGAGCTTGTTCCAACCGAAAAAGAACAGACCGATGAAGGTCGCTTCCAGGAAGAAAGCCATCAGACCCTCGATCGCCAGGGGGGCACCGAAAATGTCGCCGACGTAATGGGAGTAATAG
>DJHY01000241.1 GCA_002433335.1 Rhodospirillaceae bacterium UBA6608 | reverse complement strand
TCGACCTCGGTCGAACGCCGCGCGATCCGCGATGCGGCGAGCAATGCCGGCGCGAGCGCGGTCTACCTGATCCTCGAACCGATGGCCGCCGCGATCGGCGCCGACATGCCCGTGACCGAGCCCGTGGGTTCGATGGTGGTCGACATCGGCGGCGGCACGACCGAAGTCGCGGTGCTTTCGCTGCGCGGCCTCGCGTACACCACCTCGGTCCGCACGGGCGGCGACAAGATGGACGAAGCGATCGTTTCCTACGTCCGCCGACACCACAACCTGCTGATCGGCGAATCGACCGCCGAGCGGATCAAGAAGGACTACGGCGTGGCCGTGGCCCCTGCCGACGGGATCGGTGAATCGATCACGATCAAGGGTAGGGATCTCGTGAATGGTGTTCCGAAAGAGATCACCATCAATCAGTCGCATATCGCCGAAGCGCTGAGCGAGCCTATCGGTGCGATCGTCGAAGGCGTCCGGATCGCGTTGGAAAACACCGCACCCGAACTCGCTGCCGACATCGTGGACCAGGGCATCGTCCTGACCGGCGGCGGCGCGCTGTTGGGCAATCTGGACCTGGTCCTGCGTCACGATACGGGCCTGCCCGTGTCGATCGCCGACGATCCGCTGTCCTGCGTCGTGCTGGGCACGGGCCGGGCGCTCGAGGAAATGAAGCGTCTCAAGGACGTCCTGACCTCGATGTACTAAAGGCTCGACGCATCGCGTTTTCGGAAAGGCGGCCCTTTGGCCGCCTTTTCCTTTGTCTGCCTTCCTACGTCGAGGCGACATCATCCTTGATGATCTCGGGCATATAGCCGCGCCGCTGCTGTTGCTTGAACCGCGTCACCAGCATCACCGCCGACGCCGACAGGCCGGTGACGAAGCCGATCCAGATTCCTTCCGTCTCCAGCCCGGCGCGGAAGGCCAGCCATAGGGCGGCGCCCGCCCCCAGGCCCCAATAGCTGATCCCGGCAATGACCATCGGCAGGGTCGTGTCGTTGAGGCCGCGCAACGCCCCGGCGGCGACGGCTTGCAACGCATCGACGATCTGGAACAGGGCGGCGAACATCAACAGCGACACCGCCAGTTGCAGGACGGCGGTGGAATCCGCCCGCTCGGCATCCATGAACAGGGCGGCGAACGGCTCGGGCACGGTCACGACCACGCCGGTCATGGTCGCGGCGAACAACAGGGCCACGACGATCGCCGCCCAACCCGCGCGGTAAGCCCCGGCGGCATCCCGCCGGCCCACGGCCTGGCCGACGCGGACGGTCGCGGCCTGGCTCAACCCCATCGGGATCATGAAGGTGATATGCGGCATCTGCATCGCGATGATATGGGCCGCCAGGGCGACCGCGCCGAACTGTCCGATGACGAAGGACGCGCCGATGAAGAACCCGGCCTCCATCACCGTGATCGCGGCGATGGGCGCGCCGATCCGCAGGATCTGCGTGAAGATATGCCAGTCGGGCCGCCAGAACCGGGCGAACACCTGATACTTGTTGAACGGACGACGCCAGATCACGACCACGGTCAGCGCCAGGGCCATCAGCAGGTTGACCGTGGCGGTGGCGATCCCGGCCCCAACCAGCTCCAGGCGCGGCAGGCCGAAATGTCCGAAAATCAGGGCATAGTCGAGCAACGCGTTGACCGGCAGACCCGCGATCATGATCCAAAAGGCCGCCGCCGGGCGACCCAGGGCGGAGATGAAGTTGCGCAGCACGCTGAACGCGATCGCCGGGGGTAGGCACCACATCAGGGTGCTCATATAGGCCTCGGCATGGGGTAGGACTTCGGGCGGTTGGTTCAACAGGCGCAGCACATCGGTCGTGTGCCCGTACATAACCATGAACGGGGTGACGATCAGCGCGGCGACCCATAGGCCCTGGCGGATCACCCGGCGCACGATGCGCGGTTGCCGCGCGCCAAAGGCCTGCGAGGCCAGGGCGGCGGTCGACATGGTCAACCCGAAGCAAACGATATAGCCCATGAAGAACAGCATCAGGCTGATCGAGGCTCCGGCCAGCGGTTCCGGCCCCAATCGGCCAATCATGGCGGTGTCGGTCGTCATCATCCCGACCCAGGCGAGCTGCGTCGCGACGATCGGCGTGGCCAGGCGGAACAGCTGTTTCAATTCCTGCCGCCACGCCGGGGAGATGACGGGACGCCGGAAATGGGCAGGGGCGTTTTGGGTAGGCATGTTCTGAAAATTCCAAAGTAGAGACAAAAAAAGCGGACCTTGCGGTCCGCCCTGGGCACGTCACGAAAATGAACGGACGGCGCTAGGGCAGGGGGCTCCGGGAAACGGCGAACGAACCGATCCGGGCAGGCGCGGAAACGCCGCCGGAGAAGCCGGTCGCATAGACGGAAATTTGGGAGCCACGAATAATCATGGCGGGGCTTATAGCCCCGCCATGGCGGAAAGGAAAGTCAGATAAATGTGAACGTGTCGTGTCGGGCGCGAGACGGCGGCGCGTTCAGGCGGCGGGCAGGGCGACCTGAATCGGCTCCTTCACCTTGTGCACCTGGGATAAGGAGCGCAGGCGCGCGATCTGCGGCGCGCTAAGGACAGTGCCCTTGGCCAGGACCAATCCGCCGCTTTGGTACTCCAAATCGGCGACCAACTCATGACCGGGGCGCAGCATGAAAACGGCGACGTGTTCCGACCGCTTGCTGCCGTTCTCGCTGGCTTCGCCCGGGCGCATGCTGAGATGGCGCTTGGCCAGATTGAGAATGTCCGGATCGAACCGGCCTTCTTTCTTGGCCAGGGCGTCGAACACCGTCGGGCCCGGCTCGTGCCCGTCCGTTGCCTCGGCGATGGCCTTGAGCAGGTGAAGGATCCGCCCGGCCAGGGGGATCGAGGGGCCGGAGACGTCGTCTTCGGGGAAGCCGCCGCCGTCGAACTGTTTATCCTGATACAGGATGCCGCGGGCCACGCCTTCCATCCGGGGGATATTGGCGACCAGGGAACTGCCGACCTCGGGCACGGTCTGCAGGATTTTCTTTTCCTCGTCGGTCAGGTTCTGGTCGGCGGCGCGGCGCAGGGTCAGTTCGGCCGGAACGGCGACCCGACCGAGCGGGGCCAGCATGGCGGCGAAGTTCAGTTCCCAGGCGCTGACGCCCGAGATATGCGGCGCCAATCGGGCGGCCCATCCGGCGACCTTGCGGGCGTTGCCGGCAGCCAGCGGATCCATCAACGAGACCACGTCGGACAACAGCTTGATCGATCCGGCCAGGGTCGTTTCCAAAAGCTTCTTTTCAGCGGCGATCATTTGGTGCTGACGCAGGCCGGCATCGATGGCGCGGCATAGGTCCTCGGTCGCGCAGGGCTTGTTGAGGAAGCGAAAGATATGCCCCTTGTTGACCGCTTCGACCGCGCAATCCTGATCGGCATTGCCGGTCAGCATGATGCGGGAGGTGGTCGGCGCGCGCTTGGCGAAGGCTTCCAGGGTTTCCACCCCGGTCATGCCCGGCATGCGCATGTCGCAGACGACGACGGCGATGGATGGGTCCTGTTCCAAGGTCTCCAGAGCCTTCGCACCGCTGTCTGCCGTCAAAAGGCCGTAGCGGCCGTGCAATTGGCGGCGCAGGGCGCTCAACAGGTTGGTGTCGTCGTCGATCAACAGGACTTTATCTTCGGCGCTCATGGTACAGCTCCTTTCCTAGGATGCAGAGGCCAGGGGGTCGTTCTTCGGCGGCTTGACGATGCAGGCGGCGCAAGCGCCTTCGTTACCTGCCGTTACTTCGGTATGGGCGGCGCGTACGGCGCCGAGGGCGTCGTCGATCGCGTCCGGGCATTCCTGATCCGGGTCATGGTGATGCAGAACGGCTTCGATCACGGGATCGGAGAAACCCCAGAGGCTCAGGAGATAGGCCCCGGCTTCGGCATGATTGGCGCCGATGGCGCGGCGTTCCGCCTCAAGCGGAGAGATGCCTTCGCGGGCCACGATTTCTTCCGCCTTGCTGCAACAATCGGGATGCTCGGCCAACAGCATCAAGATCCCGACATGAGACAACAGCCCCGCGCAGCAGGCTTGTTCGACCTGATGGGGCGACAAGTTGTTCTCCATTGCGATCCGTCGGGCCGAGGCGGCGGTCGCCATGGCCTTGTCGCATAGGCTCTGCAGGCGATCACGCACGCGGGGGCTGCCTTCGTAGCTGCGGAAAACGCAGGCGCTGGCAACCAGGCTGCGCATCGTATCCAAGCCCAACAGGCGGACGGCCTGGCGGCAATCGGTGATTTTCGTCGGCAGGCAGAAATAGGCGGAGTTGGTCAATTTCAGGACCGTCGCGGCCAGGCCGATATCGCGTTCGATTACCGAAGCGATGGTGTCGATGGTTGCAGTCGGATCGGCGATGGCGGCCATGAAGTCGTGATAGACATGCGGCAAGGCGGGAAGGGAACCAAGCTCGGCGACGAAAGCCTTGATCCGTGGATCGCCCAAACGATGACGTAGGTCCAAGGACCGTTTGATGGTTTGGATCAGGTGATCGGCGTCGCAGGGCTTCGCCAGGTATTGGTGCGACGGCCCGACGGTTTTCATCACCGCTTCGTTCTCGGCGAAGCCGGACAGGACGATGCGGATCGCCGCCGGATTGATTTCGCCGACCTTGCACAACAATTCGGCGCCGTCCATTTCCGGCATGCGCATGTCGGAGACGACGACGTCCACCGGTTCCTTTTCCATGTGCGACAGGGCCTCTTTGCCGCTACCGGCAAAGGTCATGTTCCATTCCCGCCGCATGGGGTGAAGCATGCGGCGCAGGCCTTGCAGCAACATGGCGTCGTCATCGACGAACAGGACACTCACCTCGTCATCGACGGCGATGGGGGGAGCTGCGGAAGTCGGTCTGTCTGCGATGGTCATGGTTTCGGTCTTTTCAATCTTGGATGCTTCAGGCGGCCTTGCGGTCCTGGGCGTCGATGGGCAGCGTGATGATGAAGGTCGTGCCTTCGCCTTCCGTGCTTTTCACCCGGATTTGGCCGTGGTGTTTGTTGACGACGATGTCGTGTGCGAGGGCCAGACCCTGGCCCGTGCCGCGCCCCACGTCCTTGGTGGTGAAGAACGGCTCGAAGATGCGGTCGCGGATATGGGCGGGAATGCCCGTTCCCGTGTCGGAGATCTCAAGCCGGACTTTGTCGTCCTCGCGCTTCGTGCGGACGGTGATTTTGCCCATCCCGGTCCCCTTGTCGGCAACGGCGTGGGCGGCGTTGACGATCATGTTCAGGGCGACCTGATTCAGCGCGCCTTCAAGGCCGACAACCTCGGGCAGGCTTTCATCCAACTCGAAGGCGATTTCGGCGACATGTTTCCATTCGCTTTTGCAGACCACGGCGGAGCGTTCCAGCACACGGTTCAGATCGACCGGGCCCATTTCCTTGCTGGCCGGGTGCGAGAATTCCTTCATCGCGAGCACGATGTTGGAAACCTGACGGACGCCTTCGATCGACTGGCGGGCGGCCTGAAGGGCTTCTTCGCGCAGGAAGTCGACATCGCATTCGTCGTAGGCCGCCTGGCAGGCATTGACCCAGTCGGCCAAGGCATCTTGTTTCTGCGCGGCTTCGGCCAGTGACCGGTGGGTATCGACCACTTTCATCAGGTCGCCGGCGGCGTCTTCCAAAAAGCGCAGGTTGTCGCCGATGTATTGGATCGGCGTGTTGATTTCATGGGCGATGCCGCCGGCCAAAGTGCCGAGGGCTTCCATCTTCTGGCTTTGCATCAACTCCCGTTCCAGGACGCGGGCGCGTTCCTGGGCCTCCATCACGGCGGTGATATCCGTTTCAATGAACACCCAGCCGCCGGTGGCCAGTTGGCGGCGGCTGTGCAGAATGCTCCGTCCGTCCTTCAGGCGCGAGGTCCAGCGTTCCGCCCCGGATAGATAATCCAGGCTGCCGTCGGCTTGTTTCTTATGGCCGTTTTCTTCGATCGAGCTGAAGAAGGGAGCAGTTGCCGAGGTGATCTCTTGAATCGTCGGGGTGCCGGGCAGCTCATCCAGAGCCATCGGGTACAGGCGGTCGAAGGCCGAGTTGCGTTTCAATTGAACGCCGTCGGTATCGACGATCAGAACACCTTGGTTCAGGCTTTCGACGGCATCCTGAAGGACGCTTTCGGCGCGGTCGCGTCCGGCTTCGGCCTGCATGCGGGCGGCTTCTAGCTCTGTCGCATACTCGGCCAGCGCCGTCGACATGCGGTTGAAGCTCCGTGCCGTATCCGCGAGTTCGTCACTGCCGTGAACTTGGATCCGGTGCCCGAAATGACCTTCGGCGACGCGGCGCGCGCCTTTCTGCAGCGCATCCAATTGTTGCGTCAAAATGCCGCCAAGGATGAAGCCGAAAAAGGCGACAAGGCTGATTTCCAGGGCGGCTACGGACAGCATCCAGCGCGAGGCATCGCGCAGAGTTTGCAGGATGCCGCGCGTGTCCAGGCCCAGTTCGATCTTGCCGAACTCCGTACCAGCGACCGAGATCGGGACGGTGACGTCGAATTGATGATTTTCGTTCAGGTCGGTGACCACGTCGTGCGTACGAACGGCGGAATCATCGGTGGGTGTTTTTCCGGCCTTCGCCAAAATCGTTCCGTGGTGGTCGAGAACACGAAGATACAGAATGCCGGGATTGCGCGCGGCCTGCCCCACCAGAATGTCGAGCGTCGCCAGGTCCGTGGCGACGACGGCGTCGCTGGTCATCGTGGCGAACAGTTCCGCCGTGGTTTCGGCGCGGCTCCGCAGTTGGTCTTCGTTGGACGAGCGGATGTAGTTCAGGCCGCTGATGACCAGGATCGACAGCAATAGTATTTCGATGGCGGCAACGCCCAGGATCACTTTCAATCGGAACGACATGTCACGTCTCCCGTTTCGGCAATTTCCGTCTGTTGTTCAGTCAGGCCCAGGGCGCGAACGTCGTTCCAGTTCGAGTCTTCGGCAGCGACCAGTCCCGCCATGCCCAGGGGCTTCATCAACTTGGGGTCGGAGCCGATGACGTTGATGAACGCCGTGGCGATTGTTTGCAGGTCGTTGTCCGACAGCGCCGGCGATGCGGCAAAGGCATGCGGGGTATAGGCGTCGGTCCGATAGATCACCCGCAACTGTTTGCGCAGGTCTTCCGGAATGCTGTTGAAGGTTCGTTTGACACCGCCGCCCGCGGCATAGATGCCCGCTGCGACCGAGCGATAGACGCTGTCGTGGGATTTCACGTACTTCGTTTCATGCTCGATTTTTTGGGACCGCATTTCGGCTTGGGGCAGGACGCTCGCCCCGAAAGCGGCGGGTGAAGGAAAGGCGAAGGCCTGGCCATTCAGGTCGGCCAGTTTGTGGGCCGGAGAATCGGCCCGCACGACGATCAAGCCCTGAAGGCGTTTGGCCGCCTGATGGGCAAATGCACGGTAGCCGGATTGCGTATGAAACACCGTGTAGTGGTAGGGGTTCATGTACGCCAGTTCGTAAGCGCCCTTTGCCAGGCACTTTTCGAACGTCGGGATATCCTTGGTCGTGGCGAAGCGGATCGGCAGGCCGGTTTCCTGCGACAGCCGGTTCATGATCGGAATCCAAATCTGCGCCAATCGGGTCGCCGATTGTTGCGGCACGATTCCGAACAGAATGTCCCGTTGCTTTTCGGCGGCGGATGTTTCTTTCGCCGCGACGGCGTAGGTAAAGGCGCAGACGATGGCTAGGCTTGAGATCAGGCGCTGCATGGCGGACTCCCGTAGAGATCATTTCCAGCGATGATCCAGGGGTATCAGGCCGCGAATGCCTGCCACATCCCCGTTTGGGGAGGGCGCGTTGAAACGTTTTCTATCCGGCTTTTGACGGGCTAAAATCAGACTGAATTCCGTTGTTTTCCCTTTAGGCAGCGTCGCATGGAAATGGATCGGATTCTGTTCGTCGATGACGAGCCGCTGGTGTTAGATGCCCTGAAACGCATGCTGAAACGCCATGCGGACCACTGGGATATGGCCTTCATGTCCGATCCGCAGGCGGCTTGCGCGCGCTTTGCCAGCGCGCCGTTCGACGTGGTCGTCTCCGATCTGCAGATGCCGAAAATGTCTGGGTTGGAACTGGCGAAGGCCGTGCGGGAGAAAGCCCCTTCGACACAGGTGATCATGCTGACCGGGACGGCCGATCTGGCCAAGGCCATCGATGCGATCAATGAGGCCGGGGTGTTTCGGTTCTATACCAAGCCCTGCCCGGCCGACTTGTTGGCGGAAGGGGTCAAGGCAGCGCTGTTGGAGCGTCGGCGCCGTGTGAATGCGGATGCTTTCGGGGCCGCCGGCCGGGCCGGTATCGGCGAGGCCGCGTTGAGCCGCCTGCCCATCGGTGTGGTGGTGGTCGATGGGGCGGCCCGCTTGGCTTTTATGAACCCACGCGGAGCCGCCATGGTGACGGCCCGCGACGGGTTGGTGCTCGGCCATGAGCAAGTTCTTCGTGCCGCCGATCCGGACGATACGGCGGAACTTCATCGGGTCATCAAGGCTCTGGCCAATGGTGACGCCAGCGGCGCGGCCCAAGGCTTGGCGATCGAACGCCCATCGATGGCGCGGCCCTTGTCGCTACGGGCCGAGGCAATGGCCGCCGAAAACGGCGAAAGAGACGAGCCGTTGGTAATCTTGTTCGTGACCGATCCTGAAACGCCCCCGGCGGTCTCGCCCGCGGTCGTGGCGCGGATCTTCGGCCTGACAGATCAGGAATCCCGCGTCGCCGCCGCCATTGCGCAAGGAGCGACCCCCGAAGAAGCCGCCACGGATATGAATCTGACGGTCGGGACCGTGCGGACCTATCTGAAGCAAATATTTTCCAAAACGGGCACAAGCCGACAGGCGGAGTTGGTCAATTTGATCCTGACGTCGCCGACGGCGGTGTAACGGCAACCTGGACTGGCGCCAAACCGGCGTCTGCCGGGCGGTGGCGTGAAAATTGCTTTCCTGCCGGCGGTTTATGTCTCGCGACAGGAAAGGACGTGGCATGAGCAAGCTTGCTCGCAAAACCCGGGTGTTGATCGTTGATGACGATGTCTCGGTGCTGGATGGATTGCGCCGAGGGCTTCGGCGATACGCTGCGGAATGGGATATCTCTTTCGCCCAGGATGCTGCGGAAGCGTTGATGACTGCAAAGCTAAGGCCACTAGATGTGGTGATAACGGACATGCGCATGCCCAATATGCGTGGCGGCGACTTGTTGCGTCGATTTGCAGAGCGCTATCCCGAGACGTTGCGGATCGCCTTTTCCGACAAGTTCGATGCCTTGACGACCTATACGCTGACCGATTGTTCGCACACGTTTATCGCCAAGCCTTGCGACGCCTTGCGCCTGTATCACTTCGTCCAGGAACGCGTGGCCGAGCATTTGGGGCGGGTTGTCCATGCACGGGATCGCGCAAGGTAAACCCGATCCTGCCGTCGGGATGGGCCGCGCATGCAAGGAACAGTGAATGCGCCATGCCCATTCTTTCTCTTAGATTTCCGCTTTAAACGGTTGTTTTTTCTCGCGAATGGCGTTACCCGTCATTAACTGTGGATTAACGCTAATAAGCGAAAAAATACGCTAAGGGGAGGTCGGGTAATGCGGACCTGTGGTCGGCCGTTGGGGGCCGGTCGCGGGACGTGCGGTATGGATTCGGGCAGGAAGGACATCCTGGGGTGAAAGAACCTCATTCGTTCTCGCGGGTCGCGCAGCCGATCCGGAATTTCGCCCACCGCTTCGCCTATATCGGGCTGGTGGTGGTGGCGTTCGCCCTGATGATGCTGGCCAAGGTCGATACGATCCTGGTCGAACGCGCCCGCACCCACATGACCGACGCCATCGCACCGATCCTGGATGTCATCTCGCGGCCGCTCGAGGCGGTCAATCGCGGGGTCGACGAAGTCCAGGCGATGAAGAACCTGTACGATGAAAACGCCCGCCTGACTGAAGAGCGCGCACGGCTGCTTCATTGGAAGTCCGTGGCGGAAAAGCTCGAGGCCGAAAATCGGCTGCTCAAGGAACAATTGAACGTCATCCCCGAACAGGGGGCCAGCTTCGTGACCGCGCGGGTCATCGCTGATACGGGCGGTGCATTTTCGCAAAGCGTGATCGTCAACGCCGGGGCCCGCGACGGGGTGCAGAAAGGCCAGGCCGCAGTGACCGCCGACGGTCTGGTCGGCCGGGTGATCGATGTCGGCAGCCGGTCTGCCCGGGTGCTGTTGCTGACCGATATCAACGCGAAGATTCCGGTCTTGGTCGACCCGACCCGGACCCGCGCCATCATGGCCGGCGCCAACCAGGCCAAGCCGCGCCTGACCTGGCTGCCGCCCGGCGCGGTCGTTTCCGTGGGTGACAACGTCGTGACCTCGGGGCATGCCGGGGTGTTTCCGCCGGGCCTGCGGGTCGGGCAGGTCAGTGCGGTAGGCGAGGGCGGCTTGATCATCCAGCCTTACGCCGATCTATCGCGCCTGGAATACGTCCGCATTTTGAACTTCGGCATGAGCGGCATTCTGCAACTGCCGCAGCGCGCCGCCGGAGGCGACGGTACCAGACAATGAGACCGACATTCTGGCAGCGTCTGGATGCCTTCGCTCGCAACCTGACCCCGGTCGCGCTCACGCTCTTGCTGGTTATTCTCAACGTCGTTCCCACCCATGTTCCCGGGATCGCGCGGGTCGTGCCGTTGCTGCCGCTGATTGCTGTGTTCCATTGGTCGATCCATCGCCCGCATCTGATGCCTGCCCTGGCGGTGTTCTTGATCGGCCTGTTTCAGGACGGCCTTAGCGGCGCGCCGTTCGGCCTGCATGCCTTGATCTTCCTGGCGGTGCAGGGCGTGGTGCTGTTTCAGCATAAGTTTTTCATGGGTAAATCGTTTTTCGTGCACTGGCTGGGGTTCGGTCTGGTCGGTGCGGGGGCGGCGATGTTGAGCTGGCTTTTGCTGTCGGCGTTCTACGTCACGTTGTTCGCCGCCGATGCGATTGCCTTCCAATACGTTTTGACCGTCGCCACATTCCCGCTGCTGGTGTTCTTCTTCTCGCGCTGGCAGCAGGCGTTCTTGAAGTTGGATTGACGCCATGCATGGGGATCAAGAACGTCAGAAGCTTTTCGCCCGCCGCACGGTGATGCTGGTCGGCGGCAAGCTGGTGTTGGTCTCCATGTTGGCCGGGCGGATGTACTATCTGCAGGTCGTCAAGGCCGAGCAGTACAAGATGCTGGCCGACGAAAACCGCATCAGCCTGCGTCTGTTGGCGCCGCCGCGGGGGCGGATCGTCGACCGCTTCGGCATTCCCGTCGCCGACAATAAACAGAATTACCGCGTCATGCTGGTGTCCGAGGACACGCGCGGCCTGGGTGTCGACGGCGCCCTGGACCTGCTGCACGAGATCGTGCCGATGAC
Source organism: Rhodospirillaceae bacterium UBA6608 (assembly GCA_002433335.1). The sequence goes on along the minus strand of DJHY01000241.1, from coordinate 8,503 downwards.
CATGGGCGAACGCCGCCGTATCCTCAAGGAAGTGAAGCGCAACCGGTCGTTCGTCCCGGTCACCCTGCGCGAAAACCTGGAATGGGAAGACGTGGCGCGGATCGAGGTCAATGCCCCGGACCTGCCAGGCGTGATGATCGACGAAGGGCAAAGCCGCTTCTATCCCTATGCCAACGATCTGGCCCATGTATTGGGTTATGTCTCGGCGGTCAGCGAGCGGGAAAAAACCGGCGACCGGTTGTTGGAGCTTCCAGGCTTCCGTACCGGCAAGGCTGGGATCGAGAAAGTCCACGATCTGAGCCTGCGCGGCTCCGGCGGCTCGTCCGAGGTCGAGGTCAATGCTTACGGGCGGGTGATCCGCGAATTGAACCGGCGCGAAGGCCTGCCCGGCGCCGAGGTCCGGATGACCATCGATGTCGGCCTGCAACAGGAAGTCTCGAAACGCCTGGCTGATGAAGTCAGCGCCTCCGCGATTGTGCTGGACGTGCATTCCGGCGACGTGCTGGCCATGGTCTCGCACCCCAGCTTCGACCCCAACGACTTCAACCGGGGCCTGGGCGTCGACGAATGGAATTCCCTGATCAACAGCCCTGCCGCGCCCTTGTCGAACAAGGTCATTGCGGGCCGCTATTCGCCGGGGTCGTGCTTCAAGATGCTGGTTGCCTTGACGGCGCTGGAGCGGGGCGTGATCTCGCCCACCGGCAAGGTCTATTGCGAAGGGTTCATGGAGCTGGGCGATTCCAAGTTCCATTGCTGGAAAAAGCACGGCCATGGTCTGGTCGATGTGACAAGCGCTATCGCCCAATCTTGCGACGTGTATTTCTACGAAGTCGCCCGCCGGGTCGGGATCGACCGGATCGCCGAAATGGCGCATCGCTTCGGCCTGGGTGAGGGAACGGGCTTGGATCTGCCGGGCGAAAAGCCGGGGCTGATTCCGACCAAGGCCTGGAAACGCGAAGCCCGAAATCAGTCTTGGCATCAGGGCGAAACGCTTTTGGCCGGGATCGGGCAGGGCTATGTCCTGGTGACGCCGCTGCAGTTGGCGGTGATGACGGCGCGATTGGTCAACGGTGGTTTCGCCGTGTCGCCGCAGTTGACCAAATCGGTCAGCACCACGGGTGTCCATGCGGTGCCCGAGCATCATGAATTTCCGCAGATCGGGGTCAACCCCCGCAACCTGGCGATCGTCCGCGACGCCATGACCGAGGTGGTCAACACGCCCCACGGCACGGCCCATCGCTCGGCCATTACCGAGGCCGGCTACGCCATGGGCGGTAAGACCGGGACGGTTCAGGTTCGCCGCATCACCAAGGCCGAGCGCGAACAGGGCGTGTTGAAGAACGAAGACCTGCCCTGGGAAGAACGCGATCACGCGCTGTTCGTTGGTTTCGCGCCGGCGGACAATCCGCGCTATGCCGTGGCGGTCGTGGTCGAACACGGTGGCGGCGGGTCAAGCGTTGCCGCTCCCATCGCCCACGATATTCTGTTGACGGCCCAGCGCCGTAAATCCGCCCGCGACCTGCCGATCGGTCCGACTGCAGGAAGCCAGACCGCATCCAACACGCCGGACGCCGCGTCGCCGTCCGGGGAAGAGACCTTGCGCGCGGTGGTGCAAACCAACCGGGAACATCAGGGATAAGCCATGGCCGTTCGTGAAGACGCCCTTAACCCGCCCAGTTTCACGCTTCGCCAGAAGCTGTGGCAGATGCATTGGCTGTTCATCCTGCTGCTGGGGGCCACGGCCTCGGTCGGCTTCGCCATGTTGTATTCTGCGGCGGGCGGGAATATCGATCCCTGGGCCTCGCGTCAGATGGTGCGTTTCGCCGTCGGCATGGCGGTGCTGATCACCGTCGCGTTGATCGATATCCGGCTCTGGCTGAAATACGCCTATGTGTTTTATCTGGCGACGGTGGCGCTTTTGTTCGCGGTCGAGGTCATGGGCGAGGTCGGCAAGGGCGCGCAGCGCTGGCTCGACCTGGGGTATTTCGGCCTGCAACCTTCGGAATTGATGAAGATCGCCCTGGTCCTGGCTCTGGCGCGCTATTTCCATGGGCGGTCGATCGAAGACGTCCGCCGCATGTCGCAGCTGGTCGTCCCGTTGTTCCTGATCGCCGTACCGGCGGCCCTGGTCCTGCGCCAGCCGGATTTGGGCACGGCGCTGATGCTGATCATCGCCGGGGCGGTGATTTTCTTCGCCGCCGGGGTGCGAATCTGGAAATTCCTGATCGTCGGCGGCTGCGGCATCGCCGCCGCGCCCATTGCCTGGCAGTTCCTGCGCGATTATCAGAAACAGCGGGTTCTGACCTTCCTAAATCCGGAAAACGACCCGCTCGGCTCGGGCTATCACATCATCCAATCCAAGATCGCCTTCGGCTCCGGCGGCATCTTCGGCAAGGGCTTCCTGCAAGGCACGCAGAGCCACCTGAACTTCCTGCCGGAAATGCAGACCGACTTCATCTTCACCATGTTGGCCGAGGAATTCGGCCTTGTCGGCGGCTTGGCGCTGCTGGGCCTCTATATGGTGATCCTGGTCTATTGCCTGGCGATCAGCGTGCGCTGCCGGACCCAGTTCGGCCGCCTGGTCGGAATCGGCATCACCGCCACCTTCTTCCTTTATGTCTTCATCAACATGGCGATGGTCATGGGGCTGGTTCCCGTGGTCGGTGTGCCCCTGCCGCTGATTTCCTATGGCGGTACGGCGATGCTGACCTTGCTGTTCGGTTTCGGCTTGTTGATGGGGGTATGGATTCACCGCGACGTCATGGTCGGCCGCCGGGGAATCGGCGACGATATGTAACCCGGAGCCCTAGGAATTTCTCATCGCTCCGGAAAATTACAGTCCTGCGTCACCTTCACCTCGACAAAGCCGCCTAGGCTTGCTAAAACCCCGCCTTCCTTCGGCCCTTCGGGTCGAATTCCAGTGACCGGCCGCTGTTTTCGCGGTGTCCTGGGGGCGCATAGCTCAGTTGGTAGAGCAGCTGACTCTTAATCAGCGGGTCCAAGGTTCGAGTCCTTGTGCGCCCACCATTATTTCAAGGACTTAGCTGGTTTCGGCTAAGTCCTTTTATTTTGAGGTAAGCAATAGGTAAGCATTAGTGCCTAGGAAATTTACCCCGAAAGTTGGCTGGCGCGGCAGGTCGTTCTTCCGAAAGGAGGACACCGGTGCATATTCGGATGCCTTAGTTGCAGATATTGCGAACAAGCATGGCCTTCGGGACAGGCAGAAAATTTCCCGGCTAAAAGATCGGTTGGAGACGGCAGGTACGCTGTACCGGGCCCTTAAGCACGAGGGGGAAGGTCCAACCCCTAACGAGGTTCGTGCATATTTTGAGGCGATCAACTCCCACGTGGAGGGGTTGCGAAATCTACTCGACAATGTCGATGATCGTTCGTGGCGTTATTTATGGCCGGTGATGGAACGACTGAAGTTCCAGTCACTTTTCGGCGATGAAAAGCGGTTAGAGGAAATCGGTGCTCTCCGAAGGGCAAGTGAGAATGATCCGTCCGATCTGGTCGCTGAAGTGATCGGTCGAGAGGACGTTGTTGTCGCGTTACGCTATTTGCAGCTCATTTCAGATGAGGCAATGAAAGATGTCCCATCTGAGCCTAAAGGGAGAAAACGGAACGGCGCTCTTTTCTCATGGGTATATGAAATTGCGCGATTTTGGGTGGATGACCTGAAACGAGATTTTACCGTCTCGTACTATGGAAAGACGCCTGCCAGCGAAGCGGGTCGTTTCATCGAAGATTGCCTGACTCCCTTAGATCAGTCCGCCGTGCCGGAGCTTGTCTTCCAGCTTCGTGCGGTCCAAGCCGAATTCAAAACACGCCGTTCGCGAAAATAGGCCCCCGAAAAGTACGCATTTTCGCGAGCCGGTATTGATGCGGCCTAGAAAAAAGAGACTATTAATTGCGTCCGTCTCCAACAACAGGAGTAGGACGATGTTTCAGCACCTTTCGGAAAACTTAGCGCGTGACGCTGACTACCTCGATCGCCTGATTGGCGAAAACGAAGCCGCTGCATTCCTCTGTTATTCTGTTCGCGCGTTGCAAGGCTGGCGCGTTAAGGGCGGTGGGCCGCAATTCATTAAAGTCTCTGCTCGGTCGATCCGCTATCGCCGTCGTGACCTGATTGCATGGGCGGAAGAAAAGCTCTGCACGAATACCTCCCAGTTTGATGCGGGAGAAGCCGCATGAGCGATGATCTGTTCGAAATCGAAATCCCGATGTTTGTGGCAGGGTGCGAATGCGACCATTGCCAACGGGCACGTCACAGCGCGTGGTTGCTGGGAATGTTCCAGGCGGACTTTCTTCCGCCCCCGCCTCGCCAAAAATATGCGGGCGAGGTCGGTTACGCTGAATGTTGTCCGTGGCTTTCAGAATGAGCGGAGCTTTTGAGCATAGAGTTTTGCCTCGGCGGGGCTGGCCGCGCCGCCGGGGATTTTGGGGGCGGAATGTAGCGTCTTGTTACATGCGCCTTAAGGGGGCGGTCGCGATGGCGACCGCCCTCGCTCCCCTTAAAGGCATAGTATGCGGACCGGGGCCTTTAAGGGATGCTCGGTGTTGCCGGGCGGACGCCCCAGCTCAGGCCGCCCCTAAAACCCAAAGCGGCCTCGGCGCGCAGCGCCGAAACCTTGCCCGGCCCGTAGGGGCGGGCCTCCCGGTCGGGGCAATAACCCTCCAGGCTCGAACCTCTTTAAATGGAGACGGCACCCTTAAGGGAGCTGGTGCCAACGTGTCCCTTAAGCTTAAGGGACGCGACGAAATCGTCTTCGCTCAGCTTCTAGAAGCAGCCGGTGAAACACTCGTATCCCAAGAGGGGGGTCTTTGTAGCACCCCCCTCTGGAAATACTCAGGGAGGCAGTGAGGCCGATGGAACACCTCTATCATGGGTTCGATGGGTTGGACGTTGCATTCCAGGGGCGGGTGCCGCCTACCCTTTTGGCTTCTCTTGAAGGAGCGTTAGAGCAAGCCCGCACAAATATGAAATCGGTTCCTTTGTCCTTTAACGGCATTGATTTCATGGTGGCGGAATCCGGTGCGCGGGGTGGCTATGCTTTCCGCTGTGATACAGGACCCGATGGCGCGACTTGGTTCCTTAAGCGGCCAAAGCCTAGTGATCCGTGGGGCGTGCGCGTTTCGGCTAAGTCTCTTGCTTTGGCTCTTTATGGGTTGGGTGGGGTAAGGGCTCGTTTGTATGCGACCATGGATGCCCTGGGTATTGTTGTGCCGGTGGGGGGAGAGAGCATAGGGCGCGTTGACTACGCGGTAGATGTTCTGGCGCCGGAGCTGGTGCTTCAGCCCGACAATTTCGTGATGCATTCCCATGCCAGCCGGGCTGACCATATTGAGCCGGAGCCGATGCAGCGGCATGGGACGTCCGGTCGTGTTACGTCTGTAACGGTTGGGAAAATGCCGAACCGTCAGGTAATCGTGTACGACAAACGGCGAGAGGTTCTCGATCGGCACAAGGTCTATTGGTGGGAGATATGGAATGCCTGCCGCATTCGTAACGGCATGCCGCCTTTGGACCCGGAGGAACGTGAAGCATCCCAGGTGTGGAGGGTAGAGCTCCGGGCGGGCAAGGAGTGCCTTAAGAAGGCTTGGGGCGGAAAGAAGTGGGCCGACTTGGACAATTACTTCGCACCCATGGTCGCGTCGCTCCTTAAAGACATTCGATATGCGGAGCCGTCGGCTGACACGAACCGATCTCGCTGGCGGGATCACTCCTTATGGAATTTAGTCCGGACAGTTGCCGAAAGAGACCTGTTTGAAATGGCATGCGATGTCCCGCCCGATTTGATTAAGGCCGTCATTCGCAAAGAGCACATAGAAATGACCCGTCGGCAGATACTTGGCTTATCAGCCAACTTTGCCGCTGGGTTGGGAATCCATCCGGATGAGGCAAAGTTGATTCCTGACGCCGTGGAGCAATGTCTTAAAGCCGATATCGAGTCAGATGAAGCAGCCTTTGCAGAGAAAGTTAGTCGCGCTGCAGCACGTTATCGGTTCCTCGAAACTACGAGTGATTCTCGAAAGCGAAACCAGCCCGATGCTTGAATTCGGAAAGCTTAAAATCTCAAACCGAGTGCCTCTGGGGATTCGCAGCCTCGATTGGAATGGCCAGTCGGAGCTTTGCCCATGAACTGTTAAAATCAAAGGCGCGGCACCATTAGCTAAGGGGAGGCAGCAAGGATGCTGCTAAACGAGCAATGCGAGACCCGCTCTAGGCTCAAGTTCCATCCTGCACCAGAGGAAGCCTTAAAGGCTGTCGCCGATATTGGTGCCCGTTCAGATGATGCTGGATCGCCGGTCACCGTGCTTTCAATTTCAAAGGCAGATCGACCTGACAGGGTTCGGCTGGAGATTGAAATTTGCCTTCCACTCGTGGAGTTGTTGGCACGTGCGGCGGCGTGTTTCCATCCGTTGATCGGGCAAGTCGAAGCCGAACGGGAAGCGGAGCAAAGAAAGGCCGAGAGCCTGCAGCGTATTCGAGAACGTCAGGCGCGTGCCTTGAAGGCTGGGCGATGGGCGTATCACAGATGCAGGAAGGTTTCTGCAGAGCAGCGGCATGAGGCCCTTCTTAGGATCGCCCGGCAGCTCGACCTTTGTCCGCAAGCCGTTGTGCTCTTCCGCAAAGCACATAAGAAGTGGTTCGACGAGAAGCTTCGTCAGCGGCGGATAAAATCGGCCACGCGGCTTTATTGGGAAGGGAAGAGCGATGGGGAGATTGCAGCCTACCTAAGGGTATCGATAGGGACGGCTAGACGGTATTGGGGAGGCGATAAAAGGTTGAGCTAGAATAATTGAAGTCAAGGGATCAATTATTTGGAAAGAAAGTCCAATAATTTTGATCTCAGGTAATTCTTATTTTTTGTTTCACATTCCCATACAACAAGAACCTCCCAGCCCTGCGCCCTTAACTCAGCCTCTTGGGCTGCAAACCGTTCGATGTTTCCCTCCAATTTTGGGTTCCAGTAGCTTTTGTTGGATTTGGGCATTCGTCCGTCCCTGCAGTTGGGATCAGAGTGTTGGTGCCAGAAACAGCCATGGACAAATATAATTTTCCCTAACTTTCTGAATACGAGATCCGGTTTTCCGGGGAGGTTTTTTTGGTGCAGCCGATATCGAAACCCAAGAGCGTAAACCATTTTGCGCACCAGAATTTCCGGCTTCATGTCTTGGCTTTTGATGCGCCTCATGTTGGCACTACGTCTTGCTTTAGAGATCTTATCCACGGCCAATCACGTTTTTCGGGTTGAAGCTTCTTTTGGCTATGTGCTTTTTATGTTAATGTTCGTGTTATGTTCTGGTGGCGCGTTATAAATATAGAGGTATAAGATCAGATGTTCACATGATGTCGTGCGTTCATCAGACTTGGCAGAATGCGTCCAATTAGGGAGCTCATTGCGAATTGTACCCGAAAAAACACCGCACTTGTTCGGCGTTGTGATTAAAGATTCTGCGTCTCTATTTTTAGCTGCGTTCAGTTTGCTAATTGATCGTGTCTGGTTGTGATGAAAACAATTGAAATTTGTGCAGGAGCTGGAGGGCAGGCTCTCGGACTCCACGAAGCTGGCATGCAGCATGTCGCATTGGTTGAAAACGATCCGTATGCCTGCGAGACCTTAGAAACAAATAATCGCATCCATGAATTAGGCTGGGGCGAGATTTTTAGTCGCGACCTAGAAGAATTTATTCAAGAACGAGCGTCAGAATTTGCCGGAGAAATTGATCTGGTTGCGGGCGGTGTTCCATGCCCTCCTTTTAGTGATGGCGGGCTAAAAAGGGGAAAAGAAGATGAACGTGATTTGTTCCCGGCTGCATTGGACCTTGTAGAAATTGTAAGACCGTTCGCAGTCATGATTGAGAATGTGGATGGTTTAATGGATTCCAAGTTTGATTCTTATAGAGCTGAGATTCAAGGTAGACTCTCAGCTATGGGCTATGGCTCTGAGTGGCAGAAGCTCTTCGCCAGTGAATTTGGAGTTCCGCAACTACGCCCTAGGTCTATTCTAGTTGCGCTTCCTGAAGAGGATTTTCTCCACTTTTCTTGGCCTAAGCCTAGCGTTGAGACGCCGCCAACTGTGGGGGAGGCCTTGTATGAACAAATGGCAGCGAATGGATGGGAAGGGGCGAGCGAGTGGCGGGAAAATGCGAAGTCAATAGCTCCAACTATTGTTGGTGGATCTAAAAAACATGGCGGGCCAGACTTAGGGCCTACGCGAGCAAAGCATGCTTGGAAAGCGTTGGGGGTGAACGGCCATCGAATAGCAAACGAGGACGAAGTGCCGGGGCCTGGATTTATGGGCGCTCCAATGCGGGGGGGTGGCATTCGTGAAGGTTTCGAGCGGATGCCGCAGCTCACTCTTCAGATGGTCGCTAAGCTTCAAGGCTTTCCAGATTATTGGGTTTTTTCAGGTAGAAAAACGCATGCGTACCGGCAAATTGGGAACGCGTTTCCTCCCCCGGTGGCAAAGGCAGTTGGCTTAAAAATTCACGA
>DJHY01000191.1 GCA_002433335.1 Rhodospirillaceae bacterium UBA6608 | reverse complement strand
GGGCGTGAGCTAGCGCTTCCCGCCCCCGCGACGCAAGCCTACTCGGCCGCATCCGCCTCGATATGCAGCACGAGGGTCACTTCGGCCGCGGCCGAACCCCAGCTGGACGAGCCGACGCCGTAATCGGCGCGGGCGAGTGTGTAGCGGCTGTCCGCGACGGCCCGGCCGCCGTCGATGGCCAGGGTGAAGGGCAGCACGATGTCGCGCTCGGTTCCGGCCATGGCAAGCGTGCCGTGCGCTTCATAGCCCTCATCCGTTGCCCGGACATCCTCGGAGACAAAGGTGGCGGCCTCGTATTCCGACGGGTTCAGGCCGGAATCGGACAGCATGGAGCTGTCCATCTGGCCATTGCCGGTCGTGCCGCTGGAGGTGAGCACCCGGGCCGAGATCGAGGCGTTTTCCAGATCGGCCGGGTCGAGCACGATCTCGGCCGTCCAGTCCGAAAACTCTCCTGTCACCGCACCGCCGGACACTGTCGTCTCGAAGCCGACGGAACTGTCGGCCCTGTCGACCTGCCAGGACTGGGCGCTCGCCGGAGCGGCGGCGAGGGCCAGCGGGAGAAGAAACGCGTAACGCAGCATCGGGGCTTATCCTTTCAGGACCGGGATCATGCGGGCGAGCAGCCCGTCGCGGTCGAAAAACTGGTGTTTCAGGGCCGCTGCAGCGTGCAGGCCGAACAGGATCAGGATCGGCCAGCCGCCGGCCCCGTGGATCGAGCCGGACACTTCGTGCAGGCTCTCGCTTTGCGGAACCGGCAGGCGCGGCAGCGGCATGTCGGGATTGTTGAACAGGAAAGAGGGCAGTTCCGAGGCGGAGGCGGAAATCCAGCCCATGATCGGCATGCCGATCATCAGCACGTAGAAGGCCCAGTGCACGGCATGGGCGGCGAGTTTCTCCCAGGGCTTCATGCCTTCGGGCATGCCCGGGGTCTTGTGGGTCAGGCGCCAGGCCAGGCGGATCAGCGAGAGCACCAGGATCGCCATGCCGGTCGTCTTGTGCAGGTTATAGGCCTGCTGAACCTCTTCCAGCGGCACTGTGCCGGCAAACAGGCCTTCGCGCAGGTCTTCCATGTACCAGCCGAAAAACACCATGCCGAGCAGCAGGACCGCGAGGATCCAGTGAAGGGTGATGGCGACGGCGGTGTAGCGTGGCGTGTCGGTCATGGTTCGGGCTCCCCCAGGGGCTTTTCCGCCCGGCCGGGCGGCTCTCGTCACAGTATATGCCCGCTGTCTGCGCGTCCGAAAAGCCACACAACGTCGCGGGCTGGACAAAACACTGTTTCCGGATTCGCATCGGCGGGAAGGCGGGTTATGTTCCGGCCACAAAAAAATGATGACGGAGGTCGGCCATGACATATCGCGCACCGCTGGATGAAATGCGCTTCACGCTGGAAGAGGTAGCGGCTGTTGAGGGGCTGAAGGCGACGGGTGCCTTCCCGGATTTCACCTCCGATCTGACGGCGGCCATTCTGGAAGAGGCGGCCAAGCTGGCCGAGAATGTGCTCGCGCCGCTCAATCGCGTCGGCGATGCCGAACACTGCAAGCTCGAGAATGGTGCCGTCACCACGCCGACCGGCTTTCCGGCGGCCTATGCGCAGTTCGTCGAAGGCGGCTGGCAGGGGCTGCAATTCCCGGCCGAGCTGGGCGGTATGGGTCTGCCGCGCGCGCTGGGCGTGGCCGTGCTGGAAATGATCCAGGGCGCCAACCTGTCTTTCGGTCTCGGCCCGATGCTCACCTATGGCGGTATCGAGGCGCTGATCGCTCACGGCACTGACGAGCAGAAGGAATTGTATCTGGGCAAGCTGCTCACCGGCGAGTGGTCGGCCACGATGAACCTCACCGAGCCGCAGGCCGGATCGGATGTGGGCGCGCTGCGCACCAGGGCCGAACCGAATGCGGACGGCAGCTGGGCGATCTCCGGCCAGAAGATCTTCATCACCTGGGGCGAACACGACTGCGCGGAGAACATCATCCATCTGGTGCTCGCGCGGACGCCGGGCTCGCCCGAGGGTACGAAGGGTATCTCGCTCTTCATCGTGCCGAAAATCCTGCCGGACGGCTCGCGCAACGATCTGCGTGCCATCGGGGTCGAGCACAAGCTGGGCATTCACGGCTCGCCGACCTGCACCATGGAATATACCGGCGCGACCGGCTGGCTGATCGGCGGTGAGAATGCCGGCATGCGCTGCATGTTCACGATGATGAATTCGGCGCGTCTGAATGTCGGCGTGCAGGGCGTCGGCATTGCCGAGCGCGCTTTCCAGCAGGCGCTGGCCTATGCCCAGGACCGCAAGCAGGGCCGTGCCATCGATACCGAGGGCCCGGCGCCGCACGCCATCATCCATCACCCGGATATCAAGCGCACCCTGTCGCTGATGAAAGCCAAGATCGCGGCCTCGCGGGCCATCTGCGTGTCCTGCGCCGTGGCGACGGACATGGCCGAGCACGCAGAGGACGCCGACGAGCGCGCCGCGGCCAAGCGCCGCGAGGAATTGCTGACGCCGGTAGCGAAAGCCTGGTCGACCGATATCGGCGTCGAGGTCGCCTCGCTGGGCGTCCAGGTCCATGGCGGCATGGGCTATATCGAGGAAACCGGCGCCGCCCAACACGTGCGCGACATCCGCGTGCCCCGTATCTACGAAGGCACCAACGGCATCCAGGCAAACGATCTGGTCGGCCGCAAGGTCGCCCGCGACGAAGGCAAGGCCGCCGCCATGCTGATCGCGGATATCCGCGCCACGGTGGCGGAGCTGGAGAAAGCCGACGCGCCGATCCGCGACCTCGCCGCCCCTTTGGCCGAGGCCGCGACGGCGCTGGAAACGGCGACGAACTGGGTGGTCGAAACCTTCCCCACGGCCCCGGCCGCCGTCGCCGCCGGCGCCACGCATTACCTGCGCCTGATGGGGATCGTATCGGGAGCCTGGCTGCTCGGCCTGGGCGCCATGCGCGCCGCCGAGAAGAAGGCAACCGGAGACGGCGATCCCTTCCTGGATCAGAAGATTGTTTCGGCGCGGTTTTTCGCCGAACAGTACCTGCCGCAGACGGCCAGCCTGCGGACGACGATCATGTTCGGCGGCGCGACTGTGGCCGCCGTCTCTCCCGACGCGTTCTAAGCCGGCGCCAGCGTTGCTCCAAAGCCGATACGAAAGGTGAAAAATCAGGGTTTGTTCCTTGATTTATTAACCTTTTTCCTACAGTTTCGTTCCGTATTCCCTGGGGATTCGAATGAACGCGCTGACGCGGTACGTATTGCGCCAACTAGTCGTTGGCATGATCCTTGTGACGACGGGCCTGACCTGCATCATCTGGCTTACGCAGTCACTGCGTTTTGTCGAAATGATCGTCAACCGAGGGTTGAGCGCGGGAACATTCCTCTACCTTTCCGGCCTTCTGCTGCCGAACTTCCTGATCGTCATTCTGCCGATCGCCTTGTTCACGGTAGTGGTGTTCATCTACGCCAAGCTGATCACCGATCGCGAGCTCGTGGTGATGCGGGCGGCGGGGCTCAGTCAGTTCGCCCTGGCCAAGCCCGCACTGATCCTGGCGGCCTTTACGATCGTCCTGTCATACAGCCTGCATCTGAAGCTGGTGCCGGAATCGTATCGCGCCTTCCGCGACCTGCAATGGGACATCCGCAACAGCGTGTCCCACGTCCTGCTGAAGGAAGGCGAATTCAACAACGTCGGCAAAACGACGACCGTTTACGTCCGGGCCCGCACTCCGGACGGACAATTGCACGGCATTCTGGTGCATGACACCCGCGACCGCAGCAAACCCTTCACCCTGATGGCCGACCGGGGCGCGATGATCGACACACCGACCGGCCCCCGCGTGGTAATGTTCAAGGGCAACCGCCAGGAAGTGGACAAGACCACCAACAAGCTGTCGATTCTGTATTTCGACCGTTGGGTCTATAACCTTGCCATCGGCGGACCCGAAGGCGAACGCTGGCGTGAACCCCGCGAACGAACCCTCGATGAATTGTTCGATACGCCCAATCAAGTGGATCAGATCGGCCCACAGAATGTCGGAAAATTCATTATCGAAGCCCATCGGCGCCTGATTGCGCCCATGCTTTGTCTTTCCTATGCGATGATCGGTCTGTGTTGCCTGCTGACGGGGAACTTCGGTCGCCGCACCCAAACGGCGCGCGTTCTGGTTGCCGTCGCGTCCATGGTCATTCTGCAAGGCTTGATCCTTGCGATTGAGAACATGATCGCCAAGAACTTGAACCTAATTCCGCTGATCTACGTCGCAACATTGATTCCGATACCCGTGGCGTGGCTGATCATGGTTCGCCCCCCTTCCGCCGCGCCCGCGACGGCGCCCAAGGCGGCGTGAGGAGGCTATCATGCGGCTATCGACAATCCTTTCCGTCTATATCGGGCGACATTTCCTGATCAGCTTTTTCGGCATCTTCTTCCTGTTCCTGATGCTGATTCTACTGTTCGATTCCATCGAATTGCTAAGACGCTCGGCTCAGCGCGAAACAGTAACCTTGGCCATGGTGCTCGAGATGTCGCTACTGAAGCTGCCTTTCATGGGGCAAAAGACGTTTCCTTTCGCCATCCTGTTCGGTGGAATGGCTGCGTTCTGGCGCCTGACTCGCACGAATGAACTGGTTGTGACCCGGGCGACCGGCATATCCGCGTGGCAGTTCATGCTGCCGGTGCTGTTCCTGTCGTTCCTGCTGGGTGTCTTGCAGATCACGGTGATCAATCCGCTGTCGTCCTCCATGCTGGCCCGATATGAACGGCTGGAGGCGACCCGGATCGAAGGCCATGCCAGCTTCCTATCGATCTCAAATTCAGGCCTGTGGCTGCGCCAAGCCGACAGCAAGGGCCAAAGCGTGGTTCATGCCGAAAGGGTCCTCCAGCAAAAGACCGGCGTCGAGCTGCGCGAGGTCCTGGTCTTCCTGTACGAAGGCAAGGACACCTTCCGTCAACGGATCGACGCACAGTCGGCGCGGCTGGAAGACGGCTTTTGGCACCTGACAGACGCCTGGCTGTTCGAACCCGAGGCCCCTGCCCGGTTCGAAAAAGACTTCTGGCTGCCGACGGAACTGACCGTCAATCGGATACAGGACAACTTCGCGCCGCCGGAAACCATGTCGTTCTGGGATTTGCCCGGTTTCATCAAGACGCTCGAAAATGCTGGATTTTCCGCCATCCGCCACCGGCTGTACTGGCATACGCTATTGTCCGCGCCGCTGCTGATGTGCGCCATGGTTCTGATTGCCGCTACCTTTACCCTGCGCCAGACCCGACGGGGCGGCACGACGTTCGTTATCGCGGGTGGGGTCTTCACCGGTTTCGTCCTCTATTTCTTCTCGGACATCGTTTTTGCCTTGGGCCTATCGGACAGTATTCCCGTATTGTTGGCCGCATGGACGCCATCGGGGGTGGCGACGATGTTGGGTGCGGCCATGCTGCTGCACTTGGAAGACGGATGATCGCGATGGGGGGCCGTTTGCGGAAGATTTCGAGCAAATGGATGCGACCGGCTTTGGTCGCTCCCGTTCTGCTGGCCGCCCTGTCCTTTCCGGACGGTGCCGAGGCCTCGACAGAAGCCACCGCAGAGCGCCCGCTGGGCGTATTGTTCCAGGCATCGCCCCGCCCGTTCGTGCCGGCGGCCGGCGTCGTAACGCAACCGCCCGCAAGCCAGCCGATATTCACCCCGGCGCCAGCGCCGCCGCCACGAACGATGGGACCGCTGCCCACTGGCGCCCCGGTCGTTCAGCAGGTCGCTCCCCCGACGCCCGAGCCGGATGGAAAGGCGGATATCCCCGTCAATCTTATCGCCGACGAAATGAGCTTCGCTCAGGAACAGGGTGTTGTCTCGGCGTATGGTCACGTCGAAATCACTCATGGCAATCGGACGCTTTTGGCCGACAGAGTAACCTACAACCAGAACACCGACATCGTTCAGGCATCGGGCAACATCACGATCCTGGAACCGACGGGTGAAACCCTGTTCGCCGACCAGATGACCATCACCGGCGATCTCAAGGACGGCCTAATCCAGAATATCGGCGTCATCCTGGCCGACAGGTCACGGCTTGCCGCACAGGGCGCAAAGCGTTCCGGCGCTGTTGTAACCGAGCTTCGCCAAGGGGTTTATTCGCCCTGTAATCTCTGTGCCGACGACCCGGAAAAGCCGCCGCTTTGGCAAATTAAAGCTGTCCGCGTCATCCATGACAAACGCAGCAAGACCATCGAATACCGGGACGCTTGGCTAGAGGTCTATGGCATTCCCGTTCTCTACACGCCGTATTTCATTCACCCTGACCCAAGCATTCGGCGCAAAGCCGGGTTCCTGGCGCCGGGCTTCGGCGGATCATCCGACCTGGGTTTCGTGACGCGCCTGCCCTACTTCTACCCGTTCGACGACTCATCGGACCTGACCGCGACCCCGGCCTATTCGGAATCCGAAGGGCTTCAGCTGACCTTGGATTACCGCAAACGGTTCATGAGCGGCGAACTTGATGCGCAGGTCAGCGGCATCAACGATTCAGAAGGCGATTTCCGCGGCCATATCTTCACCAAGGGCCTTTGGGACCTCAATAAAACCTGGCGTGCCGGTTTCGATATCAACCGCGCGACGGATGACACCTACCTGCGCCGGTTCGGCTTCGACAGCCCCTCCGTGCTGGAAAGCCGTGTATACGCCGAAGCTTTTCGAGGCCGCAATTATCTGGCTGTGAATGCCTATTCCTTCCAGGACCAGCGCGCCACCGCCGACTCGATCGACAGCCCTTTGGTCCTGCCGTTGATCGAATACAACCACGTCGGCGAACCTGACCGTTTCGGCGGTAGTTTCAACATGGATGCCAGCCTGCTGGTCGTCTCGCGTGACGAAAGCGGCAACGACACGCGCCGTCTTTCCATTCGTCCGTCTTGGAACCGCAGATTTTCCGATTCCGTCGGGAACCTGATCAGTTTCTCGACCGGGCTGTGGGCCGACGCCTATCACGTAAACAACGTGAGCCGCACGAATACCTCGGACTTCACCGGTGCGACCGGGCGGCTCTATCCCTATGCGGCCCTGGATTGGCGGTTCCCGCTGGTCAGCCAGTTGGGAAAGGCCAGCCAGACGCTGGAGCCGATCGTCAACATCATCACCAGCCCCAATGGCGGAAACTCGTCGAAAATCCCCAACGAGGACAGCCAGGAATTCGAATTCGACGACACCAACCTGTTCGATGTGAACCGGTTCGGCGGGATCGACCGCGTCGAAGGCGGCACCCGCGTGAACTATGGCCTGAAATGGGGCCTGTACGGCCCGCAAGGCTACGGCATGTCGTTTCTGGTCGGTCAGACCTACCGCTTCAGCGCCGACGACACCTTTGCCGAAGGAAGCGGTTTGGAAGACGACCTGTCGGACATCGTCGCATCGGCGCGCGTTTTTCCGTCGAACTATTTCGACCTGGGATATCGTACCCAGTTCGCCAAGGACGGGTTTTCGCCGCGGCGCCACCAAGTGCAGCTAAATGCCGGCGTGCCGTTGCTGCGCGGTTCGGCCAGCTATATCTTCTTTGAAGAGCCCGCGAATAGTGAGTTCACCGGACGTGAGGAATTGTCCTTCAACATTTCTTCGCAAGTAAGCAAGGAATGGCGCGTCAATTTCCAAGCCGTCCGCGATATGGCCGCAAACGAAATGCGGTCCCTCGTCTCGGACTTGGTGTTTGAAAACGAGTGCCTTTCCGTCATTACCCGGTTCTCGCGCACCTTCTACGAAGATCGCGATCTACAGCCGACGGATGCCTTTACCGTGAACCTACTTCTGAAGACCCTTGGACAATTGACCTTCTAAATGCGATCAAAGCCGATCATGACTTTCGCCAAATCCTTCCGGATCGAACCTTCCGCCAAACGCCTTGCGGGGGGCTTTGCCGCATTGCTGATTATTTCCCTCGTCGCCGCCCTCCCGGCGCAAGCGCAGCGCATGGGGATCGTCGCCACCGTCAACAACACGCCGATTTCAGAATACGACCTTCACGCCCGTTTGCGGCTGGTGCTCGCGATGTCCGGTCTTCCGGCAACGCGCGAAACCGCCCAGCAGCTTGCGCCGAAGGTAATTGACACCCTGATCGACGAAGAGTTGAAGCGACAGGAAGCGGAAAACCTGGGCATAAAAATTTCCGAGAAAGATGTCGAAACGGCGGTTGGCCGCTACGAGAAATCCCGCAACATGGAACCCGGCGGGATGCAGAAGATGCTGGATGGCCTCGGCCTGTCAAAGGAAGTCCTGTATCAGCAAATCCGGGCTGACCTGGGATGGGGCGACTCGCTGCGTCAACGATTCCGCGCCCTGACCCAGATCAGTGATGAAGAGGTCGACGAAGAGCTTGCCCGGATGGAAGCCGAAAAGGGTAAGCCCGTCGCGCTGCTTTCGGAAATCTTCCTGCCCGTCGAGCAACCCTCGAAAGCCAGCGAAATTCAGGCCGTCGCGCAGCGGATCATCGGCGAATTGAAGGGCGGCGCGCCCTTCCAGGCCATGGCCACGACATTCTCCCAAAGCCCGACCGCCGCCGTCGGCGGGGATCTTGGCTGGGTCTCGATGAGCAGCTTGGCTCCGGAAGTCATTAACACCCTATCCGGTATGAAGACCGGTGAGTTTTCGCCGCCTATCCGCACCAGTGCCGGCTATGCCATCTATTGGTTGCGCGAACAGCGCGTCTCGCAAGGGGCGTCGGGCCCGGCCGTCGATCCTCAGGTGGTCCTGCAGCAATTGACGATCCCGGTCGCCGATACGGCCTCTTCCGCCGATGCCCAGGCCCACCGCGAACTTGCCAACCGATTGCGGTTGCGCGCCACCAGTTGCGACGAGATGGCCAACATGCCGAACCAGGTTTCCGGTGGCCTGACCGCCGATACGCTGCGCCTTCGCACCAGCCAATTGTCGCCGTTGGTTCGCGACGCGATCAAAGACCTGCCGGACAAGAAGCCGAGTGAGGTCATCAAGGTGCCGGGTGGCTTGGTCCTGTTCATGATCTGCGAACGCGTGCAGGAAAACGCCAAGGACATGCTCCGGACCCAAGTGCGCAATCGACTGATCGACGCGCGTCTGGATTTGGCTGCTCGTCAGTTCCTGCGTGATCTGCGGCGCAACGCCTTTATCGAACGGCGCTGACGTGGGTGCCGACGCCTCCGGGCAGTTCCCTCTTCCCCTTGCCATCACCATGGGCGAGCCGGCCGGTGTCGGCGGCGAACTGACACTGCGCGCTTGGCTACGGTCGCGGGCCAAGACGGGGCCGTTCTTCGCCATCGACGACCCGGACCGCTTGCGCGCCATCGCCGCTACCCTGGGTGAACCCGTTCCCATCGAAGAAATCGCGGCGCCCTCCGAGGCCGCCGCCATGTTCGCCCGCGCCTTGCCGGTCCTGACCGAGAAACTGAATGTCCCCGCGGTTCCCGGCAAGCCGGATCCGGCGAATGCTGGGGCGGTCGTCCGCTCCATCGAACGGGCCGTGCATCTATGCATGGACGGCCAGGCCGGGGGCATGGTCACCAACCCGATCCAGAAGTCGACCCTCTATGCCGCCGGGTTCAAGCACCCGGGTCACACCGAATACGTGGCAGAATTGAGCGGCGGCGCCGAGCCGGTGATGATGCTGGCCTGCGACGCCTTACGGGCCGTGCCCGTGACCGTCCACGTAAGCCTGCGTGATGCGGTCAACAGCCTGGACACCGCAACCATCGTCGCCAAGGGGCGGATCACCGCGGCGGCGCTGAAGAACGATTTCGGCATGACGGCCCCGCGCCTCGCCATCGCAGGACTTAACCCCCATGGCGGCGAAGACGGCGCGCTGGGCACGGAAGACCGCGGCATCGTCGCCCCAGCCGTCGAAATCCTCCGCGCCGAAGGCATCGACGCGCGCGGCCCGGCTTCGCCCGACACCCTGTTCAGCCCCCGCGCCCGCGAAGGCTACGACGCGGCCCTTTGCATGTATCACGACCAAGCCCTGATCCCGGTCAAGGCCCTGGACTTCGACGGTGGCGTCAACATCACCCTGGGCCTGCCGATCGTCCGGACCTCGCCCGACCACGGCACGGCGCTGGACCTGGCCGGCACCGGTAAAGCCAGCGAGCAAAGCCTGGTCGCCGCCATGGTCACGGCCCGGCTGATCGCCACGAACCGCAGCCGAACGGGTTGACCGGCCATGAACGACGCCCCGAACCTGCCGCCACTGCGTGACGTTATCCGCGACCATGGATTGGGCGCCCGCAAATCGCTGGGTCAGCACTTCCTGCTCGATACCAACCTGACAAACCGGATCGCCCGCGCTGCCGAGCCGCTTGAGGGCGTCAACGCTATCGAGATCGGCCCCGGCCCCGGCGGGTTGACGCGTTCACTATTGGCAAGCAATGCCGCCGCCGTCTGGGCGGTCGAGAAAGATAACCGCTGCATCGCCGCCCTGACGCAGCTGCAGAGCGCCTATCCGGGCCGTTTCCACATCATCGAGGGCGATGCTCTGGAGACCGACCTGACGACGCTGACGCCCGCCCCGCGGGCGATCGTCGCCAACCTGCCCTATAACGTCTCGACCGTACTGTTGCTGCAATGGCTCCGCCAGGCCGACGCCTTCGAGCGCATGGTCCTGATGTTCCAAAAAGAGGTCGCCGACCGCCTGACCGCCCAACCGGGCAGCAAGTCCTATGGCCGTCTGTCGGTCATCACCCAATGGGTCTGCCAAGTGAAGCCCTTGTTCAATGTCTCCAAACAGGCGTTCACCCCGCCGCCCAAGGTCGCCTCGACCGTGGTCGAATTGATCCCCCGGGCAGAGCCCTTGGCCCCCGCGACCTTCAGCGACCTGGAGAAAGTCACCCAGGCGGCATTCGGTCAGCGGCGCAAAATGCTGCGCTCCAGCCTGAAGAGTTTGGGGCTTGATCCCACCAAGGAAGGCATCAGTCCCGACGTCCGCGCCGAGGACCTGGGCGTCGCTGAATTTTGCGCCCTGGCCCGCCAACTTTCCAAGCAGGCTTGACCACTCCCCCTTCGCTGGATCACTCTTTTGCCAGGAGGATCCATCATGAACACTCGCAGCCCCGTTCAGGACGGCGCGGTTTGGACGCGCGCCGACTTCCCCGAAACCCGCAGTTGGGTGCAGCCCCTGACGCCGGAAATGGTCGCAGAGCTTGAGGGCGCCGTCGCCAAGGCAATGGCCGCCGGGGGATCACCCTACGATCTGACGCCCCAGGCATTCGATCTTCCGATCATGCGCCCGCTGTTGGAAGAAACCCGCCGTCAGTTGGAAGAGGGCCGCGGCTTCGCCGTGATCGGTGACTTCCCGGTCGACAGTTTCAACTACGATGAAACCCTTTGGGCTTATTGCGGCTTGGCGTCGTACCTGGGCGACATCACCGCCCAGACCCGTACCGGCATCAAATCCGTCGATGTTCTCGACAAGGGCATTCCCTATAGCCATCAATCGCGTGGCTATAGCTCGAACAAGCTTCTGCCGTTCCACAGCGACGGATCGGACCGGGTGTGCCTGTTATGCCTGGAAACGGCGCAGGAAGGCGGGCTGAGCATCCTGGCCTCGTCCCCCGCGATCTATAACACCATCTTAGAAGAACGACCGGACCTGATGCCGATCTTTGAACGCGGCTTCTATCATCATCGGCGTGGCGAACAGCCGGACGACGAAAGCCCGATTTCTCCCGACCGCATTCCGGTGTTCGAGTTTTACAACGACCTGCTGCACTGCTGTTACAACCGGAACCCGGTGAACTGGGTCGAAAAGGAAGGGCTGAAGCTGTCGCCGGAAGAGGTCGAAGCTTTGGACTATTTCGATTCCGTCGTCGCCCGACCGGAAATGCAGTTGCCGATGGAAATGCACAAGGGCGACCTGCAGTTCGTCAACAACTTCGTCCTGCTGCATTCCCGCACCGACTATATCGACGGCCCCGGCAAACGCCGCCATCTGATCCGGTTGTGGCTGAACGATGCGACATCGCGCCGGATCGGCCCGACGGTGCAGGATTTGTACGCGCCGAAATTCGCGCGGCGGCGTGCTGCAAGCTAGGTTTTAAAGGCCGGGGCCGGCGGGGGCCCTCAGACCCCCATACCCTGGACGAAATCAAGCAGGCCCGTCTGGCGCTCTTTCTTCAGGCGCTCGGCCCGTAGGATCGACCGTACGCTCTCGACGCTGGCATCCAGGTCGGCGTTGACGACGATGTAGTCGTATTCTTCGTAGTGGCTCATTTCGGATTTGGCCCGGGCCATCCGCCCTGCGACCACTTCGGCCGAGTCCTGCCCCCGCCCCATCAGGCGGCGTTCCAACTCCTCGACCGACGGCGGCAGGATGAACACACTGACCAAATGCTCGCGGGCATTTTCCCGAAGCTTGCGCGTGCCCTGCCAATCAACGTCGAACAGCACGTCCTGTCCGTTTTGCAACGCATCCCAAACCGGCTTGCGCGGGGTGCCATAGGAATTGTCGAACACCGTGGCGTATTCCAGAAACTCGCCGTTCTTCACCATCGCGTCGAACTTGGCGTGGTCATAGAAATAATAATCCTGGCCATCGACCTCGCCGGGGCGCGGCGATCGGGTCGTTGCCGACACCGACATGACGATGCCCTTCTCTTCATCCAAGAGGCGACGGGAAATGCTGGTCTTGCCCGCGCCCGACGGCGAAGACAGCACCAACATCATGCCACGGCGTGAAATCTCGACCATCGTCTCGATACCCTGTTTGTCTTATTCGATGTTCTGGACCTGCTCGCGGAGCTGGTCGATCACGGCTTTCAAATCCAACCCCAGCGCCGTCAGGTCCGTATCCGGCGATTTAGAGCACAGCGTATTGGCCTCGCGGTTGAATTCCTGACATAGGAAGTCCAGCCGCCGTCCGACCGGCCCGCCGCCTTTGGTCAGCAGTTCGCGCGCCGCCTGGGTATGGGCAGTCAGGCGATCCAATTCTTCACGGATATCGGCCTTGGTCATCAGGATCGCAGCCTCTTGGGCCATGCGCTCCTCAGGCATCGCCGGGTTGTCGGCGATCAGGCGTTGAATCTGGTCGTTCAGGCGGGCGCGGATGGCGTCCGGCTGCGTGGCCGCGACCTGGGCCGACCTGGACGTCAGGTCCTCGACCTGGTCGATCTGATCGGTCAGCACAGCCAACAGGCGCGCGCCCTCTTCCCGGCGCATCTCTTCCAAGCCGCCCAAGGCTTTGTCCAAATCCGCCATCATGGCTGTGGCGATTTCTTCGAAGGCATCCTCGGCCAGCATCTCGTCGATCGGCTCGATCACCCCGCGCAGACCCAGAATCCCGTCCAAGGACGGGGGCCGCGCGTCGGGCAACTCCTGCTTCAAGCGTTCCATCCGGGCCGTAATCTGGGCCAGGAAATCGTCGTTGATGCGATAGGCCCCGCCACCGGTTTCGCGGCGGGTGGACAGGTTGACGGACAAGCTGCCGCGCTTGAACTGTTTGTTCACCCGCGCCCGAACCATGGGATCCAGCGCCTCGAACCCTTGCGGCGGGCGAAAGCGCAGGTCCAACCCCTTGGAATTGACGCTGCGGACTTCCCACACCCAGGAGAGGTCGTTCAATCCGCCTTCGGTGCGGGCGAACCCGGTCATGGAACTAATGGCCACGGCGCTTTCCTTATTCCGGCTTGCCCAAGCGGGCGGTGCCGAACCTTATACCCAGGGCATCCGCCTCCAACAAGCGGCCCGCGCTTCCCCCAGGCCCACCCGCGGCCTATAAACAGGGCATGAGCTTGGCACATCCCACCGCAATTCTGATTACCGGCGCCTCCAGCGGCATAGGTCGGGGCTTGGCCACCGCCTATGCGGGGCACGGGATCAGCCTCTACCTGTCGGGACGCGACGCGGATCGCGTGGAAGCCGTGGCAGCTGAATGCCGGGAACGCGGCGCCCAAGCGGAAGCCAAAGTCATCGATGTGACCGATGCCGACGCCATGGCCGCATGGATCAAGGAAGCGGACGCCAAGACCCCCCTGGACCTTGTCATCGCCAATGCGGGGATTTCCAACTCGACCTCGGGCATCGAAGATGCGGACCAACGTGCACGCCGCATCCTGGACGTGAATATCAACGGTGTCGTCAACACGGTCGAACCGGCCCTGACGGCGATGGATGCCCGCGACAAGGGACAGATCGCCATCATCGCCTCCATTGCCGGGTTTCGCGGCCTGCCCGCCTCGGCGGCTTATTCCGCGTCCAAGGCGGCTGTCAAAGCCTGGGGCGAGGCGCTGCGTGGCGAACGGCTCTACAAGGGCGTACGGGTCAATGTCGTCTGCCCCGGATGGGTCGTCAGTCGGATCACCGACGCCAACAAATTCCCCATGCCGTTCCTGATGGAAACCGACAAAGCGGCCGCTATCGTCAAACGCGATCTGGCCCAGGACAAGGCGCGGATCGTCTTCCCCTGGCCGATGCATCTGGCTGTCTGGCTGTTGTCGGTTCTGCCGCCCGCCTGGACCGATCCGATCCTGAACCGGAAGCTCATGGGCCGGGAATTCTAAAGGCAGGTAAGGCCGCTATTTACCGGTGCGCTGAATTTTCCGCCACTTGGCGACGTTGCGGTTATGCTCATTCAAGGTCTTCGAGAACGCATGTCCGCCGCTGCCGTCGGCGACGAAATATAAATCGTCAGACTGCTCGGGATGCAGCACGGCTTTGATCGACGCCAAACCCGGATTGGCGATCGGCGTGGGCGGCAGACCGGTAATCTCATAGGTGTTCCAGGGTGTCAGCGTGTCCAAATCGGCGCGCGTCAGATCACGGCCCAAGGGCCCCTTTCCCTGGGTAATCCCGTAGATCACCGTCGGATCTGATTGCAGGCGCATCCCTTTGCGTAAACGGTTGAGAAAGACAGCGGCAACCCGCGCCCGCTCGGCCTTCACGCCGGTTTCCTTCTCGACGATGGACGCAAGGATCAGCGCCTCTTCCGGGCTATTGAGGGGCAAGCCCTCGTCCCGTCCGGCCCAGGCCTTGGCCAAGGCATCATCCAACGCCTTTTCCATCCGCCGGACCGCCTGCGCTTTGGAGTCGTAATAGGAATAGTGATAGGTCTCGGGCAGGAGACGCCCTTCATCCGGCAAGGACGACGGCATCGCTCCGGCCAGGCCCTTGGCCTTGGCGACGATCTCCATCGCTTCGGCGACGGTCAGGCCTTCGGGAATGGTAAAGGATCGCACGACCGTCTCGCCCTTGGTCAAGATGCCAAGAACGTCGAGCATGCTGGCCCTTGCGGGAATTTTGTATTCGCCTGACTTCAGGCCCCGGTCCGCTTTTTTCGGACGCGCGGCCAGTCGGAACAGCAGGTCGGATTCGACCACGCCCCGTTCCATCATGGTATTGGCGATTTTCTGAATGCCACTGCCCGGCGGGATCAGAACGACCTGCTCCGTCGAATGCGGCCCTTCGCCCTGGATCTGGTTTTGAAACCAAATCCAGCCACCGAACAGTGCATCTGCGATCAGGATGAACGCGATAACGGCGACGATTTTCGACCGGCGGCTCATGCCGGCATCCTAATCAGTCGTACGCCTTGAACACCAGCGACGCATTGGTGCCGCCGAAGCCGAAGGAGTTGGACAGCGCGGCCCGGATCTTCCGTTCCTTGGGCTGGTACGGAACCAGATCGACGCCCTGACAGGCATCGGACGGGTTGTCCAGGTTCAAGGTCGGGGGCACGACGCTGTTCCGCATTGCCAGGATCGAATAGATCGCTTCGACCGCACCAGCGGCACCCAACAGGTGACCGACCGCGGATTTGGTCGAAGACATGGAAATATCCTTGATGGCATCGCCGAACACGCGCTTGACCGCACCCAGCTCGATTTCGTCGCCCAGCGGCGTCGAGGTGCCGTGCGCGTTGACGTAATCGATATCTTCGGGGTTCATGCCGGCGCGCTTCAAGGCGGCCTTCATGCAGCGATAGGCGCCGTCGCCGTCTTCCGCCGGGGCGGTGATGTGATGGGCATCGCCCGACATCCCGTAACCGACGACTTCGGCATAGATCGTCGCGCCACGCTTCTTGGCGTGTTCCAATTCTTCCAGAACCACGACACCGGCGCCGTCACCCATGACGAAGCCGTCGCGGTCCTTGTCCCAAGGACGAGACGCCTTTTCCGGCGTGTCGTTGAAACCGGTCGACAATGCGCGGGCGGAACAGAACCCGGCGACGCCCAACGGGCAGATCGCGGCTTCGGCGCCACCGGCAACCATCACGTCGGCATCGTCCCACATGATGATGCGGGCCGCATCGCCGATGGCATGCGCGCCGGTCGAACAGGCCGTGACCACCGCATGGTTCGGCCCTTTCAGGCCGTAGCGGATGGAAACATGCCCGGAAACCAGATTAATCAGGCTGGCCGGAATGAAAAACGGGCTGAGACGTCGGGCACGGCCTTCGTGCACGGTGATCGCGCCGGAGGAAATTTCCGGCAAGCCACCGATGCCCGAGCCGATCAGAACGCCGGTCCGCCAACGGTCTTCGTCGGCTTCCGGCTTCCAGCCCGAGTTTTCGATCGCCTGGATCGCCGCAGCCATGCCGTAAATGATGAACGTATCCATCCGGCGCTGGTCTTTGGTCGGGACCCATTCTTCGGCATTGAAGGTTCCGTCGGAACCGTCACCCAGGGGAACGGTGCCACCGATCTTGGCCGGCAGCTCGTATTCGTCGAAGCCTTCCAGCCTGCGAATGCCCGATTGCCCCGCCAAGAGGCGCGACCAGTTAAGGTCGACCCCAGAACCCAGGGAATTGACGATACCCAATCCGGTAACGACGACTCGTCTCATGTTCGTAATTCTTATCCGGCCGTACGGACGCCCAGCCCCCGAAGGGGCCGGCGCCGATGGGACGAAATCGCGCGATTACTGCTGCGATTCGATGAAGTCGATGGCGTCCTTGATGGTCAGGATCTTTTCGGCGGCGTCATCGGGAATCTCGATGCCGAACTCTTCTTCGAAGGCCATGACCAGCTCAACGGTGTCGAGGCTGTCCGCGCCCAGATCGTCAATAAAGCTCGCGTTTTCAACAACTTTGGCTTCATCCACACCCAGGTGGTCGTGGACGATCTTCTTCACGCGATCAGCAACATCACTCATTGTCAGTTCCCCTGTTGATTCCCCATCGTAAGGATCAGGAAGTAAGGTTGAAATTCCGGTAGCGGCGGCGGGTTTTCAAGGCTCCCGGGCCGAGTTCGCCCGCTTCCTATCACATATCCAACGCGTTTGACCAGCCACCTCTACACACCAATTTTCACGCCTGCGCGATTGCCGGATTCCGCAATCAGATCATGGCCATGCCACCGTTGACGTGAAGCGTCTGCCCAGTGACGTATGCAGCCTCGTCACTGGCCAGATAAAGCGCCGCGGCGGCGATGTCTTCGGAGGCCCCCATACGGCCCGCCGGGATCGCCCCCATGATAGCTTCTTTCTGGGCATCGTTCAGTTCATCCGTCATCGCAGTTTGGATAAATCCGGGCGCGATACAGTTGACGGTGATTCCCCGCGCCGCCACTTCCTGGGCAAGCGATTTCGACATTCCAATCATGCCCGCCTTCGACGCGGCGTAATTGACCTGCCCCGGGTTACCCGTCACGCCGACGATCGAGGTAATGCCGATGATTCGGCCGTTGCGCTTTTTCATCATGCCGCGCAGAACCGCACGGGACAGGCGAAACGCCGCCGTCAGGTTGACGTCGATGACTTCCTGCCAGTCCTCGTCCTTCATCCGCATCATCAGGGTGTCGCGCGTCAGACCCGCGTTGTTGACCAGAATATCGATCCCGCCCATCGCCTCTTCGGCATCGGCGGCAAGCTTATTGGTCCCCTCGGCGGTCGACAGATCGGCGGGAATAATATGAACCCGGTCGCCCAATTCGGCGGCCAAGGGCTCCATCGCTTCGACCCGGCGACCGGACAGGCCAACCACGGCGCCCGCGCCATGTAGGGCGCGGGCAATCGCGCCGCCGATACCGCCGGAGGCACCGGTAACCAGCGCGGTTTTTCCCGAAAGATCGAACATGGCGATTTCCTTTGCTATTTAAGTGGGCAGGTCAGTCTGCGCCGAAGATCAAAGCGAAGCCAGGAAAGCCTCGACCTCTTCCGGCGTGCCGACGTTCTGCACGTTGAATTCACGGTCGATGCGTTTGGCCAGGCCAGCCAGAATCTTGCCCGAGCCGACTTCGACCAGGGTATCGACACCCTGGGCCTTCAGCTGTTGAACGCATTCGCGCCAACGAACCATGCCGGTCACCTGTTCGACCAAAAGACGCTTGATCTCGCCCGGGTCCTCGACCGGGGCGGCGGTCACGTTGGCCATCACCGGCACGGCCGGGGCATTGATCTGCACCCCCCCCAATGCCACATCCATGGCGTCGGCGGCGGGCTGCATCAAGGCGCAATGGAATGGGGCGGACACCGGCAGCAATACCGCACGCTTGGCGCCGGCTTCCTTGGCCAGATCCAGGGCGCGCTCGACGGCGGCTTTCGATCCGGAAATGACGATCTGGCCCGGGGCGTTATCGTTACCCGCCTGACAGACTTCGTCGCCGGCGGCCTCGGCGCAAACCTTCTGCACCGCGTCCATTTCCAGGCCCATCAAGGCCGCCATGGCGCCCTGCCCCACCGGCACGGCTTTCTGCATTTCAGTGCCGCGCGTCTTCAACAGTGTCGCGGTATCCGACAACGAAAACGTCCCGGCGGCAGCCAGGGCCGAATATTCACCCAGGGAATGCCCGGCGACGAAATCGGCCCGGCCCTTTGGCTCGAAGCCGCCCTCGGCCTTCAACACGGCCATCACGGCCAGACTGGCCGTCATGATCGCCGGTTGGGCGTTGGCCGTCAGGGTCAATTCGTCCTCGGGCCCTTCGAACATGATCTTGGACAGATTCTGCTTCAGGGTTTCGTCCACTTCCTGGTGAACTTCGCGGGCGGCGGCGAAAGCGTCGTAAATCGCCTTGCCCATACCCACCGTCTGGGAGCCCTGCCCCGGGAAAATCAGCGCGCGTGCCATGAAAGCCTCGGTGTTTCCGTGAATTTTGTTAGGGCGAGTGGTATTGCCGCCCAGCCCCCGGCCTGTCAAGGGCTCGTAACAAGGCCGTCACACCCCCGGAGCGCCCCATCGCGACCCCACCAAGCCCAGCCCTGGGACCCACCCTTGCTTTTCGGCCAGCGCCGAGCCGCCGTGACGACCGCTAAATGGCGAATTTCTGCGCCCTTGCGCCGGTTCCTGGAATGTGTATAGTGCGCCGCCTCGGGGCGAATCCCCCGACCTCCTTGTCGGCTGAGAATTCACTTGGTCGGCTATGCCTCCATGGTGGGGGCTGAGATAAGCCAAAGGGAGCTTACATTGCCATACTACGAGAGCGTGTTCATCGCGCGACCCGACATCTCGTCCGCTCAGGTCGACGGTCTGGTCGAAACCTTCGAAAAAGCCATCAACGCCGGCGGCGGCAGCATCCACAAGAAAGAATATTGGGGACTGCGCAACCTCGCCTATCGGATCAAAAAGAACCGCAAGGGGCATTACATGCTCATGAACATCGACGCGCCGGCTGACGCCGTTGCCGAGATGGAGCGCCAGATGCGGATCAACGAAGACGTCATGCGTCACATGACCCTGCGGGTCGACGAACTGGAAGAAGGCCCGTCGGTCATCATCCAGAACAAAGACCGTGACGACCGTCCGCGCCGTGGCCCGCGCCCGGACCGTGGCGACCGCCCCGACCGTGGTGATCGCGGCGACCGCGGTGACCGCGCCCCGCGCCAGGAAGCCAGCGATTCCGGTAACGACAGCGAAGGTGGAGACAAGTAATGCAGCCCGCACCCGTTAAATCCTCCGGCCGCGCCGGCCGTCCGGTCTTCAACCGTCGTCGCAAGAGCTGCCCGTTCGCCGGGCCGAACGCGCCGAAGATCGATTACAAAGACACGCGCCTTCTGGGTCGTTTCATTTCCGAACGCGGAAAGATCGTCCCCTCGCGTATTACGGCTGTTTCCAACAAGAAACAGCGCGAGCTGGCCAAGGCCATCAAGCAGGCTCGCTTCCTTGCCCTGCTGCCTTACGTCGTGAAGTAATTGGAAGAGGTTCCCCCGGGTTTTCCGGGGGCGTGACCCGATGCCGAAGTCGACCTTGATCGCCATCTGCGCAGGCCTGTTGAGCCTGGTAGCGGCCATGCCGGCCCTGAACGGCGCCCCTGGTGGGTTGTTGCTGTTCTATGTCGCCGGCTTGCCGATCTACCTGGCTGGCTTCGCCTATGGCGTGACGGCGGGGACGGTGGCGTCCATCAGCGGCTTCGTCGCCGCTTCGGCCCTGGGCGGGGTTCTGGTGGCAGGCGTTTTCAGCCTGGTCCACCTGGTTCCCGCCTGGACCGTGATCCGTCAGGCCATGCGCCAGCGCACGGCCGCCGACGGACACACGGAATGGGCGCCTCCCGGCCCGATCGTCGCCAGTCTGGCGGGGATGTCGGCATCGTTGATGCTGCTGGCCGGTTTGGTGTTCCTGGCCAACGAATCGGGTCTCGGGGCCGTCGTCACCGATCGCCTGTCGGAAGTTCTGGCAGCGGTCGCACCGGGCACGCCACAGGCGGCGCGGGACGAAATGGTCCAATCCTACGGCCCGCTGTTGCCGGCGTCTCTGGCGTCGAGCTGGGTCATCATGGCCATTATCGGCGCCACCGTGGCGCAGTCGATCCTGGCCCGGGCCGGACGCAACATGCGCCCGACCCCGCGTTACGCTAACCTGGTCCTTCCGGAATGGATTTCCTGGGCTATGGTCGGCAGCGCGCTGGTGTCTCTGGTCGCGGGCGGCGAGGTCCAATTCCTCGCCCGCAACCTGACCCTGGCCTTGGCGGTGCCTTTCTTCCTGCTTGGGCTGGCCGTCATCCATCACTGGGCCCGTCGGGTCCGGCGTGGGGGCTTGGCCCTTATGGCCGTTTACTTCCTGATTTTCGTTGTCGGTTGGGTGGGTCTTCTTGTGACCGCCGCGATCGGCGTCTTGGAACAATGGGGCGGCATTCGCCACCGGCTGGCCGGTCCCGTAAGCGGCAATCCGCCGCATGACGAGTGAGTAGGAGAGATCGCAATGGAAGTGATCCTTATGGAACGTATTGAGAAACTGGGCCAGATGGGCGACGTGGTGAAGGTCAAAGCCGGCTTCGCCCGCAACTACCTGCTGCCCCAGAAGAAGGCGCTGCGCGCGACCGACGGCAACAAAGCCGCGTTCGAAGCTCAAAAGGCGCAGCTCGAAGCCCAGAACCTGGAAAACCGCAAAGAAGCGGAAGCCGTGGGCGGCAAGATGGATGGCGAAAAGGTCATCCTGATCCGTCAGGCCGGTGAAGCCGGTCAGCTGTACGGTTCGGTCAATGCCCGCGACGTCGCCGAGGCCCTGACCGCCGCCGGCTTCTCGGTCAGCCGCAGCCAGGTTCAGCTGGCCAACCCGATCAAGATTCTGGGTCTGCACGACGTCATCGTCCGCCTGCACCCGGAAGTCTCTGTGACGATCGTCGCCAACGTCGCCCGTACGGAAGACGAAGCCCAGGTCCAGGCCGATACCGGTCAGGCCGTGGTCGGCGAAGACGCCCAGGAAGCTGCTGACGCCGCGGTCGAAGCCGCCGGTGCCGAAGCCGAGGAAGCCGATGCTGAAGAGCCGGCCGCCGAAGCGGAAGCCGAGGTCGAAGCGACCGAAGAAGACAAGTAATTGCCCCTCACCCCGCGCGGGCGACCGGGCGGGTGTTTGGCAGGAATTGAGGCGGTCCTTCGGGACCGCCTTTTTTTCTTGCCCGAAAAGCAACATCAGAATCTCCGCATTGACACCCGCGACTACAATTAGAATAATTATAAAAAGCGACACGTGCTTCGCACTTTCGGGGGTGAGACCGGATTGGGGGCTTTGCGCATCCCTATTTCCGGATGGAGGTCAGGATGCTTTTCGCGCGCTTGCTTCGCCATCTCGTGCGGGCCGGACATTTGACGGCCATCGACGCCTACAATAACGAACACGTCTTTGCCGGATCACCGGGGCCACGGTTGACCATCCGGCTGCATGACCCGTCCCTTCATTGGAAGCTGTTCTTCAACCCCGGTCTGTACCTGGGCGAAGCCTATATGGACGGCACGTTCACGGTCGAAGACGGAACGATATACGACTTCCTGAAATTTTCGGCCTGGAACATGGAACTCGGCGGGGAGCCGAAGGTCATGTCCTGGGTCGCCGCCATCGACAGCTTGTTTCGACGCCTGCAGCAACACAACCCCCCCCGCCGCTCGCGCAAGAACGTTGCCCATCATTACGACCTGAACGGCAAACTGTACGAGCTGTTCCTGGATAGCGACCGGCAATATTCCTGCGCCTATTTCGAGACGCCGGAAGACGATCTGGAAACCGCGCAACTCAACAAGAAGCGCCATCTGGCGGCCAAGCTAAAGATCGAACCCGGCATGAAAGTTCTGGATATCGGCTGCGGCTGGGGTGGCCTGGGGCTGTATCTGGCCGGGGAATTGGGGGCGCAGGTCACCGGCCTGACGCTATCCACCGAGCAATTGGGCGTGGCCCGCGAACGAGCAAAAAAAGCGGGCCTGACCGACAAGGTCGATTTTCAGTTACGAGACTATCGCGACCAGACCGGCACCTTCGACCGGATCGTTTCCGTCGGTATGTTCGAACACGTCGGCGTGGCGCATTTCCCGCAGTACTTCGATACGGTCCGGCGGTTGCTGTCGGATGACGGGGTCGCCGTGATCCATACCATCGGCCGATCGGAAGTTCCCCGCGCCACCAATCCCTGGATTCGTAAATACATCTTCCCGGGCGGCTACATCCCGGCACTGTCCGAAGTCATGCGAAGCGTCGAACAGACACGCCTGATCACCACGGACGTCGAGGTTCTACGCCTGCATTATGCCGAAACCCTGAAGCATTGGCGGGAACGATTCGATGCCCGGCGTGACGATGCGAAAGCGCTGTACGACGAACGTTTCTGCCGGATGTGGGACTACTATCTGGCCGCCAGCGAAGTCTCGTTCCGGCATATGGACAACGTAGTTTTTCAAATCCAGTTAAGCAAAAAGCGCGAAACCTTGCCGCTGACCCGCGACTACATCACCGAATGGGAAAAGCGGACCAAGCGTGGGCATAAGGCCCGGGCAGGCAACGGCGCCGCTGCGTAATGCCGGATTCCGGGCGGGCTATGGGCTTGCGCCAAAGGCTTGCGGTTGTCCACAGGATATCCCCATATCCACATTCCGACCGACGGGTATGGAATTCATCCACACTGGATTGAATAATCCCATGCGAATTCCCCCGTTCCCCCTCCCCCTCGGAAGGGCTTTGGATTACCAGTGAACGATGAGCACGACCACCACCGAACCGCCCCAAGATGGACCGCCCGCCGACGCCTATGACGACGGCCCGCCGCCCGATTACGATCAAGCCGACGCCGCGCCGTACGACGACGGCCCAGATCATGATCGGGACCAAGGCAAAGGCAAGGGGCAGGATCAACAGGCCGCGGGCTTCCGCGCCATGCCGCACAACCTGGATGCGGAAAAGGCATTGTTGGGCGCGATCCTGGTCAACAACCGGGCCCACGAACAGGTGGCGGAATTCCTCAAGGCGGAGCATTTCTCGGTCGAGCAGCACGCCAAGGTCTTTCAGGCGGCGGAAAAGCTTATCGAACACGGCCAGATCGCCGACCCGGTTACGCTGAAGCGGTTCTTCGAAAACGAGAACTCATTGAGCGAGATCGGCGGCCCGGCCTATCTGGCCGATCTGGCGGCCAGCGCCGTGACCGTCATCAACGCCCGCGAATACGGGCGTATCATCTATGACCTGTATCTCAAACGCGAGCTGATCAACCTGGGCGAGGACGTCGTCAACGCCGCCTATGGCGGGGAAGTCGACGACACCGCGACGGGACAGATCGAACGGGCGGAACAGGCGCTGTACGACCTGGCGACCTCGGGCAATTACGAAGGCGGCTTTCAGGACTTCAAATCATCGGTCATCGCCGCCATCCAAACCGCCGAGACCGCGCATAAGCGCGACGGCGGCTTGGCCGGGGTCGGCACCGACTTCCTCGACCTGGACGCCCTGTTGGGCGGCCTGCATTCCTCCGACTTGATCATCCTGGCCGGACGCCCGTCGATGGGTAAAACGGCGCTGGCGACCAATATCGCCTTCAACGTGGCCCACAACTACTCCCGCTCCAAGGGAACCGAGGGCGCGGTCGTCGGCTTCTTTTCGTTGGAAATGTCGGCCGAACAGTTGGCCAGCCGTATTCTGTCCGAACAGGCAGAGCTGTCGTCGGACAAGATCCGCAAGGGCCTTTTGGAAAACGAGGAATTCCACAAGCTGGTCAGCGCCTCGAACACCCTGCACGACATTCCGCTGTTCATCGACGATACCCCGGCCCTGACGGTCAGCGCCCTGCGCACCCGCGCCCGCCGGTTGAAACGCCGCCACAACCTGGGCTTCATCGTGATCGACTATTTGCAGTTGGTATCCGGCAGTTCCAGCAGCCGCAACGAAAGCCGCGTGCAGGAGGTCTCGGAAATCACCCGTGGCCTCAAGACCTTGGCCAAGGAACTCGAGGTTCCGGTCTTGGCCCTGTCGCAGCTATCGCGTACGGTCGAACAGCGCGACCCGCCCCGCCCGCAGTTGGCGGACTTGCGTGAATCGGGCTCGATCGAACAGGACGCCGACGTCGTGATGTTCATCTATCGCGAAGAATATTACATGGAACGTAAGAAGCCTTCGCGCCGTTCGGACGAAGACGAAGGCAAGCTGAACGAGCGCCTGGAACGCTGGGAAGACGCCCTGCAGGACATTCATCAGGTCGCCGAAGTGATCATCGCCAAGCAGCGTCATGGCCCGATCGGCAGCGTGCCCATGCACTTCAACGGCGCGTTTACCCGCTTCGGCAACCTGGCCAAGGATCACCCCTATCGTCAGCGCTTCCACGGCGAGGACTGATATGACGGGCGGCATCTCGACCACCGGCGGCGTTTCCGCCGACCTGGCGGGCGCGGTTCTGACCATCGATCTGAACGCCCTGCAAGCCAACTATCGCCTTCTGTCCGAAAAGCTGACCGGCGGCGCCACGGCGGCCGCGGTAGTCAAGGCCGACGCCTACGGCACCGGCATCGGCCCGGCGGCCAAGGCCCTATGGGCGGCGGGCGCACGGGATTTCTTCGTCGCTCATGCATCCGAGGGGGTGGCCCTGCGCGGCCATC
>DJHY01000210.1 GCA_002433335.1 Rhodospirillaceae bacterium UBA6608 | reverse complement strand
GTCGATCGCCATCTGTTTGCCGGGCATGGCATCCAAGGTGAAACGCGCGGCCACTTCGGCGATACGCCCGGAACCCTTGGTGATGACGATGAAGTTGACGATCACCAGGATCGCGAAAACGATGATCCCGATGACGAAGTTGTCCTGCATCACGAAGCCGCCGAAGGCCTGAATGACCTGTCCGGCGGCGTCGGGGCCGGTGTGCCCATCGGCCAGGATCAACCGTGTCGAAGCCAGGTTCAGGGCCAAGCGGATCATCGTCGCCAGCAGCAGAACCGTGGGGAACGAGTTAAAATCCAACGGCTTCTCGATGAAGATCGCCGTCATCAGGATCAGCACCGAGAAGGTGATCGAGAACGCCAGGCTCATATCCAGAAGCCAGGTCGGCATGGGCAGGATCAGCACCACCAGGATGCCGATAACGCCCAAGGCGAACATCAAGTCGCCGCGCTTCAGAAGGGCGACGACACCGGCAAACGGATTGCTGCCTTCGCCTTCTTCCGCCCCTTGCGGGGTGCCGCCACGCTGCGCCGCCGGACGGGCGGCGGTGGCTGCGCTTTGCGTCGCCTCAGCCATGGGCCGTCATCTCCGGAGCGGTCTGCGTCGTGGTCGTCATCTTCTGCGGCATTGCTCGGTTCTCGTTTTGAAAGCCGGTTAAGTCGATGTCCGCCGTCAGGGCGCGGACGGCGCCCCGTTTTCACCCGGCTGCGGCACGGCGATGCCTTCCTGGCTGTACTGGCGCAGCTTGTTACGCAGGGTGCGGATGGAAATCCCCAGGATATTCGCCGCATGGGTGCGGTTGCCCAGGCAGTGATGCAGGGTGTCGATAATCAGGTCGCGCTCCACGTCGGCCACGGTGCGGCCGACCAGGGCGGCGGTTTCGATATCTTGCGCCGTGGCGCCGGACGCGCTGGGCGCACCCTGATCGCCGGACACCATGATCGTCTCCGGCCCAATCTCGGACCCGGTCGCCAGGATGACTGCGCGGTGAATGGCGTTTTCCAGCTCGCGCACGTTGCCGGGCCAGCTATGGGTCTTCAGTTTGGCCAGGGCGGCGTCGGACAGCGGGCGTTCGGCGATGTGGTTCGCTTCGGAGTATTTTTTGATGAAGTGTTGGGCGAGCAGGGGAATATCCTTTTCCCGACGGGCCAGGGACGGCATGGCCAGGTTGACGACGTTCAGTCGGAAGTAGAGGTCTTCGCGGAATGTGCCCTTGGAGACTTCTTCCTGCAGATTGCGGTTGGACGTGGCGATGATGCGCACGTCGACCTTGACCGGCTTGGTCCCGCCGACGCGATCGATCTCGCGTTCTTGAAGGGCGCGCAGCAGTTTGGCCTGCAGGCGGGGGTCCATTTCGGAAATTTCGTCGAGCAGCAGGGTGCCGCCGTCGGCTTCTTCGAACTTACCGACACGGCGCGACACGGCGCCGGTGAAGGCTCCCTTCTCGTGGCCGAACAGTTCCGATTCCAACAGGTTTTCCGGAATGGCGGCGCAGTTGACGGCGACGAAGGTCTTGTCCTTGCGGCGGCTTTTGGTATGCAGGTGCCGCGCCATCATTTCCTTACCCGTGCCGGATGCCCCGGTGATCAGGACGCTGGCTTCGGACGGCGCGACCTGGTCCGCCATCTTGATCAGGTCGCCCATGCCGGGATCGGCGTAGACGATGTTGCTCGGTTCTTCGGAAACGGCCTGAAGGACTGCCGCGATCAGCTCTGCGTCGGGCGGCATGGGGACGTATTCCTTGGCCCCGGCCTTGATCGCGCGGACGGCGGCCTGGCTGTCGGTGCCGACGCCGCAAGCGA
Organism: Rhodospirillaceae bacterium UBA6608; assembly: GCA_002433335.1. The sequence continues at coordinate 2,571 of DJHY01000210.1, read as the reverse complement.
TGACCGGCAGGACGATCCGTTCACTTTCCAACGACGTCACCAACCGGGCGATGTCGGCCTGAACGTCGACCATGATCAGGTCCGCGCCCTGACCGGCGCGCAACTGTTCCAGGGCGCGGTCGACCGTGTCGGCCTGCTGAACCTTGGCGCCGCGTTGCATGGCGATCTGGCTGGCGGCGCCGATTTGTCCGCCCAAGGTGCCGATAATCAAAAGCCTCATGACCGTTGCGTCCCTGACTGGTTATGCGTCAATCGAAGTAGGAAATGCGTTTTTCCGGCGGCAGGATGCTGTTCAACAGCATTTCCAGACGCCGGGGGTTTTCCTGCCGACCGATCGATCCGGTCGACAGCACGTAGACTTGGTTGACCATGGCCTCATCGGCCGAATTCCGTTCCAGCTTGTTGGCCAGCGGGGTGAACACCATGTTGGCCAGCACCGCACCGTAGAACGTCGTCAGCAGGGCCACCGCCATGCTCGGCCCGATGGCGCCCGGATCGTCCAGGTTGCCCAGCATCTGCACCAGGCCGATCAAGGTGCCGATCAAGCCCATGGCCGGGGAGAGTTCCGACATGCGGCGCAGCACGTTGATGCTTTTCTGGTGGCGCTGAAAGGTTGCCTGGATATCACGGCGCAGGATTGCCTCGACCTCTTCGCCAGGGGTGCCGTCGACGACCATGCCGACGCCTTTGTGCAGGACCGGCTCGGCCTGGATCGAGCCCATGACGTTCTGCAATGCCAGGACACCTTGCTTGCGCGACAGTTCGGCCAACTGCAACGCCTGGAAACAGGCGCGGCGGGGGTCCCGATTGACGCGGGTAAAGGTCTTCAGACAAACCCGGGCGGTACGCCCCATTTCCGGAATCGAGAAGCTGGCCGTGGTGATGGCCAGGGTGCCGCCGATAACGATCAGGACCGACGGAATATTGACGAACGACGCCGGCGAGCCACCCAGGACGATCGCCGCCGCGACCAGGCCGAAACCCACGGCAAGACCCAGCACCGTGGCGACATCCACGGTGGTCCGGTTGCGCAGGGGGCCTGAATTCTGGGTGCTGTCCGCCATCTTTGGTCGTTCCGCCTTGGGTCGTTCCGGGCTGGGCCCGTATTAACGGTCGGTCTTGATGATTTCCGTCATGGTCACGCCCAGGCGGTCTTCGACGACCACCACTTCGCCACGCGCGACCAGGCGGTTGTTGACGTAGATGTCGATGGCTTCCCCGACCTTGCGGTCAAGTTCGATCACCGCACCCCGGCCCAAGCGCAGCAACTGGCTGACCTGCATCGTGGCTTTGCCCAGAACCGCGGAAACGGTCACCGGAATGTCGTAGACGGCTTCCAGGTCGCGGGCGCTTTTGGGCAGGTCATTGACTTCGGGCAGACCGGACGGGGTGATCGAGGCGCCCATATCGGTTCCGCCGCCGCCACCGCTGCCTTCGCCGCCGTTGGAAGCGAATTCGCCCAATTCGAAATCGTCATCGGCCATGGTTCTCTCCTAGTCCTTCAGATCGTTTTCAAGTTCCAGATCGGCACCGCCAATATGAAGATCTTCTGCCTCGGCGGGGGCCTCTTCGGTCGTCGTCTCGTGTGCGTCTTCGGCCGCGACCAGATCCTCAGCGGGAATCGGCGCATGCCCTTCATTCTCGTCGATACCGTCGGTCGGCGCTGTGACAACTGCCGGTTCCATCCATTCTTCCGACGGCACCGGGGCCGGGCCGGCGGCGATTTCCTCCGCGCTCGGGGCGGGGGCTTCGCTCGGGGCGGCAGGCTCCGGCAGGGCCGGTTCCACGGTCTCGGCCGCTTCGACGGCGGGGACGGGTTCCGGTTGTTCGACCGGCATCGCTTCGGCCACGGGTTCCGGTTGGGGCTCGGGCGCGGGCTCCGGTGCGTTTTCACCAGGCTGCGGCGCTTCGGGGGCAGCTTCCTGCGGCTCTGCCGCCGCTTCTTCCGGCTCGTCGGCCTGTTCGGCGTCCGCTTCGGCGGCGCTACCGAGGTTCCGGGCGATGATTTCGTCCAACTGCTTGGCCAGATCCTTGGTGCTGCGCATCACGCCGCCGGAGGACCATTCCAAGCTGCAATCGCCGATGACGAGGGCAGGGTCGCCCAAAATCTTCATGTTTCCACGGAACCCGGCAAGGCCGACCACGGCCTCGATCCGGTCGGCCAAATCCTCGGCCAGGTCCTCGGGCACGCGGACGATGATTTCCGCCTCGCCGGAAACAGGCCCCAGAACGGAGCGCAGCATGGCTTCGACCTGATCTTCCGCGGTTTGCGCATTCAACGTCGGGAATAGCTTGCGGACCAGGGTGGCAGCCACGGAAATCGCCTGGCGGGCCTGCTCCTCATGGGCAGCGGCCTGGCTGTCAAACATTTCCTGAAGCTTGCCAGCGATGCTGCCCAAGGTATCGCTGATTTTCTGCTCGGTCGCGGCGGCGGCTTCTTCGGCGCCCAGGCGCTTTCCTTCGAGCAGGGCTTCTTCGCGTGCTTGCGCCATGTCTTCTTCGGAAAATGTCGGCGCTTCGGGTTCCGGCTCTGCTTCCGGTTCGGCAGCTGCGGCTTCCGCCGCGCCTTGT
>DJHY01000231.1:14250-15421 GCA_002433335.1 Rhodospirillaceae bacterium UBA6608 | reverse complement strand
GACCGACCTGAACGCGGGCGACGGCGATGACGGCACGGATGTGCTGACGGGCATCGAGACGCTTGAGTTTTCGGATGGGACGGCCGATCTGACCGGCACGGCGCCGTTGGCCACGGACAGTGGCATTCAGGTGCCGGAAGACGGCTTCGCGTCGCACTTCCTGACGGGCTCCGGCGGGGCCGATGGGGTGGACGTCGGAACGGACGTAACCCTGACTTATGAACTGATCGGCCTGACGGCGAGCACGGACGGCGGTCATCCGTCGGGCGCTGGCTGGTACGAGACGGCGCACGGCTATGTGCGGATCACCGACGCGGCGACGGGCGAATACGAATACGACCCGGTCGGCAGCTACACCGGGGCGGATAGCTTCGACTTCCGGGTGACGGACGAACAGGGGGTAGCCTCTGAGGCGACGGTGAACGTCGCGGTAGGAACGGACGAGGGGTATTCGGTGATGGATTCGTCCCAGGATTTGGGGGGCGACATCGCATTTAGTGCGGGCGATCTGACGGTGACGGCGGTCGGCTCGGGTGGTAGCGGCTATTCCAACTGCATCAGCGAGTTGGCGGTTTCGGATGCCTCGACCGCAGACGTGTATTTTGAAGTTACCGTGGTGTACAGCGGCAACACGACAACAGGTAATATCGGGTTTGTGCCGAGCGGTGATCCAAGCCTGAATGACACCAACCCGCCTTGGGTCTCGGACAGCGGGTGGAGCCTTCGTTGGGATGGCTCCATTCTGGATGGTGGAACGACCGTTGGGTCGAGCGATACATGGAACAGCGCCAGCGACGTGCTCGCCGTTCGATTGTTTAACGGCGGTATCTACCTCTGGGTGAACGGTGTTGAGCAAAACAACGGCGATCCCGTGATGACGGGCGTTTCCGGTGAGGTCCATGCGTATTTTTCCGGTTCGCACAACGTAGACGACAGCGTTCACTTCAACTTCGGTCAGGAAGCCTTCACCAACCCGAACGCGCCTGAGGGCATGGGGCTTCTGGCTGTCGCTTCGACGGCGGGCAACGACTATTGGGAAGGCGAGAGTGGCGACGATCAGATCTGGACCCAGGATGGGGACGACAAGCTGATCGGCGGGGCCGGTGACGATAGCCTCGACGGTGGCGACGGCAGCGATACGGCGGTTTTCTCTGGCGCTGCGGACGACTAC
>DJHY01000231.1:0-13994 GCA_002433335.1 Rhodospirillaceae bacterium UBA6608 | reverse complement strand
CGATAGCCTCGACGGTGGCGACGGGGCTGATGTTCTGTCCGGTGGCGGCGGGGCGGATACTCTGTACGGCGGTGCCGGTGACGATATCCTGCGTGGCGACGCGCTGGCTGATGTCGATCCGACGGCCTTTGCAGATGGGGAAGAGTTCGACCAACTGGCGGCCCGGGGCATCTATGTCACGGGGACGGCCTTCGATGGCGAGATCACGATCTCGGACCATCCGACGGATGGTTCGATCAAGGTGATCGGAGCCGATGGAACTCCGCCGTCCTCGGCGGCTGAGCAGATCGCGCGTGATGGGACGACCGGCGATGTCGAAACCGTCGAAATGCGGTTCGACGATTTGATGTCCGCAGCGACGGTCTATTTCACCAATCTGGTGACGACCGAAGAAGGAGGCGAGCGGGGCCAAGTCCAGGCCTATCGTGACGGTACACTTGTCGCGACCGAGGTGTTTGACAGCACCGACGTGACGGACCCGCTGAGCCTTGGGATTACCGGATCGGGTTCGATCGATATTTCGGTTGTTGGTGGCTTCGACAAATTGGTGTTCACCCCGTTGATGACCGAAGACGAGCTGACCAACAGCAACAACGCGAACGCCAATGACGACAGCAGCGATTTCTTCATCCATCGCGTGGATACCACGGTTCTGGATACCGCCGGGAACGATACGCTGGACGGCGGGGCCGGAGACGACGTTCTGTTCGGCGGTGGTGGTGCGGATATCCTGATCGGCGGAAGCGGACAGGATGTTCTCGAAGGCGGTGACGGAGCGGATGTGTTTCGATATCAATCCGTATCGGATTCAGAAGACGGATCGACCCTTCGTGACGTCATCAACGACTTCGACGCCGGGACCAGTTCGACAGCGGTGGACAGCTTGGACATTTCAGCCATCGTAACCGGCACCTTCGATTTCCTGGGGTCGGAGGCTGAGAGCTTCACCAACACCGGGAACACGGAAGCGCGGTTCAACAATTCCACCAAAATTCTGGAAATCGATGCCGACGGCGATGCGACCGTCGATATGGAGATCGAATTGAAGGACGTGGATATCGCCAACCTGGACGACAGCGACTTCGTCACCTCCTGATAACCTGCCGAACGGCGCGTGGGGTCAGAACCTAAAGACCTCGCGCGCCACGGCGTAGGTGTTGGCGTAGGCCTGGACGGAAAGCTCGATCGGGTTGGCGTAGCCGCCGCCGATGGCCATCGAGACGGGGATACCGCGCGACCGGCATTCGGTCAGGACCAGGCGGTCGCGTTTGGCCAGGCCGTCGAAGGTCAGGGCGAGGCGGCCCAGGCGGTCTTCCTTCAACGGGTCCACCCCGGCCTGATAGAGCACCAGGTCCGGGCGGAAATCGAACACCGCCGGCAGGTGCTCGGCCAGGGCGCGCAGGTAGCCATCGTCGTCCGTGCCGTCCGGCAGGTCGACATCCAGGTCCGACGGCACGCGGCGGTGGGGGAAGTTCTTTTCGCCCTGCATGGAAAATACGAACACGTCGGGGTGATCCGTCAGGATCGCCGCGTTGCCGTCGCCTTGATGCACGTCCAGGTCGATGATCGCGACCCGTGTTGCCCAGCCTTCGGCCAGGACCTTCAGCGCCGCGATGGCGAAATCGTTGAAGATGCAATAGCCCGCGCCGAAATCGCGATGGGCATGATGGGTGCCCCCGGCAAGCTGACCTGACAGGCCGTGGTCCAGGGCCTCGACCGCTGCGGCCACGGCGCCGCCCATGGTCGCGGTGACGCGGTCGACCAGGTTCGCACTCCACGGTAGGCCGATCCGCCGCTGTGCCTGGGCGTCCAGGTCGCCGGCGCGAACCGCGGTGATATAGTCGGGCGCATGGGCCAGGGCGATGTCGGCCGCCTCGGCGAGCGGCGACGGCAGAATCTGGTCCGCCTTCAGTACGCCGTCGCGAACCAGTTGCTCGCGCAGCAGGATATATTTCCGCCCCGGAAAGCTATGGCCCGAGGGCAGGGGAATGACGAACCGGTCGGAGGTATAGAACCGCATGGCCAGATCGTAACGGCCGCCAGCGTTTCTGATAAGCAGAAAGCCCCGCCCGATAGGGACATCGGGCGGGGCGCTGCCTGACGACTTGTGGAGTGTGGGTGGGCGCGCCAGGGGGGATCTAATTGGGGATCAGTCGACTGGACCAATACCGGGAAAGGTGCACATACAATGTTGGTGTTTTGTTGCGTCCGTATGGCAGTCCGATGACGAAAACGAGCAAACGGCTTTGACGGAATGGGCGTTACGCTCTAACAGTTTAGGTCCCTCCAACCCGCCGGACCGGATTCCCAAATCCCGACGACGACAAACCCGAGGAACCCGTGATGTCGGCGACGCGGCTGATTTTCACTGTCTTCATGGCGCAGTTGCTGGCCCAGATCGGGGCCTATGCCGTGCCCGCGTTGCTGCCGGTGTTCATCGAGGAATGGTCGCTGACCAATACCGAGGCCGGGTGGCTCGCCGGGATGTGGGCGGCGTCTTACGTTTGCGCCGTGCCGATCCTGGTCAGCCTGACCGACCGGATCGACCCGAAGCGCATCTATCTGGTCTGCGTCGCCCTGACGACGGTGACGCATCTGAGTTATGCCTTCCTGGTCGACGGCTTCTGGTCGGCGTTGTTCCTGCGGGCGTTCCACGGCATGGCTTGGGCCGGGACCTATATGCCGGGGTTGAAGGTTCTGTCGGACAAGCTGGAGGGCAAGGCCCAAACGCGCGGCGTGTCCTGGCATGCCGCCGGGGTAGGGCTCAGCGGGTCCATTTCGTTCCTGTTCGCGGGTACGATCTCCAGCTACACCGATTGGCATTGGGTGTTCGCGGCGGCGAGCCTGTGCACCGGCGCGGCTTTCATGATCATGGCCTTCGCCGTGCCGGGGCAACCCGCGCGCCCGGTCGGAGCGGTCGACGCGCCGAAGCTGCAACGCCCGCCGTTGTTCGATTTCCGGCCCGTGCTCCGCAATCGCTCGGCCCTGGCCTATTCCATCGGTTATGGCGTCCATGCCTGGGAACTGTTCACCCTGCGGTCCTGGGGCGTGACCTTTCTGACCTTTACCGCGGCGGCCTTCGGTGGGGGAGAGGGGCTGTTGGCTCCGACCGCCATCGCCTTCGCCATGGGGGTGTTGGGCACCTGGTCGAGCGTCACCGGCAACGAGATGTGCATTCGGTTGGGACGTCAGCGCGTGGTCCTGGCGGTGATGGCGATCTCGGTTGTGTTCGCGCTGGCCACGGGTTGGACGGCGCAACTGGGCTACGGTTTGGCGGTCGCCATGTGCCTGCTTTACAACGTCGCGATCTATGCCGATTCCTCGGCATTGACCGCCGGAACCTCGGGCAGTGCCGAGCCCGGACGGCGGGGCGCCACCCTGGCCGTGCATTCGACCATCGGCTACATCGGCGGATTCCTTGGGCCGCTGGTATTCGGCATCGTCTTGGACCTGTCCGGCGGGGCGAGCGAAACAGGCTGGGTGCTGGCCTTTGCTCATCTGGCGGTGATCGTGCCCTTGGGCATCGTCGCATTGATCTGGCTGCGCCCGTCGGACCTGCCCGGCGACCGGCGGGTCAACGGCCCCAAGCCGGACGACGATGCCTAGACCGTAGGAAGCGGACGGCAAGGGCGCTATTCTCAAGGCCAATCATGATCCTTATGCGGTTCGCGGCATGACCCTGATTCAAATCGGCGGCGCTATCGGCGGTATCGGCCTGTTCCTGTTGGGGATGCGGCTGATGACCGACGGCCTGAAGTTGGCCGCCGGAGCAATGCTGCGCGATGTGCTGGCCAAATGGACGCGCACGAAGCTGCGGGCATTGTTGTCGGGCGCGCTGATCACGGGTGTGGTGCAATCGTCGGGCGCGGTCACGGTTGCGTCCATCGGTTTCGCCAACGCGGGCATCCTGACCTTGGGCCAAGCGATGTGGGTGATCTTCGGCGCCAACGTCGGCACGACGATGACCGGCTGGATCGTTGCCGTGGTCGGGTTCGACTTCAAGATCGAGGCGTTTGCTTTGCCTATGCTTGGGCTGGGCATGTTGTTGTCCCTGACCGGGACGCAAACCCGGCGCGGCGCGTTGGGTGAGGCCCTGGCCGGGTTCGGGGTTTTCTTCCTGGGATTGGCGACGCTTAAAGATACGTTTGGCGGGTTGGGCGAGGCCGTGGACCTGAGCGCCTTTACCGGCGGTGGGATGCTCAACGATCTGGTGTTCGTCGCTATCGGTTTTGTCATGACGACCCTGGTGCAATCGTCCAGCGCGGTGATCGCTATCGCCCTGACGGCCGCGGCGGGCGGCATCCTCACGGTCGAGGCCGGGGCATCCCTGGTGATCGGGGCCAATGTCGGGACGACGACGATCGCGATGTTCGCGGTTCTGGGCGCGACGTCGAACGCCAAGCGCGTGGCGGTCAGCCATGTCTTGTTCAACGTGCTGACGGCCAGCTGCGCGCTGTTGCTGTTGCCGGTGCTTTTGTTGATCGTCGAGGGGGCGGAGAAAACGCTTGCCGCCGGGGCCGGGTCGACGGCGGCCCTGGCGTTGTTCCACACGTTGTTCAATTTGCTTGGGGTGGTTCTGATGTGGCCGCTGTCGTCGCGGTTGGAAGCCTGGTTGGCGACGCGGTTCGTGTCCGCCGAAGAGGACGAGGCCCGGCCCCGCTACCTGGACAAGACCGGGTTGGAAATGCCTGCGTTGGCCCTGAATGCCGTGATGATGGAACTGGGGCGGGTCGCCGCCATGGCCTTCAACATCGCGCGCTCGGGATTCCTGGATGCGAAGACGCCGCCGGAACGCCTATGGCGGCGGCGCGGGATCATCACTGGGCTGAACAATGCCATCGTCGCCTATGTTCAGAACCTCAGCGCGGCCAAGAATGCCCAATCCGTGGCGGCGGCGCTTCCCCATCCGATACGGGCCTTGATGCATTTGTCGGACATTGCCGATCTTGGTCTGTCGGTGGTCGGGCGACGAGATGAGATCGCAGGCCTGCCGACGGATATTCACAACCATATCGTCAACTACGCCACCCTGATCGTCGGGCAAATCGATGCCGCCGAACGGCTGTTCAGCGGCGGGCGCGGCAGCTTGCCCTCGGAAGACGCGACGCATCCTGTCTATAATCGATTGAAGGTGGGCGTGCTGGACGCCGCGTCGCGGGGTGAGTTGACCGCGAAACAGATGGAGGTGGTGTTGGACACCCTGCATGATCTGAAGGAAGCGGCGCGGTTGATCGACCGGGTCGGAAAACGGATTGCCGCCATGCGGGATGCCTTGGGCGATGGAGAGCCCCCTGTGGACGAGGCGCAGACGCCGCCGGATTCGCAACCGCCCGCAGCTGTCGCCGGGGCCGGCGCATGAGCCAAGCCGCGCATTGGGTTGGCCGCGCGCCGGGGCTGGAAGGCCTGGATACGGAAACGCGCGCGCAGTTGGAGGCGATCCGCCCGATTACCATCCCCAAAGGTCATGTGCTGTTTCGCCCAGGTGACGAGGTCACCTGCTTCGGCGTGCTGATCAGCGGCAAGGTCGATGTCTATCTGACCGGCGTGACCGGTCGGGAAATCCTGCTCTACAGCATCACGCCCGGCGAATCCTGCGTGCAGAGCACGCTGGGACTGCTGGGGGAAAACGACTATTCGGCCGAAGCCGTGGCGGAGACGGATGTCGAGGCGGTGATGATTCCCAAATCCCTGTTCCTGGGTTTGTTGGGAAAATCCGAACGCTTCCGAACCTTTGTCTTTCAGGCCTTCGCCAAGCGCCTGCAATCGGTGATGCAGGTGCTGGAGCGGGTCGCCTTCATCCGGATCGAGGAACGCCTTGCGGTCGTCTTGCTGGAACGGGCGGACGAGGACGGCTATGTCCGCAATACCCATCATGAATTGGCGACGGCGATCGGGTCGGTGCGCGAGGTTGTTTCCCGTCGCCTTGATGCCCTGGCCAAAAAGGGCCTTGTCGCGCTTGAACGCGGGACCATTCGGGTCACCGACAGGGATGGTTTGTCCGCCCTGATGTCCTAGCGCACCGTCGGCGTTATGTGACCAAGTCACCGACATTTTCTTTTCGTTCTGCTTGATTGCGGTCAAGGCGCTGCCTGTTGCAGCGGCGTAAATTTCACCGTGATTTGGGGCGAGAAGGAATTCCGTTCATGTTCAAGAAAAATGTCGGCGGCATCGACCGCGTGCTGCGTCTTGTCGCAGGTGTCGTTCTGTTGGCCCTGTTCTTTCTGTTTCCCGAAGAGCCTTGGCGGATGTGGACGCTGATCGGCGTGGTCCCGTTGGCGACCGGCCTGTTCTCGACCTGCCCGGCTTATTCCCTTTTCGGGATTTCGACCTGCCCGGCGGGCAAGTCGGAATAACGGAGACCGAGCGCTCGGCAATGGCGCCGGGCGCGGGATGAGGTAAGGAGCCGAAATGATCTTTTCCTGGAAAACCGGCGGGGTGCTGCTGGGCGCGGTGTTTTTCGCCGCGGTCTTGCTGGTCAAGCCGGTCGGCGTTTCGACCCAGTTCGTCATTTTCGACGGTATTCTGTGGGACATGGTTGACGATACCGCCGTGGTTGCCTCGCCCGAGGCGAAAAGCGGCTACGCCAGCCCGAACGCCTATTTGAACAAATCGGGCGGCAAGTACGCCAAGAACGTCGCCAACCCCTGGAACTACAGCTTCGTTTTCGTTCTGGCGATGCTGGGTGGTGCCGCGGTCTCTGCCATGATGCGAGGCGGCGTCGCGAAGGACGAGCGGACCATGCCGCCGCTGTGGCGCGCCAACTATGGCGACTCGCCGATCAAGCGGCACGTTGCCGCGTTCGTTGCCGGGTTCATCGTGCTGTACGGCGCGCGTCTGGCCGGGGGATGTACCTCGGGCCATATGATGAGCGGCGCAATGCAGACCTCGATCTCGGCCTACATTTTCATGGCGGGCGTCTTCCTGGCCGCCATTCCGTTGGCGCTTTTAATGTATCCGCGGGAGGGCTGAATCATGACCACGCTTATTCTCGCAATCGTCATTGGCGGCGCGTTCGGCTTCATGCTCGATCGTGTCGGCGCGACCAACCCTAATTTCATCGTCGGCATGCTGCGCTTGTCGAACCTGCATCTGATGAAAACCATCATGCTGGCCATCGGAACGGCGTCGGTTCTGGTCCATCTGGGATTGCTGGCCGGGGTGATCGATCCGGGCCATCTGGATGTGAAGGACGCCTACCTGGGCGTGTTCGTCGGCGGAATTTTGTTGGGCATCGGCTTCGCCATCGCCGGCTATTGCCCTGGAACGGGCTTGGCGGCGGCGGCGACCGGCCGCTGGGACGGGATCAGCTATGTGATCGGCGGCTTGGCCGGGGCGGCGGCTTACATGGCGTCGTTCGCTTGGGTCAAATCGACTGGCGTGCTCGACCATATCCTGGGTGGCAAGGCGACCCTGGGCCCGTTGGCGGGAACCAAGTATCCGGCGGTGTTCGGCGGTATTCCCGGCGAATGGCTTGGGTTGGTCCTGGGTGTCGTCTTCATAGCCATCGCGGTCTTGTTGCCCGCGCGTCTGCGGGGGAATGCCGACTAAGGCCGCTCTCGAAATATGCGACTTCCCCGGTGTTGTCCCCCATCACGCCGGGGTTGGCCGCCGGCGGCGTTCGATTTATCGGACCCGTCGGCGGCATTTTATTTTGGGGAAGATAATCGCTTAGGACTGAACGGGGCGTCCGCCCTTGACGACCGGGCCCGCATGTTCGGGCGGGGCCAGGGTGAAGCGACGGCCGAAGCGTTCCATGTATAGGGCATGATTGGGGCCTTCGCCGACGGCGCGGTGCCGCCGCCGCCATTCGTCGGCGGTGACGTCATCCGGCAACCGGCACAGGTCGTCAAAGTCCTTTCGGGTCCAGGACGGGCCGGACCAGGACGCGCCCGTCAAATGGGGCAGGGGGGCGTCCGACGTCAGCAACGGCAAGGCCATGCCGGCCAGCAGGTTGGTGACCAATGAGCGCGCCAACGTTTCCAGCGACAAGCGGTCCATGCCTTCGGTGATCGGGGCTTCGTCGATGGCGACGATTGGGCCGGAATCGATTTCATTGGTGATTTCATGCAGGGTCGCGCCGAAGGTGTCGTCGCCATGATAAAGGGCGAACACGGACGGGTAGATGCCGCGGACCCAGGGCGGTCCCGGATGGACGTTGTAAGCCGGGCCGGGCAGGCGTGCGAGAACCGCTGCCGGAACGATAATGTCGGTACAAAAGGCAACAAGCCGCAGGTCGTCGCCCGGCGATTGCGTTGCGGCCTCAAGTTCGGCGCGGGTGCTGACGCCCTGGATGCGGGCATCGGGTGCTGTGTTCCAGAACAGGCGCGTCAGGTCGGGCAGTTCATCCGCATCAGCCAGCAGCAGGATCTGTTTCATCGGCTGCGGCCTTTGTGCTGACTACCCGGCATTCTTGGAAAACAGGCGATCGGCCACGAACGGGTTGCTTTCGCGCTCGTTGCCGAAGGTCGACAGCGGCCCGTGCCCCGGCACGAAGGTGACGTCGTTGCCCAGCGGAAACAGCTTTTCGCGGATCGAGCGGATCAGGTCGTCGTGGTTGCCGCGCGGAAAGTCGGACCGACCGACTGACCCCTGAAACAGGACGTCGCCGACGAAGGCGACTTTCTCGCCCGGGTGAAAGAACACGACGTGGCCCGGTGTATGGCCAGGGCAATGCAGGACGTCGAAGGTTTCTTCGCCGACGGTGCAGCTTTCGCCGTCATGCAACCAGCGGTCGGGGGTGAAAGTGCGCAGCTCGCCCATGCCGTATTTTTGACCCTGGGTCGGTAGCTGGTCGATCCAGAATTGATCGTCCGGATGGGGCCCCTCGATCGGAACGCCGAATTCCTCGGCCAGATCGGCGACGGCCCCGGCATGGTCGAGATGACCGTGCGTGACCAGGATTTTCTCCAACGTCATTCCCGTTTCGTCCAGGGCTTCCTTCAGCCGATCGATGTCGCCGCCGGGGTCGACGAAGGCCGCTTTGTTGGTCTTCTCGCACCAAACCAGGGAGCAATTTTGCTGAAGGGGGGTGACGGGAATGACGGCGGCTCTCATATCAACCTTTTGATTTTATTCGTGATTTTTACTCAAGTGAGGGCTGTCACAGCACGATTGCACCGATTCGTCATAAATTGTCCATCGGTGAAACAAATGTGGGCCCGAAAAAGACCCTACAACAAACCTGGGCGGCCTGCATAACGAAAGGGTGAGTCACATGAGCGGCATGACTGCTTATCTCGGCATAATCCTGGGCGGTGCTGGGATCGTCTTTGGGGTCATCGCATTGATGGTGTCCGCTGAGATGTCCCGTCGCGTGACGGCGTTGATCGACGCCCGTTTTCAGCAATCCGAGTTGGAACTCCTTAAGGGCCTGGATGCGCAGGATCGCGAACTGAAGCGGCAACGGCGCGTATTGGGCGACGCCATCGCGGCAATCGAAGAACGCTTCCAGACGATGACCACGGGCGCCGATGAAATGCGTCAGCGGTTGAATTCGGTCCATCAGGTTTTGGACGATGTGCGCAACGTGCGGCGCGTCGTTCCGACCGACGAAGAGCGTGGTTTTATTAGAAAACCGAAAGAAAATTTCGTTTCAGCCTCGCCTTTCGCGGAATAAGCTGCCTAATATTGAATGCAGCATTTACGTAGATCCAGACGAATACCGGTTTGTTTCTGACGAAATGATGTACTCTTGCCTTACCGGCAACGAAGACCGGGTGGCAAGTACGGCGTAAATCTTACGCTTAATTGGGGTGGAGAGATGGGTGGAGCCTCATCATTTGCCGATCTGGCAACGGTAGCAGCCGGCGTCGCCGTCATTATCGGCGTCGTTGCCTTGCTGACGTCTGCCGAGGTTGCGAAACGTCTGCAGAATTTGGTCGATCAGAAGTTGGCCGAAGCAGATGTGAAGCTGGCCGCGTCCCTGCAGCAGCAGGACCGGCGCATCACAACCTTGCGCCAGATCATGTCGCAGAATGCGGAAGATCATGAAACGGCAATCCGGACGATGCGTCAGGATATTCGCGAGTTAAAGGAATGCATGGCCTTGATGCGCGAAATTCTGGACCGCATGGATACCCGTGCAGCCAATGACCGGAATGGGACGACGCGCAGGAAAGCGTCGAACTTCTAGGCCTTGGCCTTTAGTCCTTCGTAGCGACTTCGGCAGTTAGATCGTAATCGTCGGCCCCGGTAATCCGGGCGCGAACCATGTCGCCCGGGCGCAGGTTGTCGCCGCCCAAGACCCGAACCACGCCGTCGATTTCCGGCGCATCGGCATAACAGCGGCCGATCACGCCTTCTTCATCCGCATCGTCGATCAGGACATCCAGGTCGCGCCCGACCAGACGGGCCAGGCGCCGGGCGCTGATGCCCTGCTGCAGGTCCATCAGGCGCTCCCAACGGTCCTGCTTTTCGTCTTCGTCCAGATGCCCAGGCAGATCGCGGGACTGCGCACCGGGGACGTTTTCGTATTTGAAACAGCCGACGCGATCCAATTCGGCTTCTTCCAGCCAGTCGAGCAGGAATTCGAAATCGTCCTCGGTCTCGCCGGGGAAGCCGACGATGAAGGTCGACCGCAACACCAGATCCGGGCAGTCCCGGCGCCAACCTTTGATGCGTTCCAAGGTCTGGTCCTGATGGGCCGGGCGGCGCATGGCTTTCAAAACGTTGGGGCTGGCGTGCTGGAACGGGATGTCCATATAGGGCAGCACCTTGCCCTCGGCCATCATCGGAATGACGGCATCCACATGGGGGTAGGGGTAGACGTAATGCAGGCGGGTCCAGATGCCGAGCTCCGACAAGCCCTCGCACAGGTCTAGGAAACGCGTCTGGTATTCGCGCCCGCGCCAGGTGCCGGGGGCGTATTTGGTATCCACGCCATAGGCGCTGGTGTCTTGCGAGATCACCAGCAGCTCCTTGACCCCGGCTTCGGCAAGGCCTTGGGCCTCGGTCAGGACGTCGTCGATCGGGCGGCTGGCCAGTGGGCCGCGCAGGCTGGGAATGATGCAGAAGCTGCACTTGTTGTTGCAGCCTTCGGAAATCTTCAGATAGGCGTAATGACGCGGCGTCAGCCGGATACCCTGCGGCGGCAGCAGGTCCAGATAGGGATCATGCGCCGGGGGCAGGGCCCGATGCACGGCGGCCATCACGGTTTCATACTGATGCGGGCCGGTCACGGCCAACACGCCCGGGTGGACTTCGCGGATCAGGTCTTCGTGCATACCCAGGCACCCGGTGACCACGACCTTGCCGTTCTCGGCCATGGCCTCGCCGATGGCATCCAGGGATTCGTCCCGCGCGGAATCCAAAAAGGCGCAGGTGTTCACGATCACCAGATCAGCCCCGTCATAGCTATCGACCAGGTCGTACCCTTCGGCGCGCAGGCGGGTCATGATCCGTTCGGAATCGACCAATGCCTTGGGGCAGCCGAGACTGACCAAGCCGACCTTGGGCGCGGCTTTGGCGGGGGTGTTCGGGCCGGAATCCGGCAGGGATGCGGGGGCGGAGGTGCTCATGGCGCACTCTTTATCCCAAAACGAATGCCCTGTCCTTAAAATTGGCGGCTCAGGCGGAGACCCGTTTCCAGCCCGCCAGGGCCAAGCCCAGGGCGTAGGAACCACACCCGCCGCCCATGACCACGCCGCAGATCAGCAAAAGCTTCTCGTACTTGTGCTGGAGGCCGAAAATCGGCTCGATCAGCGCGACATGGCCGCCTGCTTCCATCAGGTACAGGCTGGCCCCGGCGATCGCCAGGGCAAAGGCCAGGGCATAAGCCCAAGGCACCACGCGGCTGCCGCCCAGAATGTTGAAGAACACCACGGGGACCAGGAACATCGACGCCGTGCCCGATACCGCGACGGCGGCGAACAGGTCCTTGTTGCCGAGGAACAGGAAACCCAGGCCGCCGACCAGGAACGCCGCCATGGCGATCCGCCCGTTGCGGACCGACGGTTCAACCACGCCCATGTCCCTGACCACCAGCTTGGAGGCGCTGGAAAAGGTCGAGTCCAGGGTCGAGACCGCCGAAATCACCAGGGCCAAATTGAACAGAACCATCGCCGGTTCGCCGAGCAGGCGCGTCAGGGCCGCCACCATGGCTTCGCCGTCCAACTTATTCAGGCCCGCATAAACGCCGATCAGCCCGAAGATCAGAATGCCGACGATGGAAATCCAGGCGGCGTGATGGAAGCTGCGCCGGGTCACTTTGCGATCGGCCAGGAACCCTCGGTCCATCATCACCGGATCGTGGAGCGGATAGCTCCAGATTTGCAGTACGGCGACGGCCAGCAGGACCCAGCCGGGCCCGCCCGGATCAGGGCTGGAGGTCAGGACCGGGACGAAGTGGAAATCCGGCTGCGCCAGGGTCAGAATCAACAGCGCGGCCAAGCCGACATACAGGATGACCGTTTGCAGGACGTCCGTGCGCAGCGACGCGCGCAGTCCGCCCATCATCGAATAGGCCAGGGTCAATACGGCGATGGCGACGATCGCGACGGTATAGGTCGTGGTTCCCGCCGCGCCGAAGATGATGCCGACCACCAAAAGGTTGGCGAAAACCTCGCTGAGCAGGCGCACGCCGATAACGAGGTTATAGCTCCACCGTCCCATCG
The DNA here is from genome assembly GCA_002433335.1 of Rhodospirillaceae bacterium UBA6608. The sequence goes on along the minus strand of DJHY01000231.1, from coordinate 1,383 downwards.
CGCCGTAATGGCTGCTGAGGAACTCCTGAACGCTGCTGACATGATGGCGAAAGCGCAGCTGATCGACGATGACGCCGCCGGTCAGGAAGCTCAGGTAATACGCCGCATAAGCCAGCGCCCCGGCGATTCCGTAGTAGTAGCCGAGGATCGCCGCGTTCATCAGTGAACGCGCGAAAATCCAGGTCGTGACCTGAGAGAGGGTCAGGGTCAGCAGGCTGGGGGCCTTGCCCGTTTCATCGAAGCCGCGAAAGAAACCGTCCAGGGTGCGAACCCGGGGGGAAATTAGGAAACTGGCGGCGGCAACCGCGGCAAGGGCGGCAAGCAGATAAGGGGTCATTCGGAAGAAGCTCCGGGGGTGGGAGAGAGTTGCCCGAACCATAGGGGCGTATGTGTTCAACCGGAATGCACAAATTAGTGATCGCTAACTCTGTAGTCCTTGGCGCAATTGATGAAATTCTGGCGCGATCGGGAATTCCCTTTGCCGGTCATGCGTCCTAGAATATTGAGATGGGTCATGGACGGCGGCCCTCCCGACAGCGGAAAATTCGCTGAAGACGAGGCCTTGAGCTCGGCCCGGACAGACGCCTGCCTCACTGGCGGGGCGGAGGAGATTTTGACCATGGACTATGAAAAGGTGTTCCAGGACGCCGTGGACAAGGTGAAGGCCGAGGGCCGTTACCGCGTTTTCGCGCATCTGGAGCGGCATGCCGGCAATTTTCCGCATGCGACGCGGCATCACGAAGACGGCACGTCGTCGGAAGTCGTCGTGTGGTGTTCCAACGACTATCTGGGCCAGGCTCAGAACAAGGAAGTGATCGCGGCCCTGGCCGAAGCGGGCGCGCGCATGGGCGTTGGCTCGGGCGGGACGCGGAACATCGCCGGGACGACTTATCTGCACGCCGAATTGGAACAGGAACTGGCCGACCTGCATGGTAAGGAAGCGGCCTTGCTGTTTACCTCGGGCTACGTTTCCAACGACGCGGCGATTTCGACCATCGCCCAGTTGATGCCCGATTGCGTGATTATTTCGGACGAATTGAACCATGCGTCGATGATCGCGGGCATCCGGCATTCCGGTTGCGACAAGCGCATCTATCGCCATAACGACGTCGCGCATCTTGAGGAAATTCTGCAAAGCCTGCCGAAATCGGCGCCTAAGATGATCGCGTTCGAAAGCGTCTATTCGATGGACGGCGACGTCGCGCCGCTGCACGAAATCTGCGACCTTGCGGAAAAGTACAACGCGCTGACCTATTGCGACGAGGTCCACGCGGTCGGCATGTACGGCGCGCGCGGCGGCGGCATCTCCGAACGCGACGAGGCTGCGCACCGGATCGACATTCTCGAAGGCACGCTGGGCAAGGCGTTCGGCGTGATGGGCGG
>DJHY01000287.1 GCA_002433335.1 Rhodospirillaceae bacterium UBA6608 | reverse complement strand
AGGCATCACGCTGGATATTGCCAAATGGCGGCGTCCAGCACCTGAGTCAGCTCCGGTTCATGCCAAAGCAGCCGGTCTTTACATGATCTGCACCCTGTCCAAGCACGCCGCTGAGCGTGATGGCTACGCCGACGCCCTCATGCTGGACTATCGCGGGCAGATTGCCGAAGCGACCGGCGCGAACATCTTCTTCGTCCGCGACGGCGCCCTGCATACACCGACACCCGATTGCTTCCTGAACGGCCTGACCCGTCAGACGACGATCAAGCTGGCGAAGGAACGCGGTATTGAAGTGATCGAACGGGCCATCTTCCCCGACGAATTGAAGGACGCCACGGAAATCTTCCTGACCGGCTCTGCCGCGGAAGTCACGCCCGTGGGCCAGATCGACGAAATGACCTTCACGCCGGGTAAGATCACCCACACGCTGATCGAAGATTACGAGAAAGCAGTCGGGAAAAAGACGGAAAGCGCGGCGGCGGAATAACCCGCCGCCTTCTTTCCCGGATCCATTTTAGGATCAGGCGGCGTCCGCGGACGCCTCCCCTAGGGCCGCCGCTTCGCGCGCGGCCCTTTGCATGCTGGTCGACATCTCGTTCGCCACGGCGGTCTGTTCCTCGACCGCCGATGCCGTCGAGGTCACGTAATCGCGCACGCTGTCGATCCGCCCCCGGATCACATCCAAGGCCTGGACCACATCGGACGAAACGGCGCGCATGTTGGAAATCTCACCTTCGATTTCCTCGGTCGCGCGGCGGGCCTGACTGGCCAGGTTCTTGACCTCGTTGGCGACCACGGCAAAGCCCTTGCCGGCCTCGCCCGCACGGGCGGACTCGATCGTCGCGTTCAGCGCCAGCATGTTGATCTGGCCGGTGATGTCGGTGATGGCCTCGACAATCCCGCCCATGGAATTGGCGGCATCTTCCAAACGCTGCGTCGAACGATCGGCGGCGACCACTTGGTCAAAGGCGTCCTGCGCCACCTGCCGAGACTTCGCCATGCTTTCGGCGATTTCCCTGACGGACACGCTCAATTGCTCGGACCCGGCGGCGGTATCTTCCATCAAGCCGCGGACATATTCGGCGCGCTTGCGGGCCAAAACTTCCTGGGTCACGTCGATGGCGTATTTCACGACCTTGTACGGCTGGCCGTTCAAATCCCGGATCGGATTGTAGGACGCCTGAATCCAAACCTCGCGCCCCCCCTTGCCGATGCGGCGGAATTCACCCGCGCGGAATTCACCCTGATTCAAGGATGCCCAGAACTGCCGATACTCGGCGCTGTCCTTTTGCTCCGGCGCAACGAACATCGAATGATGTTTGCCGCGGATTTCTTCCAACGAATAGCCGACGGCCTGCAGGAAATTAGCGTTGGCCGAAATGATCGTACCGTCCAGATTGAATTCGATCACCGCCTGGGATTTCCCGATGGCCGAGACCTGGCCTTCGAAATCGGCTGCGCGCAATTTATCCTTGGTTACGTCGGTCGCAAACTTAACGACCTTGTAGATTTTGCCGCTCGCATCGGCGATGGGATTGTAGGAGGCTTGAATCCAGACTTCGCGACCGCCCTTCGCCAGGCGCTTGAACTCGGCCGAGAAAAACTCGCCTCGGCTCAGCGCATCCCAGAATTTCTGGTATTCGGGGCTCGTCCGATAGCTCGGCTCGACAAACATGGAATGATGCTGGCCTTGGATTTCTTCGAGGGCATAGCCCATGGCCGCAAGGAAATTTTTGTTCGCCGAGACAATGGTTCCATCGGGCTGGAATTCGATCACCGCCTGCGACTTTCCGATCGCCGTGATCTGACCTTCGAAGTCAGCCGTCCGCTGCTTTTCCAAAGTGATATCGCTGGCCAGTTTGACGACTTTGTAGGGCTTGCCGGTTTCATCCTCGACCGGATTGTACGAGGCACGCAACCAGACTTCGCGCCCTTCTTTGCCGATCCGACGAAATTCGCGGCTGAAGAATTCCCCCCGCCGCAAGGCCGCCCAGAATGACCGATAGGCTTCTGAGTCGCGTTCGCGCGGATCGACGAACATCGCATGGTGCTTGCCCACGATTTCGTCCAAAGCATAACCCACGACGTCTAGGAAGTTCTGGTTGGCATACAGAATCGTGCCGTCCAGGGAGAATTCAATAACTGCTTGAGATTTCTCCAGTGCTTGAAGCTTGGCTTCGGCGTCTTTGTTTTTCTTAGCGCCAAGAAACAAGTCGAGGAACGGCATGCAAAATTCTCCACGTCAACGTCCAGGTCAGCCTGGACATAGCCAACACCAATCCTTTCCGCCTCCCCGGCACGGAAAAGATCATGAAATTTCAGGCGAAACGCCTCGTCACTGAGGATTCTATCGCGGGCGAACGCCCGCGTTCCTGACCACAAGATATTTACATAAGCATGAATGCATTGTCCAGGAATACAGGAGTAAAATAGACAGGAATTTCCTGCTTTGTCAGCAACTTGACAGGAGAATTAACCCACTAAAATACGCAAGAAATATCATCCCTTCGAACCGCCCCAACTTTCCCTGCTATTCAGCGGCTGCAAAGCGGGCCCTATGGTGTTCGATCTGCTCCAGATAATTGGCGCTGTAGCGGGCGACGATATCGTCATGCAAGGCCAAGGCATCGGGCGTGCACTCGCCGCCCGGCGGCTCGATCAGGTCGAAGTTCCCCCATTTATCCTCGCCCCGCACCAACATCGCCGCTAGTCGAATACTGCCCTCGACCTTTACATGGGCGGGAATGAAGTTCAGTCCCAGGCCGATCCGCCGATGGGCTGCCTGGTTAGGAGCCGAGGCATGCATGCACAAGCCGTGGTGGACGGAAAACGACCCGGCAGGAAGCTGCATCGCTACCTGGCGGCTTTCGTCAAATGCTTCGACCACGGTCTGGGTGCCGCGATTAATGCTGACATCGACCTGCGCCGCGGCATGGTGCAGAACCTTCGGCGTCTCACCGTTCCAGGACAGGACGTTCATACAGCCCGCTTCTTCGGTCGCATCGGTCAGGGCCAGCCAGACGCAAACCTCTTCCGACGGCTCCAGCCCGAAATAGGCATTGTCCTGATGCCAGGCCGCGACATGGGGCGAGCCCGGCTCCTTGATCCAAAAGGTCGAGGTCCAGACCAGGATGTCCGGGCCGATCAGATCCTCGACCACATCCAACACGCGCGGGTCACGGACCAGGGCGTTGAACCAGGGAAGATGCGCAAACGGCATGGTCATCCATTTGCGTTCCTTGGCCTGAGGCAACGGCGCGCCCAGCCATTGTTCGTACCGGGCCAAATCCGCTAGGCGGGCAGATACCTCATCCGGCGACAACATGGGGATGGGAAAGATAAAGCCGTCGCGGCGAAAATCCGCGACTTGGCCTTCGCTCAGCGCCTTCATTGGCGTCTCCTTGAATGCTTCCATTAGTAAAATTGTATACAATTTTCCTTCAGAGGCAAACGCAACGAAGACGCCGAACCGCCGATCAGTCCCGGTTGGTGACCGTCACCAGGCCCGATTCCGGATCGACGATGACCTCGTCCCCGGTTTGAATCAGGGTCGTCACGTCGCCGTCTTCAAACCGGTCGCACATCGCCATATCGGCCAGCGCCGCCCCCTGGGCCAGGATGGTATTTGCCCGGTTGAACAGGATTGCCTTGGGCGCGATGCCGCGCGATTTCATTTCGTGCAGCATCCAAGCCGACGCGACCCCGCCCTTGGACGTGTTGAGCACCAGGATCTTGTCCTTATAGGACTTCCCCGCCAGCTTGTGCTGCGGTCGGGAAAACACACCCTTGATCCGGTCCAGGTCGTAACGGGCCGAGAAGTTGTCGTCGGCGACCAGGGCCTCGCCCTGAACCTTGGGGCCGATTCCCTTGTGGCACTTCAATTCCTTGGTCATACGATTTCTCCCGCGACCGCCGAGGCGACGCATTCTTCCATGCTGCGCAGCGCCGGCGTATAGCCGTAGCCCCCCAGGATATTGACGATCTTGGCCGAATTGCTGAGCAACCGTTGCCAGCCGTTGGCTTCCCCGATTTCGCGGGCGTATTGGTTGTAATAGCAGGTGCCGCGCAGGACCTTGGCGCCACAGGCCTCGATCCGGTCGATAATCCCCATGCGCTGGCTATCCGCATAAACCGTCGGCGAGGTGCAGACGATCATCGCCGTGTCCTTGTGCAGGGTCTTGCCGTCCAACAGACGCGACACCTGATCCATTTCCACGATCGACAACTGCGGCGCCGCGAAGACCACCACGTCGACCTTGTCGCCCTTGGCCCCGAAGCTGCCGCGCAGGGCATCCATATCGGCCTTGGTTACGTCCTGCGCGGGCGGCGGCGCGCCGTTGCAGACATGGGCCAAAGTTTCCGCCTCGGGCGTGATGCCGACGATGTGGAACAGCGGCGACGAGCCGTAACTCGCCATCGCCGCGCCGAAGTGCTTCATGTCGTCCGAAGTCGGAGAGACCTCGATCCCCTCGATCACGGGCACTTCCCAGTACGAACCGCATTGCCGCCCGATAAAGCCGCCCAGCACGCCCCAGTCGGTCAGCTCGCGCGGTTGGTGACGTACGGTGAACCGCTTGGTCGCCTTGCGGTTTTCATCCAGGTGCAGGCCGTAGCGCGGCGTCCGGCCCGTCAGGCCGGCGGCCAGGGCCGATGGTCCGCCTTCGAAGTTGGAATACGCGCCGAGCACGCTGTTGCAGTAGATCACCACACCGGTATCACCGAAGGCCACGTGATCGCCCCGCACCGGCGGCATCACCGTCTGATAATTGACACAGGTGTTAGTCATCAGGATGCCCAGCTTTTCGCAGGCGGCGATGGTGCGGCGGTCCAGATCGGCCATTTCCTCGGTCTGGCCGAGCGGGCGGTAATAGTCCAGATCGACCCCGCGCGGATCGGTGATCATCGGAATGGCGACGCGCCGTTCCTCCGCGCCATGGGCGGCGAGACCCTCCAGAAAGCTGACGCCAGCGTCGCCAACCGATTCCGGATCGACCATCATATGGGCCTGCGACACCGGCACCAGATCGGCCGCGTCGAACATCCCCCCGACCTTGACCATATGATCCATGGCCCAGCGTCTTGGCTCGCCCATTTCCCCGGCCAACATGGCCTGTTCTTCATCGGTGAGCTTCATGCTCCCTCCCTATCGACATTTTCGGGCGGCATCGCGCCCTTTCAATTACTTTATAGTAATTACTTCATAGTAATTTTTCTTTGTCAACGTACGACCCGCTGTTAGAAGGATTCAAACGGCGAAAGCCGGGAGCACCGGATCATGACCCAAACCGCATCGAATGCCGCGCCAGATTCCGGGCAAGGCGACATGACCGAATTCGTTCGGCGATTCTGGCCGGCGGACGACGACCTGCCCAAACACGGAAAGCTGCGCCGCGCCATTGGCGACGCGATTACGGCGCGATTTTGGCCGGTCGGCGCGCGCCTGCCGACCGAGGCCGAATGGGTCGCCGCCCTGCCCTGCAGCTTGGGCACGGTGCAGCGGGCATTGCGTGAATTGGTGGTCGATGGCCTGATCGAGCGGCGGCGCGGCAGCGGCAGTGTGGTCGCCGGGATCGGTCGACGCATCGAAGAACCCTGGCACATGCGGTTTTTCGACCCGAAAAGCCGCACGCGAGATTTACTGCCCGTCACGACAACGATCCTAGGGCGCTGGGTCGGCCCGCGCAGCGGCCCCTGGTCAGATGATCTGGGCCAGGGCGCGCGCCCGGTCGTTTGTATCGAGCGGATCATGGAGGTCGGCGGCGAGTTCGGCGTCTTCAACCGGTTCTACGCCCTGGCCGAACAGTTCCCGGAACTGGTCGATATCTCGACCGAGGACCTGCGCGGGGCCAACCTTAAATCCCTGATGGCCAGCCGCCATCATGTTCCCGTTCATCATGTGCGTCAGGTCATGCGTTTCGAAGCCCCGCCCGCGCGTGCGGTAAAGGCTTGCGGCTGGGCCGACGATCGGCCGGTCTCGATCTTGAACGTGGTCGGCTGCGCGCACGACGACAGGCCGATGTATTATCAGGACTACTTCATCCCGGTGACGCGCTATCGCCTGGACCTGGGTGCCCCTACCAGTCCTTAGGCCAGCCCCAAGGCCAACCTGCCTACAGGCACGGCCCTTCGGGCAGGTCCATGCTTTTCGACAATTCGTCGGTGACGAATTCGAAGGCCTCATCGACCGTATCGACCATGTGCAGAAGGTCCAAGTCTTCGGCCGCGACGGTGCCGTATTTGACCAGGGCGTCCAGGTTCAGAACGTCGTTCCAGAATTCCTTACCGTACAGCAGGATCGGCATGTGCTTTTTGATCTTGCCGGTCTGGACCAGGGTCACCGTTTCGAACAATTCGTCCAGCGACCCGAACCCGCCCGGAAACACGATCATCGCCTTGGCCAGGTACATGAACCACAGCTTGCGCATGAAGAAGTAATGGAACTCGAAACTCAGCGAGCGGGTGATGTAGGGATTGGGGTGTTGCTCGTGCGGTAGGGAAATACCCAGACCGACGTTCATCCCGCCTGCTTCCGATGCGCCGCGGTTCGCGGCCTCCATGATTCCCGGGCCACCGCCCGAGCAGACGATAAAGCGCTTCTGGGTGCAGGACAGGCCCTTCGACCACGTGGTCAGGCGATTGGCCAGTTCCCGCGCCTCTTCGTAATAACGCGACATCGTCACGGCCATCTCCGCCCGGGCGACATCGCCGCCATGGTCGCGGGCTGCCTGCAATCGGCGCTCGGCTTCGTCTTTGGGAAGGATGCGTGCCGATCCGAAAAACACCAACGTGTCAGCAATGTCGTAATTGCGAAAGCGGGCTTCCGGTTCGACATATTCCGACAGAATGCGCAGGCCACGGGCCGAGGGCGAGTTGAGAAACCGGGTATTCAGGTAGGCTGCGGAGGGGTGATAACCCCGGTCCAGATCGTCGCCGTCGCTCATGGCGTTCCTTCCGTCTACGCCCCCTACCCGCCGGCGCGGGCCAAGGGCCACATGTCTTCAAATACCGCCGTGCCTGACGGGAATGGGCTTTCCCGCCAGCGCGGCACACGCCCCAGAAAGTGCGTTCCCACCGCCTGGGCGCAATCGAAATCGGTGGTCGAATCGCCAACGAACAGAGCCCGGCCGGGGCTAACGCCGATCTCGGCCAGCTCCGTGCCGACGATATCCGTCTTTACCCGGGGCGAGCCGTAGACCGTGCGGAAATATCCGCTCAGACCGCGCCGCTCGGCGATCCGCCGCAATTCCTCCTGCGGCGTACCCGACACGACGTAAAGCGGACAATGTCCGGCCCAGGCCTCCAAGGCTTCGACCGCACCCGGCACCCCATCGCAGCCGACGACGACGTCCTCGACCATTTCCGAATAGGCCTGCGCCAGTTCGGCCAAACCGTCGTCATCCAATTCGATGCCCAGGAATTCGGAATGAAACCGCCGCAGCTTGACCACCCGCGACACCCCTTCATGGCGTAGATGTTCGGCAACGACCTGCTCGACCACGCCCGCTCCATAGGGTTCGTACATGCGGCGAAAGGCTTCGACCTTGACCTCGTTCGATTCCACGATCACGCCGTCGAAATCGAAGAACACCGCATCGATATCCTGGGGCCGGATATCGGCGGCGAGCGTTTCCACCGGGGCCGTCACTCAGCGGCCTTTTCCGGCGATTGCACCCATCGGGCCGCCGCCGCGTCGTCGCTGTCGCGGGCATCGACCCATTGGCCGCCGCCCGGCGTATCTTCCAATTTCCAGAACGGGGCCTTGGTTTTCAGAAAATCGATCAGGAAATGGCAGGCTTCGAACGCCGCTTCGCGATGGGCCGACGCCGCCGCGACCAATACGATCTGATCCCCCGGCTCCAACCGGCCGTAGCGATGAATGATCAATGTCGCGTCCAGGGGCCAGCGCGCGTTCGCTTCGGCCTCGATCCGCGCCAATTCCTTTTCGGTCATGCCGGGATAGTGTTCGAGGGTCATCGCGCCAATGGTTTCGCCACCTGCCATGTCCCGAACCAGCCCGACGAACGAGCACAACCCGCCGATACCGTGGTTCCCGGCGGTCAGCGCCTTCAACTCGGCGGCAAGATCGAAATCGTCTTTCTGCACCCGGATCATGGCGGCACCCTGTCCTGTCAGCCGCCCGTGACCGGCGGAAAGAACGCGACCTCGTCGCCCGCCGCCACGGGATAGTCCAGATTAACATATTCCTGATTGACCGCGACACGCACGACCTTGCGATCGCCGAAGGCCTCGGCATAGCCGCCGCCCCGCGCGACCAGCCAGTCGACCAGATCGGCCACGGTCGCGACCTCGGCCGGCGGCAAAACATCTTCCTCACCGACCCCGGCCTTTTCCCGCAACCAGGCGAAATACAACAGTTTTACGGGCGCGCTCATTCAGGTTACCTCGCGGAAGGGCAGGAAATCGACGATCGCGCCCTCTTTCAATTCAGTTACGTCTTCAGGCAATTCGACCAAGCCGTCGGCATCGACCATCGAGGTCAGAATACCCGCGCCGGACGAATGCCGCTTCTCCGCCACGGGCATGCCGTGGCCGTTCCATACCAGCTTGGCCCGCGCCCATTCGCGCCGACCCGACTTCTTCTTATAAGGAAAGCCGACCTTGACCTGAAAGCGCGGCGCATCGGTCTCGGACGCCCCCGTCAGCATCAGGATCAACGGTCGGGCGATCACCATGAAGGTCACCATCGCCGCCACCGGGTTGCCGGGCAGACCGACAAAGGCCGTACCATCGACCTGCCCCAGGGCGATCGGCCGTCCCGGTTTGATGGCCAGCCGCCAGAAATGCAGGCTGCCCCGGCTTTCCACCGCTGCCTTGACGTGATCTTCCTCGCCGGCGGAGACCCCACCCGAGGTGACCAGAAGGTCATGGCCCGATGCTGCCTTGGCCAAGGCCTCGGCGATCACCGCCTGATCATCCGGCAAGATACCCAGGTCCGTGACCGCGCAGCCCAGGCCATCCAACAGGCTCATCACCGTATAGCGGTTGGCGTCGAAAATGCAGCCGTCCTCGATACCCTCCTGCCCCGGGTCGCGGACTTCATCGCCGGTCGAGAACACCGCCACGCGCAAGCGTTTGCGGACGGTCAGCGCATTGCGCCCGACCGAGGCCGCAAGGCCGATTTCCTGGGCCCGAAGGCTCTGACCCGTGCGCAGGATCATATCACCTTGCTTCACGTCTTCCCCCGCGAAGCGCCGGTTGGAGCCTTTCTTCAGGCCCGCAGGCAAAATCACCGTATCCCCCTCGGGGATCGCGTCCTCGGCCATGAAGACCGTATCCGGTCCATCGGCCTGCGTTCCGTCCGGGCCCACGGGCATCGGCGCGCCGGTAAAGATTTGATAGGCATGGCCACGCAGGGCCGCGCCCTTCAACGGATGGCCCGCCGCGATCCGCCCGCCCAGGGGCAGGCGCGTTTCGTCTTCGGTGCTCAGATCGTCGAAATAAACGGCATAGCCATCGACGGCGGAATTGTCGTGCGGCGGCACGTTGCGGGGCGATGCCACGTCTTCGGCCAGGACCCGGCCCAGGGCCGCGCGCAGGGAAACACTCTCGGTTTCGGCGACGCAGGTCACCCGGTCCCGCAGGGCCGTCAGGGCATCGTCCACCGGCATCAGGCCGCCGTCGAAGGCGAAGCAATCGTCCTTAAGCTGCGCCATGGCGTACCTTCGATCCGTCCTGCGGCGCATCGGACGCCGTCAGCCCGCAATGCGCCATGATGAAATCGGCGATGGCCGGCACGTCGTCCAAATCCAAGACCGGACAGGATGCCTCCGAAACCGCGCCGGTCGACGCCACGGCGACGATGCTGTCGTCCCCGGCGGCGATCAGGTCTTTGCCGACCTCACGGCGAAAGACTTCGACCTTGGCATGGCGGTGGCTTTTGAAACCTTCGATCAGGATCAGGTCGACCGGGGCCATGCGGGCGATCAGGTCGTCCATGTCCGGCTCGGGCCCGTCGCGAAATTCCCGCTGCAGCACCCAACGCTTGCCCGATGTCAGCATGACTTCGGTCGCCCCGGCGGCGCGGTGCTCGTACGAGTCCTTACCCTTTTGATCGATATCGAAATTATGGTGGGTGTGCTTCATGGTCGAAACGGTCAGGCCCCGTGCGGTCAGCTCGGGGATCAGACGCACCAACAGGGTCGTTTTCCCACTGCCGCTCCACCCGACCAGGCCGAAAACCTTCATGCCGCCGCTTCCCTTGGTGTTCTTATGCCGCCCCACCGGCGAGCCGTTGATATTGGGGACTATGGCACAAAATTCAACGGTTTTCAGCGCCTTGCGGGGCATTTCCCGCAGCTTTGGCGGCATCGGCGCGGCGGATATGGCGCAACCCGGCCCACAGGTAATCCGCCCCGGTGACCAGGGTCAGCAAAGCCGCGATCCATAGGCCGTATATCCCGACTTCGGTCGTGGTCAGGGGGCCGAAATCCGGGCCGGCGGGGCCGACGATCAGGAAGCCCAGGGCCAGAATTTGCACTGTGGTCTTCCATTTCGCGAGCGTCGAGACCGGCATGCCGACGCGGGCCGACGCCAGGAACTCACGCAGGCCGGAGACCAAAATCTCCCGGCACAGGATCACCGCAGCGGGCAGGATATGGACGGCGGCAAAGCGGTCGACCCCAACCAGGGTCAGCAACAGCGCCGAAATCAGCAGCTTGTCGGCGATGGGGTCCAGGAACCGGCCCAAGGATGACTGCTGTTCCCAGGCGCGGGCCAGGTAGCCGTCGAAGAAATCCGTGATCGAGGCATAGCAATACACCCCGAAGGCCAGCCAGTTGCCCAACGGCGGGTCCACGAACAGCATCAGGCAGACCACCACCGGAATGGCGGCGATGCGGGACAAGGTCAGCAGATTGGGCAGTTGGCTAAGCAAAGATGTCTCCGTTTCGGCGCGCCGGGTCCGTCCCGGCGCAACCGCCCCCGTGCCGATCACCCCGCGCATTGATCGATACGCGCCGCGACCGGCGGAGCGCATTCAACCACATCAGTCGTCGGGATGAAACCAGTCATAAATCTTACGCGCCATGGACTTTGAAATGCCATCGACGGCGGCCAAATCCTCGGGGCGGGCTTCCTCGACCGCCTTGGCATGGCCGAAGTGATGCAACAGGGCGCGTTTACGCTGCGCCCCGATGCCGGGCACGTCATCCAGGCGCGAAGTATGAATAGCCTTGGCCCGGCGGGTCCGGTGCGCGCCGATAGCAAAGCGATGGGCCTCGTCGCGCAGGCGCTGCAGGAAATAGAGCACCGGGTCCTGGGGCTTCAGGGCGATTTCGCGCCCGTCAGGCAGAAAGATCCGCTCGCGCCCGGCGTTGCGGTCCGGCCCCTTGGCGATCGCCGCCAGGGACACGTCCTCGATCCCCAGGTCCTCGAAGACCTCCATGGCGATGCCGAGCTGCCCCTTGCCGCCGTCGATCAGGATCAAGTCCGGCCATTGGCCTTCGGCGCGTTCGGGGTCTTCCTTCAGGGCGCGGGAAAAACGCCGGGTTAGAACCTCGCGCATCATTGCGTAGTCGTCACCGGGGGCGAAACCCTTGCCCCCCGTTTCCGGGACGTTGGCAGCGCCCTTGATATTGAACTTGCGGTAGGCGCCCTTTTCGAAACCGTCCGGCCCGGCGACGATCATCCCACCCACCGCCTTGGTCCCGCCGACGTGGCTGTTGTCGTAGACCTCGATCCGGTCCGGCGTGCCGTCCAGGCCCAGGGCATCCGCCAACCCTTCGAGCAGGCGACGCTGGGTGGCGCTTTCCGACATCCGGCGGCTAAGCGCTTCCTTGGCGTTGTTCAGGGCATGGTCGACCATCTTGCGTTTGTCGCCGCGCGTCGGCACGACGACTTGCACCCGCCGTTCGGCCCGCACGGACAAGGCATCCTCGATCAGCTCCTTGTTCGGCAGATCGTGGCTGAGGATCACTGTCTTGGGCGGCTGGGCCCGGGCATAGAACTGCCCCAGGAAGGCTTCCAGCACGTCGCCCATCTCATCTTCGGGCGCATGGCTGGGGAAATAGGCGCGGTTGCCGAAGTTAGCCCCGGTGCGGAAGAAGAACACCTGCACGCAGGTCTGTCCGCCCTGACGATGGGCGGCGACGACATCGGCATCGCCGACCGTGCGGATGTTGATATCCTGATGGGCCTGAATCCGGGTCATCGCCTGGATCCGGTCGCGGAACTGAGCCGCCTGCTCGAACTCCAACGCGTCCGAGGCGTCCTGCATCTGCCGCGACAGGTCCTGCTGCACGGCCTTGCTGTCGCCGGTCAGGAACGCCCGCGCCTGGGCGACAAGCTCGCCATAGTCCTGTTTCGAAATTCGCTCCACGCAGGGGCCCGAACAGCGCTTGATTTGATACAGCAGGCAGGGCCGGGTCCGGCCCGAGAACACATGATCCGAACAGGACCGCAGCAGGAACGCCCGCTGCAACACGTTAAGCGCATCGTTGACCGCCCAGACGGAGGCGAAGGGACCGAAGTAATCTCCGGTGCGCGACTTCGCCCCCCGGTATTTCACCACCTGGGGGTAATCGTGATCGCCGGTGACCAGGATATAGGGGAACGACTTGTCGTCGCGCAGAAGGATGTTGTAGCGCGGGGCGTAGCGCTTGATCAGGTTGGACTCCAGCAACAGGGCCTCGGCCTCTGTCGTGGTCGTCACGAATTCCATGTCCTTGGTCAGGGAGATCATCCGCTGAATGCGGATCGGCTGCCGTTCGGGCGCGGTATAGGCCGCGACCCGCTTCTTCAAATCCTTGGCCTTGCCGACGTATAGGACCGAGCCGTCGGCGGCGAGCATCCGATAGACGCCGGGGCTACCGGGCAGGGTCTTCAGGTGCTCGGCGATGACGGCAGCTCCCTGGGCCGCCGAAGCCGCGCCGGCAAGGTCGTCGGCGATCACGTCCGCCGCATCCTTGTCCTGATCGTCCGCCGTCGTCGTCACTTAAAAAACTCCGCTTTTCAGACCTATTCGAAGAGAAAGCCGAAGGGAATCAAGGCTATGACGAAAGATATATCCAGGGCCCCTTTTTCGCGAACGCCAACTATCCACGACTCTTGTGGATAAAGCTGTTGAAAAAGCCGCCTGCACAGGCTGAGGGCGTGAAAACTCTGGGATTCCTCCGCTTTGCTCAATAAATAGGCACGATTATAAGTAATTGATATTAAACAAGAAAGACACATCCCCGAGCGTGCGACTCGGGGATGAAAATTTACGGAAACAGGGTGGACACGAAATTGAAACGGTGACAGCCCCTGTGCACAACTCGCGCGACGAAGTGTCACAAAGTCGTTTTTTCAAGCACTTAGGGGAAGACGCTCAAGCAGTATCAAGCGCGCGGATTAAACCGCTCGATTTCGACGCCGACGCTTTCCGCGTTTTCGAAGATGTCCAGCTTTTCCACCCGCACCCGAGCAGACCGCACACGCGGGTCTTCAAGGCACATGCCGGCGATATCCTCGGCCAGGGTTTCCACCAGATTGACGTGGCCCCGACCGACGATGCCCTTGATGCCGTCGGTGATCTCTTCGTAGCAGACGACCTGACTGATCTCGTCGGTCGGCGGATGATCGGCTTCGCGAACCGCCAGGTCCACGTTGATGCGGACGCGCTGGGCGTCCTTCTTCTCGAACGCATAGATGCCGATACTGGCCATCAGCACCAGATTACGCACGAAGACATGACGGATCAGGGATCGCGCATCGGCGATCTTGGCCGTCTCCGAAACCTTGTATTGGTCGACGGTCATCCCGTTCCCCTCGGTGGTCGGCGTGGCCGGGCCAGCCTAGCTATTCCAGGTCGGCCCCATTGTCCCAGGCGGCCCCCATGTGCTGACCGCTGTCCAAGGCGATGATTTGGCCTGTAAAGGCGGGCGCGTCAAGGATGAAGCGCAAAGCCGTGCAAATCTCCTGCGGATCGACCGGTCGTTCCAGCGGCGTTCCCCGCCATTGTTCGACGAACTGATCCTCGGTCTGGCGGTGGCTGGGCAGGGTCGGGCCTGGCCCGATTGCATTTACGCGTATGCGCGGCGCCAACCCCCGGGCAAGCATCTGCGTCAGCCCCCACAGGCCGTACTTGGACAAAGTGTAAGACGTGAAATCGCCGCGCAGGTTCAACACCCGCTGATCGATGATGTTGACCACCACCCCCGACATTCCCGCCGGCAAATGGGCCGCCATGGCCTGGGTCAGGACGAAGGGCGCGCGCAGGTTGGTTTCCATATGCGCGTCCCAGCTGTCGCGGGTGACCGTTTCAGGCACGTCCTTTTCGAACAACGAAGCGTTGTTGACCAGACAGGTCACCGGGCCCAGCCCGTCTACCACCTGGGGCAACAGGGCCGAGGTTTCGCCCTCGTCCGCCAGGTCTGCCTTGAACGCCGCCGCCCGGCCGCCCGCGGCCGCGATCTCGTCGACCACGGCCAAGGCCGCATCGCGGGACGCGTTGTAATGCACGGCGACCCGCCAGCCAAGTGACGCCATATCCAATGCCAATTCCCGGCCGATCCGCTTGGCGGCGCCGGTGATCAGAACCGTTTCCGGAACCATGGTCTCGTGCGCGTTCATCCCCAAGCCCTTAGAACAGCTTTGCGGCGATACGGGTCGGAACGTCCAAGACCTGCGCCGCGAGATAGCCCAGGTATAGCACCAGCATCCCGACCCCGGCGATACGCGACATGCCGGTCCAGCCGGTCATGGCCGGGACGATCAGAATGGCCGATCCCAGCATCACCCACAGATCGAAGGCGAGCATCGTCGACGGCACCGGCAAGGGAGAAGCCATGGAGACAACCCCGGCAATCGCCAGCATGTTGAACATGTTGGAGCCGACGACATTGCCGATCGCCACGTCGGCATGCCCCCGCCGGGCTGCGACGACCGAGGCCGCCAATTCCGGCAATGAGGTTCCGATCGCAATCAGGGTCAGGCCGATCACTTCCTCGCCCAAGCCGAACGACCGGGCGATGGCGACACCGCCGTTGACCATCAGGTCCGCGCCCAGGGCGATCCCGACAAGGCCACCGATCGCGCTCGCCCAGGCAACCCAGGCGCGGGACGGCACGCCGCCGATCTCCTCGACTTCGCCGACGCGCTCTGCCGAAGCTTTGGGGTCGTTGATATCCCGCCAATAAGCGCTGCCCATGAAGCCAAGGAAGATAATGATCAACAAGGCCCCTTGGGCGATATCCAGCTCCTCGCCCCAGCACAACAATACGAACAGGGCCGTGCACAGGATCAGCAGGGCCCCGTCGCGGTACAGCCGTTCCGTGCGGCGCGCCATGGGGGCGACCAGGGCCGCCGCACCCGTGATCAACAACACGTTAGCGATGTTCGAGCCGACGATGTTGCCCGTGGCCAGGCCGGGATTGCCGGTCAAGGCGGCATCCAATGACACGACCAGTTCCGGCGCCGAAGTCCCCAACGCGACCACGGTCATGCCGATCAGCAACGGCGACAGGCCGAAAATACGGGCCAGGCCGACCGCGCCGCGGATCATCACTTCGGCCGCGCCGACCAAGATGACCAGCCCGCCGATCACTTCCACGTACATCATCACTGCCCGGTCCCCTTTCCAACATCCAAATGCCCAAAGACCGACAACAGCTCGTGGTAGAGCCCCCGCTTGAAAGGAACGATCAAGCCCGGCAGTTCCGTCATCGGCGCCCAGCGCCAGCTGGAAAATTCCGGTTTCTCGTGCGTCATCAGGTCGAATTCCGTATCCCGGCCCAGAAAACGCATGGCGTACCATTTCTGCCGCTGGCCACGAAAGCGCCCTTTCCACACCTGGTCTCGAATATCGACCGGCAGGTCATAGGTCAGCCAGCCGGGCGTTTCGGCGATGATTTCGGCGTTGGCCGTGCCGGTCTCTTCTTCCAGTTCCCGGAACACCGCATCGCGCGGGTCCTCGCCTTCGTCCAGGCCGCCTTGCGGCAACTGCCAGGGGAATTCCATCTGTTGACCGGCGCGGCGGATCCGCTCGCCGATCCATACGCGGCCATCGTCGTTCAGCAGCAAGGCGCCCACGCCGGTTCGGAACGGGCGCGGATCGTCGTCATTTTCAGTCATGCGTCTCGGTCACGTTAAGGAATGGGAGAATAGCGCGCCCCTGGGTGCTCTGGTTCTTATTGGATGATCTGGCGGTCGGCAACGGCGCTGACCGGCACCAGGCGCAATTTATCGGGCGGTTGGGCAGCCAGCCAGCTCTTCAGTTCGCGGATGGTATGGGGATAAGGCTCGCCCATGGCCACAGCGATGGATTGACTGCGGGCCAAGGCCCCTAGGCGAAGAAGGCGCGAGGCGATTTCGTCCTCGGTCGGCGTGCGGTCCAGATGGATGTTCACCACCGCCATCGGCAAGGCGACCTCGCCCGCAATCCGCGACATGGCGCCGCTGCCGCTTTCGCCGGAATCAATGAACATCAAACCGCGCGCCTTGATCTCTTCGAAGATCGGCTTCAACTGGCCCTCGGCCACGCCGAAGCGCGAACCGAAGCGGCTCATGAACCCGACATAGCCAGGCACCATCGCCATGATGTTATGCAGGGTCGCCATGTTCTGATTCAACTGAACGGCACTGTTGAGAGCCAGGGGGCCCGCGTCTTCGAACGGGAAATTGGCGCTTTCCATGGGCAGCCCCATGAAGACCTCGTGCCCCGCCAAGCGGGCGCGCAGCACCCAATCCGAAGGGTCACGGGCATAGGGTGAGATGACCATGCTGACTTCGGGCGGCAGGCTCTTGATCGCCGTGATCGAAGCCGTGCGCGACAGCCCGATCCCACGGATGATAATCGCGACCTGCGGGATGGCGGCATCGGCATCGGCGACCGGGCGGGCGTAGGCGTCCATCGGCCGGGTGCCGTTGCGCGCCACGATCGGCATGTCCCGCCCATCCGGCCCTTTTTCGACCAGGGCCAAATCCGGCACACGGGCCAGGGCGTCGACTTCCTTGAACGGGGCGATCCCGCGGAAAGCTTCGCCGGTGGCGAAGGGAACGACGCGGCTGCGCTCCGGGTCCTGACCGACGGCGGTCGTCTGCGCGGCAAGACCGCCCAGACCTTCGTTCTGCACCCCGACCTGAGAAGCGGAGATACCGCCGACCACAGGTTCAATCGGCGCGGTAGGGGCGGCGGCGCCCGGCTGTCCCGTGGGCGCGGGCTGTCCGGCGGCCTGAGGCGCCTCTCCGCCCGGCGGGGGCGGCGTCAGGCCTTGGCCTTGGCCCGGTACGGGGGCCGCGGGAATGGCGATTGATCCGTCGGCGCGATGTTGGGGGGCTTGTTCGGCGGCTTTCTCCGGCTCGCCCCCGAACAGGAACCAAGCCGCGCCGCCGAAGATCGAGGTCAGCAGAAGCCCAGCGGCCAGGCCGGCGATGATGAGGACCTTGCGTTGCGGGTCCATGCGTTCCCACGCACTACCCTCTTCCTCGTCGTCATCGTCGTCGTATGCGCCGTCGTCCTCTTCTTCCTCTTCGTCCTCGAATTCGTCTTCGTCGAGGTCGAACGCCTCGTCGTCGTCGTCACCGCTTTTGCGGCGCTTCGATCCGAACGGCAATTTCAACGACGGCAATTTCAACTGTTCACCCGCTCAGGCTTGACCGGACCATCCCCCACGGCGTCCGGCGGGCGGACCGGCCCAGCGGACATCGGCCGTGAATTCCCACGACCGAGGCCCGGAAAAGGCCCGCCCCCAATTAATGCAGGGTACTCAATTACTTGACGAGGTCAACGAGCCGGAAAACAGAGCCACCCCGCGCAGCAGGTCAACCGCCCGCAAAAGCTGGTAATCCACGGCCTTGGCCTTGGCATCCCCTTCTTTTCCTTCCGTTTTCCCGTCTTCGGGTTTGGCAGCAGGATCGGACGCCTTGCCTTCCTTCTCGTGGTCGCCGTTGTCCAACGCACCCCGCAGGTTTTCCTCGCGGCGGCCCGGACGGCTTTCGATTTCCTCGATTCGGGAGGGTTTGACCTCGATATCGGGGTGAATACCCTTGGCCTGGATGCTGTCACCAGACGGCGTGTAATACCGTGCGGTGGTCAACCGCATGGCCCGATGGCCCTGCAACGGGATGATCGTCTGGACCGATCCCTTACCGAACGACCGGGTCCCCATCAGCACCGCGCGACGATGATCCTGCAGCGCGCCGGCGACGATTTCCGAAGCCGAAGCCGAGCCGCCATTGATCAGCACGACCAGCGGCTTGCCGTCGATCATGTCGCCCGTGGTGGCGTTGAAACGCTGGGTATCTTCGGGGTCGCGCGACCGGGTGGAAACGATCTCGCCCTTGTCCAGGAAGGTATCGGAGACGGCAATCGCCTGATCCAACAGTCCGCCCGGGTTGTTGCGTAGGTCCAGGACATAGCCCTTCAGCTTGTCGCCCGCTTCCTTCTTAATCGCCTCGATGGCCTTGTCCAGACCCTGTTTGGTTTGCTCGCTGAACGACGTGATGCGGACGTAGCCGACATCCTCGCCTTCCATATGGTGGCGGACCGAGGTGATCTTGATCACGGCGCGGGTCAACGACACATCGAACGGATCCTGCCCGGCGCGGAAGATGGTTAGCTTGATCTCGCTACCGACCTTGCCGCGCATCTTCTCGACCGCCTGCGACAGGGTCAGGCCTTGCACCGCTTCGCCGTCCAGATGCGTGATCAGGTCGCCCGGCTTGATCCCCGCGCGGGATGCGGGTGTGTCGTCGATCGGCGAAATCACCTTCACCACGCCGCTTTCCATGGTCACCTGAATGCCCAGGCCGCCGAACTGTCCACGCGTGTTGACCTGCATTTCCTTGTAGGTCCGCTCGTTCATATAGCTGGAATGCGGATCCAGGGATTGCAGCATGCCGGTGATCGCGGATTCGACCAGTTCTTCATCGGTCGGCTTATCGACGTATTGGGAACGGATGCGTTCGAACACATCGCCGAACAGATTGAGCAGACGATAGGTTTCTTCCGAATTCTTGACCTCGGGCGCCGCCTCGGCAGCCCAGGACGGCTGCGCCATAAACGCAAGCCCACCCAAAAGCGCCACACCGGCGATCAACCGCATGCCCGAGACCTTCATGAAATTCTGTGTCATCCGCTCACCTTGTCTTTGCGTGACGCCAACCACGGCAAGGGATTGATCGGTTGTCCCTTGCGACGCAATTCGACGTAGAGAATCGGCTGCTCGCCGCCGCCCGCACCCATTGTGGCCACAGGCTCTCCGGTGGAAACGCGACGGCCCACCGCCGTTTCGATACGGGCCATTCCGGCCAGCAGCGTATGATATCCGTCGCCATGATCGATAATCAATAACTGCCCGTAACCTCTAAACTTTCCGGCGAACGCGATCTTGCCGTCATAGGTCGCGATCACCTGGGACCCACCGCGCGTGGCGATGTCGATCCCCTTGCGGGTCAGACCCGACGGCAGGTTCTCGCCATAACGGCCGACCAGATCACCCACCACGGGCAACGGCAACCGGCCACGACGAGTAGTGATCGACGGGGATGGCGAAACTGTGGCGGCGATCCGCGTCTGGCGATTGGCCTCGGCCTTGTCGCGCGCGGCTTGTTCCCGGGCGGCTTTCGCCGCCTCGGCGGCAGCGCGCTCATCGGCGGCGCGCTGTTCCTCCAGCCGCGCCATCAGATCCTTCAGGTTCGCGGCCTTGGCGGCCAGACCGGCGACCCGTTGCGCGGTCCGCCGTTCCTCGGCCCGTGTCTTGTCCAACAGGCGCTGACGATCCGCCATCAGGCGACGGATTTCCGAGCGCTGCCGATCCAGATCATCCGCGGCGGTATTCAGGTTCAGGCGTTCTTCCGCCGTCTTCTCGCGCGTCTCGGCCAGGGATTGCAGGTCCAGGCGCAGACTGGTGGCGCGGCGGTCGATCTCCGGCACCACGGCGCGCAGCAGGATCGCGCTGCGGACCAGATCGTCCGGCGATTCCGGCAGGGCCAGCAGGGCTTCGGGCGGGAACTGCACCATCTTCTGCAAAGCCACCAGAACCGCCGCAAGCTGTCCGCGGTTGGCGTTCAACTGGGCCAGCTTTTCCCTTTCCTGGCGAACCAGGTCCGCGATCTTGGCTTCCAGGGTGATGACTCGAAGTTCACGGTCCTGCACGACCTGCGCGGCGGAGACCAAGCGGTGCTGCAGGTTCTTCAACTCAGCCTGAAGGCCTTCGGCCTGATCCTTCAGGCGCTCGCTTTCCGCGCGGCCTTTCTTGATCTCGCTTTGGACTTTATCCAGGGAGTTTCCGGCATCCTTTTCCGCCGCAGTAGCGGGGAAAACGACGCCCGTTTGCGCGGCCAAGGCCGCGGCCAGCACCCATCCGAGGGGATGACGCCGGAGCAGCGCCCCGCCCCCGCCTATTCCGCCGCCGCGCGCTGGGCGTCGGCGGTGCCGTCGATCAGGGAGCGGCCCGTCATTTCCTCGGGCTGTTCCAGCCCCATCAACTGCAGCAGGGTCGGCGCGACATCGGCCAGACGCCCATCGTGCAGGCCGTTGACCCAGGCCGGCGCATTGACCAGCAGGGCCGGAACCAGGTTCAGGGTATGCTGCGTATGGGCGCTACGGTTCTTGGGGTCGTTCATCTGTTCGCAGTTGCCGTGGTCGGCGGTGACCAGCATCACGCCCCCGGCGTCGATCACCGCTTTTTCCAGGCGCGTCAGGGCCGCATCCACGGCTTCCGCCGCTTTCATCGCCGCTTCCAAAACGCCGGTGTGGCCGACCATGTCGCCGTTGGCGTAGTTGACCACAATCAGATCGAACGTACCCTCGCCGATCACCCGGACCAATTCATCGGTGACCTTGGGCGCGGACATTTCCGGCTGCAGGTCATAGGTCGCGACCTTGGGCGACGGCACCAGGATTCGTTCCTCGCCGTCGAACACGTCTTCGCGCCCGCCGTTCAGGAAGAACGTGACATGGGCGTACTTCTCCGTCTCAGCGATACGCAGTTGCTTCTTGTCGGCCTTGGACACGACTTCGCCCAGAATGCCGGTCAGGGCTTCCGCCGGAAACATCGCAGGAATGAAGGCATTCAGATCATTGGAATATTCGACCATGCCCAGGCAGCAGGCGAAGTCCACGGTCTTGGTCCGCTCGAACCCGTCGAACGCCGGATCGACCAGCGCGGTCAGGATTTCCCGCGCGCGGTCGGCGCGGAAATTGGCGCAGAGCAGTCCGTCGCCGTCGTTCATGCCCGCGTAATCGCCGATCACGCAGGGCTCCATGAATTCATCCGTCTTGCCGGCGGTGTACGAGCCCTCGATCGCGGCCATCGGATCAGCGGCCGTATTCTCGCCCTCGGCGCTAGTCATCACATCATAGGCCTTGACCACACGCTCCCAGCGCTTGTCCCGGTCCATGGCGAAATAGCGCCCAGTGACCGTCCCGACGGTCACGTCGTCGCAGCCATCCAGGTCTGTCAGGAAGCGATTCATGTAGCTTTTGGCGGCCTTGGGCGGGGTGTCGCGCCCATCCATGAAGGCATGCACCACAACCGGCACACCTGCGGCGACCACGGCCTTGGCCAGAGCGACCATATGGTCCTGATGACTGTGCACGCCGCCGGGGCTGAGCAGCCCGATCAGATGACAGGTTCCGCCCGATTGTTTCAGGCCGTCGATGAACGCGGTCAGCGCCGGATTTTCCGCCAGCGACCCGTCGGCCACGGCGGCGTCGATCTTCGGCAGGTCCTGAAGAACGATGCGCCCGGCGCCCAGGTTCATGTGGCCGACCTCGGAATTACCCATCTGCCCCTGGGGCAGGCCCACTTCCTGGGCCGAGGCATCAAGCCGCGCCCGGGGGCAATCGGCCAAAAGCCGGTCCCAGGTCGGGGTCGGAGCCATGGAAATAGCGTTGTCGGGGGCCGCTTCGCGGTCGCCCCATCCGTCCAGGATGCACAGAACCACGGGCCGGGGAGTTTTCGTCGCTTCGGGCATGACGCTCTTCTTAATTTACAGCATTGGGGTGTTGAAATGGGGTGTCCACTGGCGCGCGTCAAGCGCGCTTTCCCTCGGGCGTTCTTTTACCAGAGGACGGCCTCGGATGATAGCCTACACGCGGTGATAGGGATGGCCGGTCAGAATCGCATATCCCCGATATAACTGTTCCGCCAACAGGGCGGGAACCAGCTGATGCGGCCAGGTTTGCTTGCCCAGGGACATCACGAAATCGGCCCGGCTGCGGACCTCTTCGGCCAGACCGTCGGCCCCGCCGATGACGAAGGCAACGTCCCGCGCCCCGCCATCGCGCCAATCGCCCAATCGGGCCGCGAAATCGGGGCTGGATTCGGTTTTACCCCGCTCGTCCAGGGCGACAAGGACCGCGCCGTCGGGCACGGCGTTCAGCAGCAATTCGGCCTCGCGCGCCTTCAGGGCATCACCGGACAGGGGCTTTTTCTCTTCGACCAGTTTCAGGTCCAGCGGCCAGGGCAGGCGCGCCTTGTACTGATCGAACAAATCCTGTTCCGGGCCCTTCTTGCGGCGGCCGACGGCGATGATGGTGATGCGCATGGGATGAAGGTATAGCGTGAATTGAACGCGGCGCGAACAAGCCCTTTAGAGACGGCCCGAGGGGCCGTTCGCGCAAAAACGTCTTTCCTGGCGACCCCGCCGGTCACGCAACCGCGGGGCCGTCACATTCGGTCAAGCCGAATCTAGCCGGACAAGGTCGAGCGGCCGCTCAGAGCGGCGCGCTTGCAGCCTCGGGCATCGGCGATCCCGACCACAGCTTTTCCAGGCCGTAGAAATCCCGCACTTCGGGCCGGAACAGGTGAACGATGACGTCACCGGCGTCGATCAGCACCCAATCACATTGATTGAGCCCTTCGACGTGCACGCCTTTCAGCCCGCCCTGTTTCAATTTCGCCTGAAGATGGTCGGCCATGGCGCCCACTTGGCGCTCGGATGTGCCGCTGGCAATGACCATATGGTCCGCGATATCGGTCTTGCCGTTAAGGTCGATGACGGTCAGGTCCTGAGCCTTGTCGTCATCCAGGGATGCAGTCACCAGCTTCAACACATCATTGCTGGCGAGGGGCATCTGCTTCGCTTTTGGTATGGCCTTGTCCTTTCGGTTCCGTTGCCTACGCAACAGGCGACATTGCCGGTTGCTCTAAACGCCCGAACGCCGGAACAGGCCCCGCGCCCGTAGCGCCGTGGCCGAAGTTGCGTTCAATGGCGTATGAAGAAAGACCCACGCCGGAGGACGCATGTCGGCCAACCGGCTCGCCCGGGATTCCTTGATGCGCTCCCGGTTGAACCGGCGCGCTGCCCTGCCCGACAACGCCCCTAAAGAATAGGTAGGACGGGCGAAAACCGCAACGGGCACGGTGTTAAAGATGCGTGTCCAGCGATTCCAACGTGAGATCTGCGCCAGGTTGTCCGCACCCATAAGCCAGATAAACCGCAGGTTCGGGAATCTTCGGGTCAATCGGGCCAGGGTATCGGCGGTATAGGTCGTGCCCAGGTCGCATTCGATGTCCGTGACCCGGATGCGGGGGTGATCAGCGACTTTTTTGGCGCTATCGATTCGCATTTCGATGGGCGCCATGTCGGTCCGGGACTTCAGCGGGTTCTGCGGCGAGACCAGCCACCAGACCTCGTCCAGGCGCAACCGCTTCAACGCCTGCAGGCTGATGTGCCTGTGGCCGTCATGGGCGGGATTGAACGATCCCCCCAAAAGCCCGATGCGTCGCGCGTGCCGTTTCAACGATGAAGCCGTCCCTAAATTCAGGCCAAACTCAGGGTCGAACCTGGCCGGAGCCGCGTACGACGTATTTAAAGCTGGTCAGTTGTTCGACACCGACCGGCCCCCGGGCATGCATCTTGCCGGTGGAGATACCGATCTCGGCCCCCATGCCGAATTCGCCGCCGTCGGCGAACTGGGTCGAGGCATTGACCATAACGATAGCGCTGTCGACTTCGTTGATGAACTTCTCCGCCGCCGCCGCGTCGTCGGTGATGATCGCGTCGGTGTGGTCGGAGCCATGGGCGCCGATGAAGCGAATGGCGTCGTCGATATCGTCGACCAGTTTCACCGCGACGATGCTGTCCAGGTATTCCGTGTCCCAATCAGCGTCGGTCGCCGGGGTCACGCGGGCGTCCATCCGCTGGACCTCGGCATCGCCGCGCACTTCGCAGCCGGCCTGCACCAACCCATCGAGAATGCCAGGCAGCAGCTTATCGGCGGCATCGCGATCGACCAGGATGTTTTCGGTCGATCCGCAGATACCGGTGCGCCGCATCTTGGCGTTGACCACGACGGACTTCGCCATGTCGGGGTTCGCGGCCTTGTTCACATAGGAATGGCACAGCCCTT
Organism: Rhodospirillaceae bacterium UBA6608; assembly: GCA_002433335.1. Next base: position 5,351 of record DJHY01000287.1, on the reverse strand, counting down.
CCAGGTGCTGGAACAGGGGAATCTTGCTTTCATCGATGACCCGCTGGATCAGCGACTTGCCGCCGCGCGGCACGATCACATCGATATAGTCGGTCATGCGCAGCATCTCGCCAACCGCTGCGCGGTCGCGGGTGGGGACCGTCTGAATCGCGTCTTCGGGCAGACCGGCTGATTTCAGCCCTTCGCGCAGGCTTTGCAGGATCGCCGCCGAGGAATGAAAACTTTCCGAGCCGCCACGCAGGATCGAGGCATTGCCCGCCTTCAGGCACAGCCCCCCGGCATCGGCGGTCACGTTGGGGCGGGATTCATAGATCACGCCGATCACGCCCAAGGGGACCCGGCGGCGCTCGATATGCAGGCCGTTCGGGCGGTCCCATTCGGCCAGGGTGGTGCCGACGGGATCGTCCAGCTTGGCAATATCTTCCAGGCCTTTGGCCATGGACTCGACCCGGTCTTCGTTCAGCAACAGGCGGTCGAGCATGGCCTTGGACAGGCCCTTGTCCTCGCCGAAGGTCATGTCCTTGGCGTTTTCGCTAAGGATTTCGTTCTGACGACGGCGCAGGCTGGCGGCGGCCTCGGTCAAGGCCTTGTCCTTCGCGGCGCGCGGAGCGGTCGCCAGCTTGGCCTGGGCGGCGCGCGCACGGCGGCCGATATCGGCCATCATCGCGGGGATGTCGTCTTGTCCGGTCGTCATTTCTCTCTCCTCACCCGGAACGATAAGGCGGGCTCTTCCCCGCCGTCCAGGGTTTCAGTCCAGCACCCGGGCTCTTAATCCAGGACCAAGTCGTCGCGGTGGATCATCTCGTCCCGCCCGCGATAGCCCAGAAGGTCTTCAATCTGTTTCGACTTCGCCCCCATGATGCGGCGCGCATCCGATGACGAATAGGCGACCAGCCCCCGGCCAAGATGCTCGCCGTCGCGGGATTTGATCGTTACCGCGTCGCCGCGCTCGAACCGGCCCTCGACCTCGACCACCCCGGCGGGCAACAGGCTCTTGCCCTGGGCCAACGCCCGGGCCGCGCCGTCGTCCAGAACGATCGCGCCATGGGGCTTGAGCGATCCGGAAATCCATTGTTTGCGCGCTGTCAGCGGCGACGAGTCCGGCAAGAACCAAGTGACCTTGCCGCCGTCTTCCATGCGCTGCAACGGATGGTCGGCCAGGCCGTTGGCGATGACCATGCGACAACCCGCAGCCATCGCCATGCGGGCGGCGACCAGCTTGGTCACCATGCCGCCGGAGCCGTCTTCGGTCATCTTGACCCCGGCCATGGCCTCGATCTCGGGCGTGATCCCGCCCTGCACCACCGGCACGTGGACGGCGCCGGGGTCATAGGTCGGATCGCTTTCGTACAGGCCGTCGGACGACGACAGCAGGACCAGCGTATCGGCCGAAACCATGGCCGCGACCCGCGCCGCCAGCCGGTCGTTATCGCCGAAGCGGATTTCGTCGGTCGCGACCGTGTCGTTTTCGTTGATCAGCGGCACCGCGCCCAGACGAATGATCTGGTCGATGGTGTTGCGGGCGTTGAGGTAGCGCCGCCGGTTTTCGGAATCGTCCAAGGTCAGCAGGACCTGCGCCACCGTCACGCCATGCGGGCCCATGACCTCTTGATAGGCATGAGCCAGGCGAACCATTCCGGCGGCGGCGGCGGCCTGACTTTCTTCCAACTTCAGCTTGCCCCGCGCGGCCAGCCCCAGATGGCGGCGACCGACGGCGATTGCCCCGGACGAGACGATCAGCACTTCCTGGCCACGGGCGCGCAGTTTCATCAGGTCGGCGCCCAGCGTTTCCAGCCAGCCGCGTTTGACCGTGCCGCGTTCCTTATCGACCAGCAGGGCCGAGCCGATTTTGACAATGACCCGCTTGCCCTGTTTCAGGTGGGGCGTGGTGCTCATGGCCGCCAGGGCTCCGGCTCGCCGGCCTCAGCCTCGGCCTCTTCGGCGTCGGCGATGCCGATTTCCTTGAACAGGGCGCGCAGCACCTCGTTCACGCCCTGGCCCGAAACGCCGGACACGACCATGATGTCCTTGGCCTTGCAGCCGGCGGCTTTGGCCAGCGCCTTGCGCCGTTTGGTGAGCTCTTCGTCGCTCATGGCGTCGCACTTGTTTAGGGCCAGGATTTCCTGTTTGTCGGCCAGTCCGCCGCCATAGGCTTCCATTTCGTGGCGCACCTGATGATAGGCTTCGGCGACGTCTTCCTGCGTGCCGTCGACCAGATGCAGCAGCACCCGGCAGCGTTCGATATGGCCCAGGAACCGGGTGCCCAGGCCCGCGCCATCGCTGGCCCCTTCGATCAGGCCCGGGATATCGGCCAGGACGAACGAATGTTGATCGACCTGAACCACGCCCAGATTGGGATGCAGGGTGGTGAAGGGATAATCCGCGATCTTGGGCTTGGCCCGGCTGACCGCGGCCAGGAACGTCGACTTGCCGGCATTGGGCAGGCCGACCAGACCGGCATCGGCGATCAACTTCAGGCGCAGCCAAATCCACCGTTCCTCGCCGGGGAAGCCGGGGACCGTCTTTCGCGGGGCCTGGTTGGTCGAGGATTTGAACCGCGCATTGCCTAGGCCGCCGTCGCCGCCGCGCAACAGCACGATGCGTTCGCCGACCGTGGTCATATCGGCCAGGACCGTTTCCTTGTCGTCGTCCAGAATTTGCGTGCCGACGGGCACCTTGAGGACGATTTCCTTGCCAGCACCACCGGTGCGGTTCTTGCCCATGCCGTGATGGCCGCGTTCAGCCCGGAAATGCTGCTGATAGCGGAAATCGATCAGGGTGTTCAGGCCGTTGGCGCATTCGATCACGACATCGCCGCCGCGCCCGCCGTCGCCACCGTCGGGACCGCCGAACTCGATATACTTTTCGCGCCGGAACGACATGCAGCCGTTGCCGCCGTCGCCGCTTTTCACGAACACTTTTGCTTCATCAAGAAACTTCATGGCGCTTCATCGAGTGTTGTCGGAGCTGGAATCTAGGGACTGAAATCTATACTGGCATGCGGACAAGAAAAACGGGGGAATGGCTGGCCATTCCCCCGCGATTTCTCGTCGCGAATGGCCGCTCAGACCGTCAGACGGCCGGCTCCACCGAGATGTAGGTACGGCCCTGCGCTTTGGTCTCGAACTTCACCCGGCCTTCGGCCTTGGCGAAGATCGTGTGATCCTTGCCCATGCCGACGTTTTCGCCCGGATGGAATTTCGTGCCGCGCTGGCGCACGATGATGTTGCCCGGAATAACGGCCTGACCACCGGACTTTTTCAAGCCCAGGCGCCGACCTTCAGAATCGCGACCGTTACGCGAACTACCACCGGATTTCTTATGTGCCATCGGTGACTACTCCTTATTCCTCGCCCTTCTTGGGGGCGGCTTTCTTGGGGGGGGCCTTCTTGGCAGCGGGCTTTTTCGCCGCCGGTTTGGCTTCCGCCTTGGATTCCTTCGTTTCGGCCGCTTTCGCTTCGGCCTTGGGCTCGGCATCGGCCTTCTTCGCCGTCTTCTTGGCGGCGGCAGGCTTGGTGCCGGTGGCGCTCACGTCGACGATGCGCAGCACCGTCTCCAACTGGCGATGGCCCTTCAGGCGGCGATAGTTGTGACGCCGCTTCTTTTTGAAGACCAGAACCTTGTCGCCCTTCTGCTGTTCCAGCACTTCGGCGAACACGGCAGCCTTCTCGACCACGGGGGAGCCGACGGTCGGGGCCTTGCCCTCTTCGCCCAGCATCATCACCTGGCCAACTTCAATCGTTTCACCCGGCTCGCCGAGCAGCTTTTCAACGACGATCACGTCGCCCGAGGTAACCCGGTACTGCTTTCCGCCGGTTTTGATAACCGCGTACATTGTTTTAGACCCTATTGATTGTTGATCTTGTTTGGCTTTTTCACACCCGTCGCCCACTACGGGCGGCGGAAGAGGCGGCACTATAGCCATGAATGCCCCAAAGTCAATGCCCGAAACGCCCGGAAACACCCGGGTTTCCGGGCGTGGCCGCCCCGCCGGCACACATCCCGGCAAGGCATCGACGGAAATATCCCATGCGGGACCGCTAGGAACCAGTAGACAGAGAAAATTTCGTAGCTATAAAGAGGCGTTCCCGAGCCACATGGTTTCGACATATCGGGCGGCGGTCTTGGCGGACCCCGCCGGGCGTCTGAAAAATCCCTGATTTTTCAGTGCTGCAGGAGAGGTGCCGGAGTGGTCGAACGGGGCGGTCTCGAAAACCGTTGTGCGCGCAAGCGTACCGAGGGTTCGAATCCCTCCCTCTCCGCCATTTTTCCATTCCCCGACATTCGCGCTTGTTCGCCAAAGGCCACAAAACTCCCGTGTATGCGGGAGTTTTTGCCCACGAATAACCTTCCTTGTTCACCGACGTTCGCCTACAATCAATCATCTATGATGGGTTGATTGATGGGTAAATTGAATGGCACGTGAGATCGGGAAGCTGTCGGCGGTCGCTGTCCGCAACCAATCGAAGCCTGGCATGCACAGTGACGGGGGCGGACTTTACCTGCAAGTGACCAAGGCAGGCGTGAAGACCTGGATCTATCGCTTCATGCTTTCCGGGCACCGGCGCGACATGGGACTTGGGCCGCTGCACACGGTTGGCCTGGCCGAAGCCCGCGAAGAGGCGCGGCGCTGCCGCCAACTCGTGCGGCTAGGCATCGACCCTATCGAGGACCGAAAGGCAACCAAACTTGCCGCCAAGGCCGAGGCCCTGAAAGCCATGACATTCAAGGAATGCGCCAAGGCCTATATCAAGGCCCATGAAGCCGGCTGGAAAAACGACAAGCATATTGCCCAGTGGAACTCGACACTGACGACCTACGTCTATCCGACCATCGGCGCCCTGTCGGTTGATGCCATCGACACCGGGCTCGTCATGAAAGTTCTGGAACCCATCTGGACAACCAAGACCGAAACCGCCAGCCGGGTGCGCGGGCGCATGGAAGCGATCCTGGACTGGGCCACCGTCCGAAAGCACCGGACGGGGGAAAACCCGGCACGCTGGAAAGGACATCTCGATCACTTGTTGCCGGCGCGCGGCAAGGTTCAGAAGGCAGGCCATCATTCGGCCCTGCCTTATGACAAGATCGGTGCGTTCTTAAAGGCCCTGCGCGCTCAGGAAGGCATCGCGCCCCGCGCCCTGGAGTTCGCCATCCTGACCGCCGCGCGGACAGGCGAAGTCATCGGCGCGACCTGGCAGGAGATCGACATGGAGAAAGGCCTCTGGACGATCCCCGCCGAACGCATGAAAGCCGACAAGGAACATCGCGTCCCACTCTCCAAACCCGCCTTGGAAATTCTAAAGGATATGCAGGAGGTTCGAGACGGCGACTTTGTCTTCCCCGGCGGCAAG
>DJHY01000083.1 GCA_002433335.1 Rhodospirillaceae bacterium UBA6608 | reverse complement strand
TCGGGGAAATGAGCGCGGATTTCATCCGTCGTTGAAACCGTGCCCTTCAGATGATGGCGCACGGCGGCTTCCGCCTTGTTGGGATTCCTCTCGGCGATGGATTCCAGAATATCCTTGTGGTCGGCAATGATCTTGGCGGCCTTGCCCTCCGTCGGCAAGTCCAGACGGCGCAGGCGATCGAGATGGGCGCGGCGCGAATGGATGATATCCCACAGGCCGCCGACCCCTGCCATCTCGTAGGTCAGTTCATGAAAACGGTTGTCGGCGGGCAGGAAGGCCGACAGATCGTTTGAATCCAGCGCCGCCTGCTGTCGCGCGATGGCCGCGCGTAGTTCCTCGACCTGGGCATCGGTGATGTCGATGGCCAAGGTGCGGGCGATTTCGACCTCGACGCTGCGGCGCAGGAAATGGGCTTCGCGTGCGCTTTGAACGTCGATGAAGGCGACGATGGTTCGGGACTGGGGGTAGATGTCGACCAGCGACTCTTCTTCAAGAAGGATCAGCGCCTCGCGCACGGGCGTCGGGCTGACGCCGAATTGTTCGGCGATCTGACGGGTCTGAAGGATCGTTCCGGGGGGCAGGTCCAGGGACACGATCTGATCGCGCAGCGATTGATAAATCTGCTGTACGGCGGTCAGGCGTCCGCCTTTCGGCTGGGACGGGCGGTCTTTGAATAGGCCGGATGAGTCGGGCATCACAAAGTCTATTTCTCTGGAATGCGGCGGAAATGCAAGGGGTTTCGGCGGTCGGGCCAATGGGCTTTAACCTTGACCGATAACTGATATATTAGTATTTCAGTATGTGGGAAGTCAACATCAGCTCAAATAACCTAATAATGGGAGGTTCAAGTAAATGCTGAGAAAGACGATGATCGCCCTTTCCATGGGCGCATTGGTGCTGGCCGGCTCCGCGGCCGGGGCCATGGCGAAAACTTTGAAAGTCCAAGCCAGCCAGAGCGCTGGTGATTTCACCTTTAAATATTTGACCGAAGTCTGGGCGCCGAAGCTGGAGCATATGTCCGGCGGCAAGCTCAAAATCCAAATCATGCCGACCAAGTCCGTCGTGCCGCATCGGGAAACGCTCGATGCCGCCGCGACCGGAATCCTCGACGGTGACCTGACCGCCGTTTCCTATTTCTCGGGTCGCGATCCGGTTTACGCCATCATCGGCGATCTGATCGCCGGCTACGACACCCCCGACCAGGTGCAGATGTGGTGCATGAACGAGGGTGGTAAGGAAATCCTGCAGAAGGCCCATGACAAGTTCGCCAAAGGCGGAAAGGTTCATGTCGTCGGCTGCGGCCCTTATGCCAAGGAAGCGCTGGTTTCGAAAAAGCGTATCGCCAGTGTGGCTGACTTCCAGGGCGTGAAAATTCGCTCGCCCGAAGGTCTGGCCGCCGAAGTGTTCAAGCGCGTCGGCGCGGCCCCGGTCGCTCTGCCGTTCTCCGAAGTCTATACCTCGCTTGAAAAGGGAATCGTCGATGCCGCCGATGCCTCGGCCTATGTGAACAATGCCTCCAAGGGCATGCATAAAATCGCGCAGTATCCGATCTATCCCGGCATCCACAGCATGGCGGTCCTGGAATTCATCGTGAACCAGAAGGTCTGGGACAAGTTGAGCCAGGGCGAAAAGGACATGCTGGAAACCTGGTATATCGCGGCCTACACCGACCTGCGTCGTCACGCCGACATGGCCGACCGTCGCATGGCGGCCGACGACCGCGCCGGCAAAGGTACGGTCAAGGAAGTCGTCGATTGGCCGCAGGTCGAACGCGACAAGTTCCGCGCCATCGCCCAGGGGGCATGGAAGGACTATGCCGCCAAGTCCGAGCTGGCGACCGAAGCCTATGAGTCTCACATCAAGTTCATGAAGGCCTACGGTCTTCTGAAATAAGTCTGCTTCCCGGAGCAGCGGCGTCCGGAGATATCCGGACGCCGCATCGGGGCAGGGCGTTGCCTTGCCTGTGTCCGGGTGTCGACGGGTTCTGTGCACCCGGGCACCTGGAAAATTAAACGAAGGGGGCTATGGGGCAGATGAGTGAGCAGATCCAAACGACCGGCAATATCGCCGACGCGGTAGATGAAGTTCTCTCGGACAACAGCCATCAGGTTGTAAGTCGCGAGCGTTACACCATCATCGACCATCTCAGTCATTTTTCGGGACTGGCCGTTTCTCAGTTCTACATTCTGTGCGGTGCTGTGACCTTGTTCGAGGTCATTTCCCGTTACGTTTTCCACTCTCCGACGCAATGGGCGTTCGAGGTCGTGATGGTGCTCTGCGCTTCGGCCTGGATGCTGTCCGCCGGTTATGTGACTCTCAAGCAGAGCCATATCGGCATCACGGTTTTCTATATTCTGGTGGGCGAGCGCACGCGCTGGACACTGGACCTGTTCGCCATGTGTGTCGGCGTGGTGGCGCTCTATTTGCTGATCGCCGACGCGGCGATCCATGCCCTTGCCGCCGTCGACATGGTCGAACGCGCGGGCAGCGCCTTCAACTCGCCCCAACCGATGTTGCTGAAAAGCGTGTTGGTCGTCGGCTGTACGATTTATCTGGCCCAGTTGCTGGTCAATCTTCATCGCCACTTCGCCAATCCGATCCTCAAGGCCCTGGTCTCGATCGTCAGCGCCCTGATCGTGCTGCGCCTCGCCTTGGTCGTCGCCGGCCATTACATGGGCGAAACCAGCACCATCGGCGAAATGGATATGTGGTTTACGGGGATTGGTGAATCCCTGGACCCGCGCGAATTCTATGACGTTCGCGATCATTCCATCGGCTGGATCACGATCGTGATCGTTGCCTCGCTGGTTTTGCTGATGATGACCGGGATGCCGCTGGGTATCGTGACGTTGATCGTCTCGGTGATCTGCGCCGTTCTGTTCTTCGGGCCCAAGGGGCTGTACCTGGTTTCGACCAATGCCTTCGGCCTGTTGGAAAAATATCCCCTGGTCGCGGTGCCGTTGTTCGTTCTGATGGCCTCTATCCTGGAACGCGCGGGCATCGCCGAAGACCTGTTCGATGCCATGTCGGTGTTCGCGGGAAATCTGCGCGGCGGCGTTGCGGTGCAGACCGTAGCCGTGGCCGTCGTGCTGGCCGCCATGTCGGGTGTGATGGGCGGCGAGATCGTCATGCTGGGGCTGGTCGCCCTTCCGCAGATGCTACGCCTGGGATACGACCGCAAGCTGACCGTCGGGGTGATCTGCGCCTCGGGTGCGTTGGCGACACTCATACCGCCGTCGATCGTCATGATCGTCTATGGCCTGTCGGCGGATGTCGGGATCGGCGATTTGTTCCTGGCTGGGGCTGCGCCGGGCCTGATGCTGGCGACGTTCTATGCGGCCTATGTGTTGATCCGGTGCTACTTCACCCCGTCCTTGGCCCCCACGGCCAAGGAAGTGGCGGAACGCTCCGGCGGCGATGCAACTTTGTCGTCGCATCGCAAGACGGCGGTCGCGCTTTGTCTTGTCCTGATCTCGTCCGTGCTCGGTTCGATCTATCTGGGCGTTGCCTCGGTGACCGAAGCTGCGGGCGTCGGCGTGTTCGGGGCGATTGCCGTCGCCGCCGTTCGCAATCGCTTCAACTGGGGCCTGTTGCAGACGGCCCTGGCGGGCACCATGAACACGGTCGGCACGATCATCTGGCTGATCCTGGGCGCCGTCAGCTTTGTCGGGATCTACAACCTGATCGGCGGGGCGGAGTTCATGCGCTCGCTGTTCACGGGCATGGGCCTGCCGGCGATCGGTGTGATCTTCGTGATGATGGGCATCCTGGTGGTGCTCGGCACCTTCATGGAATGGATCGCCATCGTGTTCATCACGGTGCCGGTGTTCGCGCCGGTGATCGTCGATTTGGCTCCGGAATTGGGGCTCGATCCGGCCTGGGCCGCGGTGTGGTTCGGGGTGCTGTTCGTGATGAACATCCAGATCTATTTCCTGTCGCCGCCGTTTGGCCCCGCCTGCTTCTGGTTGAAGTCGGTCGCGCCGCCGGAAATCACCCTGCAGGAAATCTTCATCGCCGTGCTGCCGTTCATCGTGTTGCAGATCATCGGTTTGTTGCTGGTAATGTTCATTCCCGACATTGCCTTGTTCCTGCCGAAGCTTCTGAACGGTTGACGCCCATGGCCATGCCGAAGACAAGGAGACAGAAACCATGATGGGACCATTACGCGGCAAGGACGACGAATACGGCCCCTGGCCCTGGATCGTCGGGTTCGCCTTGGGCGGCCTGATCCTGTGGCTGATGTTCCACCTGGCGACCGGGTTTTCCTGATCGCCGTATCAATCGCAACCCCCCACTTCGAAGACCAAGACCATGACAAAAAAAGTAAAGAAGTACGAAGACCTGCGTTCCGCCCGGTGGTACGCGCCCGATGATCTGCGATCCTTCGGGCATCGTTCGCGCACCATGCAGATGGGCTACGACCGGACCGATTGGGAAGGCCGCCCGGCCATCGCCATCATCAATACCTGGTCGGACATCAACCCGTGCCATGCGCATTTCAAGAACCGGGTCGAAGACGTCAAACGCGGCATTCTTCAGGCGGGGGGATTCCCGATCGAGCTTCCGGCGATCAGCCTGTCGGAAAACTTCGTTAAGCCCACGACCATGCTGTACCGCAACCTGTTGGCCATGGAAGCGGAGGAACTGATCCGCTCCCACCCGGTCGACGGGGCGGTGCTCATGGGCGGTTGCGACAAGACCACGCCGGGGCTGGTCATGGGCGCGATCTCGGCCGGGGTGCCGATGATCTTCTTGCCCGCCGGGCCGATGCTGCGCGGCAATTACAAAGGCGAGGCCCTGGGCAGCGGTTCCGACGCTTGGAAGTATTGGGACGAACGGCGGGCCGGAAACCTGACGACCGAACAATGGACCGAGGTCGAAGCCGGGATCGCCCGGTCCTACGGCACCTGCATGACCATGGGCACGGCTTCGACTATGACCGCCATGGCCGAAACCCTGGGGCTGACCCTGCCGGGCGCGTCTTCGATCCCGGCTGCGGACTCCAACCACAAGCGCATGGCTGCCGCCTGTGGCCGCCGAATTGTCGACATGGTCTGGGAAGACCTGACGCCCGAGAAAATCCTGACGCCCCAGGCGTTCGATAATGCCTCGGTCGTCGCCATGTCGATGGGCTGTTCGACCAACGCGGTCATTCATCTGATCGCCATGGCGCGGCGCGCGGGCGTAATGCTGTCGCTGGCCGACCTGGACCGGTTCTCGCGCAAGGTCCCGGTGATCGCCAACGTCCGGCCCAGCGGCAAGACCTATTTGATGGAGGATTTCTATTACGCGGGCGGCCTGCGTGGCCTGATGTCGCGCCTGACCGACCATCTGAACCTGGATGCGGTGACGGTCACCGGAAAGACCCTGGGCGAAACCCTGGAAGGGGCCGAGGTCTACAACGACGACGTCATCCGCAAGCTCGACGATCCGTTGTATGCCGAGGGCTCGCTGGCCCTGCTGCGCGGCAACCTCGCGCCCAACGGCTGCGTCATCAAGCCATCGGCCTGCGATCCGCGCTTCAATCATCACGAAGGTCCGGCGCTGGTGTTCGATAGCTATCCTGAAATGAAGAAGGCCGTCGATGACGAGAACCTGGACGTCACCGCCGACCATGTTTTGGTCCTGCGCAACGCCGGGCCGCAAGGCGGGCCGGGCATGCCGGAATGGGGCATGCTGCCGCTGCCGAAGAAGCTGTTGAAGGAGGGCGTGCGCGACATGCTGCGGATGTCCGACGCACGGATGTCCGGCACCAGCTATGGCGCTTGTATCCTGCACGTATCGCCGGAAAGCCATGTCGGCGGGCCGCTGGCCCTGTTGAAGACGGGGGATATCGTGCGTATCGACATTCCCAATCGGACCATCGACATGCTGGTCGACGACGAGGAATTGGCGAAGCGCAAGGCCGCCTGGACGCCGCCCGCGCCGAAGTTCGAACGCGGCTATGGCTGGATGTTCAGCCAGCATATCCGTCAGGCGGACGAAGGCTGCGATTTCGATTTCCTGGAAACCCAGTTCGGCGCGCCTGTGCCGGAACCCGATATTTTTTGATGGAGTGATCGATGGCCAAACGGCTGACGAAGAAGACCCGCGACCTGTTGTCCAAGGTCTCGACCGCGACCCTGTGCACGGCGTTGTACAAGGTCGGGCTGAAAAACCAGTTCATCCAGGACGTCCACCCGGTCGCCCCCAAGGGCCGCAACATGGTCGGTCAGGCCTATACCCTGCGCTACATCCCGGCGCGCGAGGATCTGAACCCCATTTCCGTGTTTCAGGATCCGAAGCATCCGCAGCGCGTCGGCGTTGAGGAATGCCCGCCGGGCTACGTGATGGTGATCGACAGCCGGAAGGATCCGCGCGCCGCTTCCGCCGGGTCGATCCTGGTCACGCGCCTGATGGTGCGGGGCTGCGCCGGGGTGGTGACGGACGGCGGTTTCCGCGATGCGCCGGAAATCGGCGGCCTGGACATCCCGGCCTATCACAATCGCCCGTCGGCGCCGACCAACCTGACCCGCCATCAGGCGATCGAGCTGAATGGCCCGATCGGCTGTGGCGACGTGGCGGTGTTTCCGGGCGACGTGATCGTCGGCGACGACGAAGGCGTCTGCGTGATTCCACTGCACCTGGCCGACGCCATCGCCCAGGAAGGGACGGAAATGACCGCATTCGAGGACTGGGTGACCGAAGAGGTCAAAAAGGGCCGTCCGGTGATCGGCACTTATCCGGCGACCACCGAAAAGGCGAAGAAGGATTACGCCGCCTGGCGCAAACAGAACGGGCGTTGATGCCTCCCCCGTCGCTGGGCCTTATTCCCGCCGGAATTCGTGTTAATCTTCTATCGGTGAACAACGCCGGGTAGGAGGAATTCCATGCGCAAAATCGTCGCCGTCGCCTTGCTGGTGGGGCTGAGCGCCTGCGCCACGGTCGAGGAAAAAGGGGATGAAATCTCCATCGAACACGCGGCCAACCAATTCCTCGCCGCCAAGCTGAAGGCCGAGGATTATTGCAGCACGCGCGGCGGAAAGGCGGAGCACATCATGACCGGCCCCCGGCAATCGTCGCTGTTGGCGCTGCAGACCAGCGTCAGCGTGTTCCGCTGCGTGAATGCATCGGCGGCGAAGAAGTAGCGGCTCCCTCGGCTACGGCGATGTCATGAAGCGATCATACCTTTTGATCCTGGGCGGCCTTGTCCTTGGCGGGCTGGTGCTGTTCCTCGCGCTGCAATTCCCCGAGGCGCTGACCACGCAAGATGACCAAATCCAACTGACCCAGGCGCTGTTGCTTGTCGGCGTGATCGGCGGTGCGGCCATCGCCCATGGTCGGTTCAAGGCCAGGCAGGCCTTGCGCTATGGCGCGATTTGGGTCGGCCTGGGGGCGGTCCTGTTGCTGGGCTATTCCTTTCGCGCCGAGTTCTCGGCCATCGGCGACCGGCTGGCGGGCGAATTCCTGCCGCACCGAGCGCAAGAAACGGCGGGCGGCGCCGTCATGGTGCGGGCAGGAGAGAATGATCATTTCATCGTCGAGGCCCGGGTCAACGGAATGCCGATCCGCTTTCTGGTCGATACGGGGGCGAGCGACGTTGTGTTGAGCCCGCGTGACGCCGAGCGCCTGGGGTTCGATTTGAGCAAACTGTCATTCGACCGGTTTTATCGCACCGCCAATGGCACGGTGACGGGGGCTTCGGTGCGGTTGCACGAGGTCCGGATCGGCTCGCTTTCCGTCAAGGACGTGCGGGCATCGGTCAATGGGGCCGAGATGAAGCGCTCGTTGCTGGGCATGACCTTCCTGAGCCGCCTGGGCGGGTATCAGGTAAACGACGGTGTGCTGACCCTGATCCCCTAGGGGGATTTATTCCACGCGGGCGCGGATATCCGCCGGAAGGTCGTTCTTCAGGTCTTCCAGATCACTGGGGTAGTAGGACCGACCGTTGCATTCCCCGTTGAAGCGCCCCGACAGCTCGGCGAACAGTTTAACCAGCCGGTTGTGTTCGTCGACGGCCTTGCGGCGGTCTTCGACCCAAGCGTTATAGGTCGCGACTTCGCTTTCATAGCTCTTACGGCGTTCGGGATCGGTCAAGGCCGCGACCGATTGCTTTTGCAGGCGCGGCCCGGCTTCCTGAATGCTGTCGTCCAGGGTGCGGATGGATGTCTTATGCCCGGCGACGTCCGTCCCGACCGTATCGATCTCGTGGGCCAGGATCAGGCAGGCCTTCAATACATCCTGGGTCATCACGCCGGTGCCATAGGTCTTGGCCTTGCCCTCGTACAGCTTCGGCGGGGCTTCTTTCGCGGCCTGCAGCATGGCGTCGAGCAGTGCCTGCGGCTCGGCCCGTACCGGTGTCGCGGCAATCCAGCCGCACAGAGCGACAGCAATGGTCAGAAAACGGGGTAGGGGGGATGAAATCAGCATATGTCGCCGCTTTGTGGTCGGTCGGTGTTGGACGTTATCACGGATCACGTAGGCCCGGCACCCTGGGCTGGCAATCAATCTTTTGCGAGGGACGTAGACAGGCCTCGCATTAACCATGAAACGGGCCCATATATAACCCATGGTACAGATCGTTTCAGGCGCTGGAATCGACCGTATCCTGACCATGAACGAGGTTCAGGAGGATCGTGTCGCGCGCCTGAATGCTGCCCGCGCCGCGGCGGCCCGCGATGAGCGGACCGATATCCGTGAAGCCTCTGCCGCCCGCCAATTCCAAGAAGACAGCCTGTTCCGGGATGCGATTTCCGCGGCCGAATCCGCGGCGGATGCGAACAATGAACAGGCGACGACGCGCCGTCCGCGGTTCGCCGACTTGGTTGGTAATGCGGAGGTCGTGAATAGGGCGCTGGAGGAAACGCAGGGTGTCGACCGGTCCGTGACCGAGGGTGAACGTTTGCGCCAGGCGTCGGTTCTGAACGATAGCTTCCAACGGTCGTATTTCATCGCGCTGATCGACCCCGGTCGGTCGATGACGATGATCAGCCCGCGCGAAATGGTGCAGGCGCCGGGCGACGACCAGTAAGGCGATTAATTCAAGGACGTGGCGGCAGGGGACCGGTCGGAAAGCAGTTCTTCCGTTGCCCGGGCGACGCGCAGCCAGACGGACCGTGCGGAACGATCGCCACGGTCACGCATTTGATCGGCCTTGATCTGCGCGCCCATGGGCGCCATTTCGCCGAATTCCTTAACCAGAAGGTTCGCGGCGCGGTAGATTTCGCTATCGGTGGCCATGGCGGATGCCTTTGCTCCAGGGGCCCGATCCCATGATCAGGCGTTCAAGCGGCCCATGTCTTACTGACGCAGGCTCTGACCCATTTTCAAAACTTCGGTAAGGGTGACGCCCAGGCGGTCTTCGACCACCACGACCTCGCCCTTGGCAACCAAACGGTTGTTGGCGTGAATTTCGATGTTTTCGCCGACGGAGCGGTTCAATTCCACGACGGCGCCACGACCGAGCTTCAGGATCTGGCTGATCGGCATGTCAGCCGTGCCCAGGACGGCAGTGATCTCGACCTGCACGTCATAAAGCGCGTGGACCTTGCCGCCTTCGTCTCGTAGCGGGTCTTTGTCGGACGCGGTATCGTCAGCCATTGCCTTGCTCCGTTGTTGGGCGGGGTTGTTCATCCGCCATTAACCGTGAATTTGACCAGGGAAACCTTAAACTTTCCTTATCGACGGCCAATTTTAGCCGATTTCGGGCATCTCGTCAGATCCCGCCGCCCTGGTCTATCAGTCCCGTCATATGGCGAACCCGGGTCAAAAGGTCGTGCAGGGTTTCGTCTCGAAAACCCAGCGTTTCCAGATGCTTCAGGGTATTCATCAAATAATCGCGGTTGAGTCCGCTACGTCCCGACGCGGCCATGATCAGTTCCGCCGACCGGTCGGGCCCCAGGTCTCCGGCATATTGACCGTGGTTGCGGTCGGTCACGAAGGTATAGGCGG
>DJHY01000187.1 GCA_002433335.1 Rhodospirillaceae bacterium UBA6608 | reverse complement strand
GCCGCCGGACAGGGTCGTCGCCTGTTGCCCCAGGTGAACATAGCCCAGGCCGACGCGTTTCAGCGTCTCCATCTTGTCGCGGATCGCGGGTACGGCCTTGAAGAAGTCGGCGGCTTCCTCGACCGTCAGGTCCAAAACCTCGGCGATGGATTTGCCCCGGAATTTGATGTCCAGGGTTTCGCGGTTGTAGCGCTGGCCCTTGCAGACGTCGCAGGTCACGTAGACGTCGGGCAGGAAGTGCATCTCGATCTTGATGACCCCGTCGCCCTGGCAGGCTTCGCAGCGCCCGCCCTTGACGTTGAACGAGAACCGCCCCGGCTTGTAGCCCCGCGCCTTGGCGTCGGGCAGGTTGGCGAACCAGTCGCGGATCGGCGTGAACGCGCCGGTATAGGTCGCGGGGTTGGAGCGGGGCGTGCGGCCGATGGGCGACTGGTCGATGTCCACGACCTTGTCGATGAATTCCAGGCCGTCCAGGGAATCATGCTCGCCCGGGTGTTCGCGCGCACCGTTCAGGCGGCGGGCCAGGGCCTTGTATAGAGTCTCGATCACCAGGGTCGACTTGCCGCCGCCCGAGACGCCGGTGATGCATGTCAGCGTGCCGAGCGGGAAATCGACATCCAGGTTGTTCAGGTTGTTGGCCCGCGCACCGCGCAGCTTCAGGGCCTGGCCTTTCTTGCCTGTGCGGCGCTGGGCGGGCAGGGGGACCTGTTCCATCCCGGTCAGGTACATGCCGGTCAGACTGTCAGGCGACTTCATGATCTCGTCGGCGGTGCCCATGGCCACGACCTGGCCGCCGTGCACGCCCGCGCGCGGCCCCATGTCGATAATCCAATCTGCGGCGCGAATGGCGTCTTCGTCGTGTTCGACCACGATGACGGTGTTCCCCAGATCGCGCAGGCGGACCAGGGTCGCCAGCAGGCGTTCGTTGTCGCGTTGATGAAGGCCGATGGACGGTTCGTCCAGCACGTACAGCACGCCGGTCAGGCCTGAGCCGATCTGCGACGCCAGGCGGATGCGCTGGCTTTCGCCCCCGGACAGCGTGCCCGACGAGCGCGACAGGTTCAGGTATTCCAAGCCGACATTCATCAGGAAGCCCAGGCGCTCGTTGATCTCGCGCAGGATGCGGCGGGCGATTTCCTTGTCCTTGCCGGCAAGCTTGTCTTCCAGTGCGGCGAACCAGTCATGGGCCTCGGCGATGGACATTTCCGAGACCTGGGAGATGTGCAGGCCGTCGATCTTGATCGCCAGGGCCTCGGGCTTCAGGCGCATGCCGCCGCAATCGGAACAGGTCGTCACGGTTTGGAACCGCGCCAATTCGTCGCGGACCCAGCTGGAATCCGTTTCGCGCCAGCGCCGCTCCATATTGGGGATCACGCCTTCGAACGGCTTGGTGATCTCATAGGCGCGCTTACCGTCGTGGTAGCGCATGGTCACGTCGGTCGTGCCCGAACCGTAAAGGATGATCTCGCGGACCTTGGCGGGCAGCTTGCTCCACGGGATCGTCAGGTCGAAATCGAAATGCTCGCCCAGGCTTTTCAGGGTCTGGTCGTAATATTTGGACGACGAATTGGCCCAGGGCGCGACCGCGCCGGACGCCAGGGTACGCTTGCCGTCGGGCACCACCAGTTCCGGGTCGAAAAACATTTCCGTGCCCAACCCGTCGCAGGCCGGGCAGGCGCCGAACGGGTTGTTGAAGGAAAACAGCCGCGGTTCGATCTCGTCGATGGTGAAGCCAGAGACGGGGCAGGCGAAGCGCGCCGAGAACACGGTGCGCCCGGCGGGCACATGGTCCTGGATGCCGCCCTTGCGACCGCCTTTGGAGGTTTTGGGAGCGTCGTCCTTGGGCGCATCGGCATCGTCGGCATAGGCGATGCCGTCGGCCAGGTCCAAGGCCGTCTCTAAAGAGTCGGCCAAGCGTGCTTCCAAGCCCGGCCCGACCACCACGCGGTCGACCACGACCTCAATGTCGTGTTTGAACTTCTTGTCCAGGTCCGGCGCGTCTTCGATGTCGTACAACTCGCCATCGATGCGGATGCGCTGGAAGCCCTTTTGCGCCAGGGCCGCGATCTCCTTTTTGTACTCGCCCTTGCGCCCGCGCACGACCGGGGCCAGCAGGTAAAGGCGCGTACCTTCTTTCATGGCCAGGATGCGGTCGACCATCTCCGAGACCGTCTGGCTTTCGATCGGCAGGCCCGTGGCGGGGGAATGCGGCACACCGACCCGCGCGAACAACAGGCGCATGTAGTCGTAGATTTCCGTGACCGTGCCGACCGTCGAGCGCGGATTGCGCGAGGTCGTCTTCTGCTCAATGGAAATCGCGGGGCTGAGGCCGTCGATATGGTCGACGTCCGGCTTTTGCATCAGTTCCAGGAATTGGCGGGCGTAGGCCGACAGGCTTTCGACATAGCGTCGCTGTCCTTCGGCATAGATGGTGTCGAAGGCGAGCGAGGACTTGCCCGATCCAGACAGCCCGGTGATGACCGTCAGGCTGTTACGCGGCATTTCCACGTCGACGTTGCGGAGGTTGTGCTCCCGGGCGCCGCGGACGCTGATTTTTTCCATGAAAGTTCCGAATACCGTGGGGGAGGAATGGCGGTCGCCGGCGGCCGCCTTCACAAGCGAACAGTCATAATGGGCGGGGCCGGTTCCGTAAAGAAGGACTCGCGTTGCGAATAACTTCACAAATGGAATTTGTAAAAGTTCACAAAAAAATGAAAAAAAATCAAAAAGCTGTACGATTTTAGGTGAACCGATCGGCGATTTTGAATATTGTGTGACGGTCAAGCAAGGAAGTGCCTTGTTGCTGCGGGGTGGAACGGCCCCGCATTCGCGCAAGGCATGGATGACGCAGGACAATAAAGGTCTCGCCCCATGGGGACGGGGCCATCGTCCTTATCCTTGGTTACGGCGCGTTTGCGATGGGGTTTTGCCCCGACTACGGATCCGCGCCATCTGAATCACACCAACGGAACTTCGCCGACCCATCGGGTCGGCGTTTTTTTTGGTTTTTTATCCCCCGGCGAAAGGGCGACGGGCGTTTGCAATCGGGTTTGGGTGATCTAAAAGAACCCTGTTCGAAACGCCCTGCCTAGGAGCCAGCCATGCCCAGCGACGACGACGTTCAGTTCGACAAGGCCGATATGATCCTGTCGAATGCTTTGCAGGAATTCATGAGCGCCGGGGTCAGCCAGGAAGTCTATGGCATGGCCTTGTTGGAGATTGGCGTTCTGGCGCTGGTGCGCCTGGACGAGAGCGAGGAACGGATCCAGCAATTGGTTTCCGAATTCATCGAGCGGGCCCGTGACGGCCTGCCCGTCCCGCCGCCGATGCCAACTGATTCCTAGCCCCGGCCGCGCGTTTCCGGCTAAAGTCATCCCTCGATCCCGGGGGAAATCCAAGACCACATATAATCCGATTGCGAGGAAGTAGATGGCAGGCAGCGTCAACAAAGTCATTCTGGTCGGCAACCTGGGCCGCGACCCCGAAGTGCGCTTTTCCCAGAGCGGGGGAAAGATCGTCAACATGTCGATCGCCACGTCGGAGACCTGGAAGGACCGCCAGTCCGGGGAGCGCAAGGAAAAGACCGAATGGCACCGCGTCGTGGTGTTTGACGAGCGCCTGGCCGACGTCTGCGAAAAGTACCTCAAGAAGGGATCCAAGGTTTACCTGGAAGGCACCTTGCAGACCCGCAAGTGGACCGGTAACGACGGTATCGAGAAATATACCACCGAAGTCGTGTTGCCGCGGTTCAACGGCGTCATGACCATGTTGGACGGCCGCGGCGAAGGCGGCGGCGGTGGTTACGGCGGCGGCAGCGGCGGCGGTGGCTACAGCAGTGGCGGCGACGATAGCGGCGCGCGCTGGGATAGCCCCGGCAATGACGCGCCGTCCGGCGGCCGTGGCGATTTGGACGACGAAATTCCGTTCTAACAGATCGGGATTATCGGTTTGGCCGACGGGGGAGCGTCGGCCAAGCGGCCGCGCAAGGCGCGGCGGACCTGTGGGCGCTGGCCCTGTTCGTGTGCGGACGGAGGCGGCGAGCGAGGCGTTAGATGGCGAGGGACGGGGGCACAGAGGTTCCCAAGCGGCGGCAAGGCGTGCGGTTGCGCTTCGTCTTGGCATTCGCGTTGATTGCGGTCGGCATCGTGCCTTCGCTGACCCTGCTGTTCTGGCTGCACGTCAAAGCGGCTGATATCCAGATCAACGATGTCGCGCAGCGCTCGTTCGTTCTGTCGAAAACCCTGGCGCGCTTCATCGAAAGTCACCTCAACGCCTTTCGCAACAGCCTCGACACGATGTCGATGCAGTATTCGCTGAGCGGTCTGTCGCCGACCGTGTCGCAGAATGCCTCCGATCAGGGGATGACGGCGATTTGCCTGCTGAGCGGCGCTCGGCGGCCACAGGATGTGACGGTCATCTCGGGGGCGGCGACCTGCCTGCCGCGCGATCAGGACCGCATGTGGCGGGATATCAAGCCGCGGGTGCCGTCATCCGGCGGCGGGGTCGTGTTTTCCGAAGTCCTATTGGACAGCGAAGGCTATCCGGCGGTGTTCGGCGTGTTATTTCGCGCCGGACTGCCGATTGCGGCGGCGCGGATGTCCCTTGAACCTTTCAGGGAACTACGTCGATTGATCGTGTTCGGCGAAAAGGGCCATGCGGCGATCATCGACCACAAGGGCAACATCGTTTCCCACCCCCGGCCCGATTGGGAAGCCGCGGTCAAGAATATCGCCAAGGTCGAACCGGTCGCCCGCATGATCGCGGGGGAATCCGGGATGTCCCGTTTCCTTTCCCCCGCCGCGAATTTGAAGATGGTCGCTGGGTTTTCGGCGATCCCCCGTTACGGCTGGGGCGTGATGGTTCCTCAGCCGGAGAGGGAGTTGGCCTTTCATGCCGAGGTCATCCGCAAGGGCGGCGAGATCGCCTTGGTCATCGGCCTGCTGATGTCCTGCGCCTTGGCCTGGTGGTTGGCCGGGCGGATGACAGCGCCGATTGCCAAGGTCGAGGAAGCCTCGCGCCTTCTGGCGTCCGACGATCTGCCGGCGCCTGTGGTCGCCAAAGGCCCGCTGGTGCCGGCAGAGATTGCCTCCTTGGCCGCGAATTTCAACACCATGGCCGAGCGGATGCGTGCGCGTTCGATGGAACGTGAACGCATTGTCGACGACATGCGCCGCCTTAAGAACGAGTTGGAGCAGCGCGTATCCGACCGCACCTTGGAACTGACGATGGAGATCAACGAACGCGACCGCGCCGAAAAGGAACTGCTGCGTTCGAAGGCCGAGGTCGAATACGCCAACCGGGCCAAGACGGAATTCCTGGCGCATATGAGCCACGAGTTGCGCACGCCGCTGAACGCCATCATGGGTTTTGCCGAAGTTGTCCGTGATCTGGACCCGGCGAAGGCCCAGCCGGAGCAGATCAAGCAATACGTCCAATACATTCACGATTCCGGTCACCACCTGCTGACGCTGATCAACGATCTGCTCGATATTTCGCGGATCGAGGTCGGGGCGATGCATCTGGAATTGTACGACGTCGACCTGCGGGAAATTTTGGAAAGCTGCGTGACCATCGTGACCGAGCGGGCGTCCAAGGCCGGATTGCGTCTGGTGACCGATTTTCATGGCGACCTTGGTTCGATCGAAGCCGACCCCACGCGCCTGCGGCAAATTCTGCTCAACCTGCTGATCAATGCCATCAAGTTCACGCCGAAGGGCGGGACTGTCGAGCTGAAGGCCCGCCGCCTGCCGGACGGAACCGCGGAGTTCATGGTCACCGACACGGGGATCGGGATTGCTTCGGAAGACCTGCCGCGGATCATGGAGCCGTTCAGCCAGGTCCGTCATAGCCATGTTTCGCGCAATGAGGGAACGGGCCTGGGCCTGCCCCTGGCGAAGGCCTTTGCCGAACTGCATGGCGGCACGCTGAGACTGGAAAGCGAGGTCGGTCGCGGGACCTCGGCGCTGGTCGTTTTCCCGCCTGAACGCGTTGCGGAAAAAACCGAATCTAATTAGTTGATTTAAAATAAAAATATAATGTCCCGGCGGTGGAATTTCTGCCGTCGTTCAAGTTGTTCCCGAAGGGCCGATCTGCTAAAATCCACAACGTGCAGCCCGGGACCGGGCGCGCGGGGCCAAGAGGTCTCCAACTCACTGAAAAATCAGGATAAATTTTCTTGACGCCTCCCGACGATCTGCCGCCTGACGGCGATGTGCCGCAGCCGCCCGATTCGGACGTAAGCCTCGTCAATATCGAAGACGAAATGCGTTCGTCCTACCTCGATTACGCGATGAGCGTGATCGTCAGCCGTGCGCTGCCCGATGTGCGCGACGGTCTGAAGCCGGTGCAGCGGCGCATTCTGTTCTCGATGAAGGAAAACGGCTACGAAGCCGGGAAGCCGTATCGTAAATCGGCCCGTATCGTCGGGGATGTCATGGGTAAATATCACCCCCATGGCGACCAGGCGATTTACGACGCGATGGTGCGTCTGGCGCAGGATTTCTCGATGCGCCTGCCGCTGGTCGACGGGCAGGGCAACTACGGCTCCATGGACGGCGACAAGGCCGCCGCCATGCGTTACACCGAAGCCCGCATGGCCCGGTCCGCCCATGCCCTGTTGGAAGACATCGACCGCGATACCGTCGATTTTCAGCCGAACTACGACGAATCCTCGCGCGAGCCGATCGTCCTGCCGGCCGGGTTCCCGAACCTGCTGGTCAACGGCGCCGCCGGGATCGCCGTCGGTATGGCGACCAACATCCCGCCCCATAACCTGGGCGAGGTTATTTCGGCCTGTTGCGCCTATATCGACAATCCGGACATCACCATCGACGAGATGATCGCCGAGCACGTCCAAGGCCCCGATTTTCCGACCGGGGCGCAGATTCTGGGCAAGCAGGGGATCATTTCCGCCTATCACACCGGGCGTGGCTCGGTCGTCGTGCGCGGCAAGACCTCGATCGAGGAAATCCGCAAGGACCGCTTCGCGATCATCGTGCACGAGGTTCCCTATCAGGTGAACAAGGCGCGCATGATCGAGATCATGGCCGACGCCGTGCGCGACAAGAAGATCGAGGGCATTGCCGACCTGCGTGACGAATCCGACCGCGACGGTGTTCGCGTTGTGGTTGAAATCAAGCGCGACGCCGAGCCCGAGGTCGTGCTGGCGCAACTGTTCCGGTTTACCCCGCTGCAGACGTCGTTCGGCGTCAACATGCTGGCTTTGGACGGTGGCCGTCCGAAGCTGATGAACCTGAAAGAGATCATCGCCGCCTTCGTCGCCTTCCGCGAGGAAGTCATCCGCCGCCGGACGATTTACGAGCTGGCCAAGGCGCGCGAACGCGCCCATGTGTTGGCCGGTTTGGTCGTGGCGGTCGTCAATATCGACGAGATCATCGCCCTGATCCG
>DJHY01000290.1:5489-5853 GCA_002433335.1 Rhodospirillaceae bacterium UBA6608 | reverse complement strand
GGGGCTCAAGGGACTTTTCGGCGGCATGCCGCGGGGGATGATGCCGCCCGGCATGCCCCGCTGCCCCGCCGATTTTAAGAGATACCAACAGACTTCAACTACGAAACCGAATTCGAGAATTCAACCAGACAAGGAATGAAATCAGAATGTCCGTGAAAATTCGCCTCGCACGGGGCGGCGCCAAGAAGCGCCCCTACTACCAGATCGTCATCGCCGACAGCCGCCGCGCCCGCGACGGCAAGTTCATCGAGCGCGTCGGCTCCTACAATCCGATGCTGCCGAAAGACAGCCCGGACCGTGTGAAACTGAACGAAGAGCGCATCAAGCATTGGCTGGAAGTCGGCGCGCAGCCGACCGACCGCGT
>DJHY01000290.1:0-5196 GCA_002433335.1 Rhodospirillaceae bacterium UBA6608 | reverse complement strand
CGGCGCGCAGCCGACCGACCGCGTGCACCGCTTCCTGGGCGCTGCCGGCCTGACCGACGCCCGCCCGGTTCCGGAAAAGCAGACCAAGCAGGCCGAACCGAAGGCGAAGGCCCAGGAACGGATGAAGGAACGCGAAGAAAAGGCCAAGGCCGAAGCGGAAGCGGCGGCTGAAGCCGCGGCGGCGCCCGCCGAGGAAGAAGCCCCGGCCGAAGAAGCGGCTGCCGAAGCTCCGGCTGAAGAAGCTGCTGCTGAGGAAGCCCCGGCGGAACAGGAAGAGGAAACCAAAGAGTAAGCGGCGGAACGCGTCACGCTTAACGGGCCGGGACGGCACCCATGACCGACGACGGACGGAACACGCAAGAGCGCGCCTGTCTGGGCGTCATCGTCGGGGCCCGGGGACTTCGAGGCGAGCTCAAGATCAAGAGCTTCACCCAGGTTCCCGAGGATATCGCCGCCTACGGCCCGCTGGAGGACGAAACCGGCAGCCGTCGGATCGACCTTCGCGTGACCGGCCAGGCCAAGGGCGTTTTGACCGCCCGCGCCGAGGGTGTCGACGACCGCACGGCGGCGGATAAGCTGAAGGGACTGCGCCTTTACATAGGCCGGGACCGGCTTCCGCCCCCCGACGAGGACGAATACTACCATTCGGACTTGATCGGATTGACGGTCGACGCACCCCAGGGAAGCCTGGGCACCGTGCGGCGGATTTTCGATTTCGGCGCCGGCGACGTTTTGGAAGTCGCCGGTGGAGAGTTCGGAACCGTGATGGTGCCTTTCACCCGGGCCGTGGTCCCGGTGGTGGACATGGCGGGCGGCAGGCTGGTGGTTGATCCACCAGACGGGCTTTTGGACGAGGTCGGGAACGAGGACGAGCGGGAACAGCGAGACGACGCCGGGGACCAGGAAGAACGATGAGCGCATGGACGGCCAAGCTGCTGACGATTTTTCCGGAAATGTTTCCGGGGCCGCTTGGTTTTTCGCTCGCCGGGACGGCGCTGGAAAAGGGCATCTGGGCCTTGGAAACGGTGGACATTCGCGACTTTGCAAGCGATAAACACCGCTCCGTGGACGACGCCCCCTTCGGCGGTGGCCCCGGCATGGTGATGCGGCCCGACGTGGTCGACGGAGCCATCCGGAAAGCCAGGGAAGGCGCCCCGGAATTGCCGTTCATCTATCTGACCCCCCGTGGCCGCACATTGCGCCAGGAACGGGTGGCGGAATTGGCGGCGGGGCCCGGCGTGATCGTGTTGTGCGGTCGCTTCGAAGGTGTCGATCAACGGGTGCTGGATGCCCACGACGCCGAAGAGGTCTCGCTTGGCGATTTCGTCCTGTCGGGCGGAGAGCCTGCGGCGATCGTCCTGTTGGACGCCTGCCTTCGTCTTCTGCCCGGCGTGATGGGCAAGACGGAGTCGCTGGAGGAAGAGAGTTTCGAACGGGGATTGCTTGAATATCCCCACTACACGCGGCCCCAGGAATGGCAGGGCCGCAAGGTGCCGGAAGTTCTTACGTCCGGTCACCACGCAAAAGTCGACGCCTGGCGGCGAAGCCAGGCAGAGGAAATTACCCGCGAACGGCGGCCCGACCTGTGGGCGGCGCGCGAGCGGAACTAGGGATTGCCGGAGACGGCAAAGAGTTTGGAAGAAAGGTTTGAAACCATGAACGTTATCGAACAACTGGATCAGGAACAGATCGCCCGTCTGTCCGGCGACAAGCAGACCCCCCAGTTCGCCCCGGGCGACACGATCCGCGTCAACGTGCGCGTCGTCGAAGGCGAACGGACCCGTTTGCAGGCCTTTGAAGGCGTCTGCATCGCGCGTAAGAACGCGGGCCTCAACTCCGCCTTCACCGTGCGCAAGCTGAGCTACGGCGAAGGTGTGGAACGCGTGTTCCCGCTGTATTCGCCGAACGTCGACTCGATCGAAGTCGTCCGCCGCGGCGATGTCCGTCGGGCCAAGCTGTACTATCTGCGGGGCCGCACCGGTAAGGCCGCGCGTATCGCCGAGAAAACCGATGGTTTCTCGGGTAAGGTGTCGCAGGAAGAAAAACAGGCCGCGCGTGAAGCCAAGGCTGCCCGCGACGAAGCCTCGAAGCAGAAAGGCGGCGCCGACCAGACCGCCGCACAGGAAGGCCAGGCCGAGGAATAATCCCACCGGGGGAAACCCCAGGGGATTTACCCAAGGCAGGCTTGCGTGGCCCGGCTTGTTTCGGCCGGGCCAGTGGGCCACATAATAAAAGCGCTTACAACCGCAGCGCCGTCGGGGGCCGGCGTTCGGGCACACGTCGGAGGATACGACCCATGGCACAACCGAAAACGCTGTTCGAGAAGATCTGGGACAGCCATCTGGTTGACGTTCAGGAAGACGGCACCTGCCTGATCTACATCGACCGTCACCTGATCCACGAAGTTACGACCCCCCAGGCCTTTGAAGGCCTGCGCATGGCGGGCCGCAAGGTCCACCGCCCTGACCTGACGCTCGGCGTCGCCGACCACAACGTGCCGACGACCGACCGGTCCCAAGGCATCGACGATCCGGAATCCCGGCTGCAGGTCGAAACCCTTTCCAAGAACTGCGCCGACTTCGGCGTGCCGCTGTTCGACATGAACGACCTGCGCCAAGGCATCGTCCACGTGATCGGCCCGGAACAGGGCTTCACCCTGCCCGGCACGACCATCGTCTGCGGCGACAGCCACACCGCCACCCACGGCGCGTTCGGCTCGCTGGCGTTCGGCATCGGCACGTCCGAGGTCGAACACGTGCTGGCGACCCAGACCCTGTTGCAGCAGCCGCTCAAGAACATGCGCATCACGGTCGAGGGCGACCTGCCCTTCGGCTGCACGGCGAAGGACCTGATCCTGGCGATCATCGGTCAGATCGGCACCGCCGGCGGCACCGGCCACGTGATCGAGTTCGCGGGCAAGGCGATCCGCGACCTGTCCATGGAAGGCCGCATGACGGTTTCCAACATGACGATCGAGGGCGGCGCCCGCGCCGGCCTGATCGCGCCGGACGAAACGACCTTCGACTACCTGAAGGGCCGTCCGATGTCGCCCAAGGGCGCCAATTGGGAAGCCGCCGTGACCTATTGGAAATCCCTGCCGTCTGACGAGGGCGCGACCTATCAGAAAGAGGTCGTCATGGATGCCGCGCATATCGAACCGCAGGTCACCTGGGGCACCTCGCCCGAGGACGTGGTTCCGATTTCCGCCAACGTCCCCGCGCCGGAAGACTTCGACAACCCGAGCAAGCAGGAAGCGGTCAAGGCCGCGCTGGCCTACATGGGCCTGACCCCCGGCATGCCGATGGAAGAGGTCAAGATCGACTACATGTTCGTCGGTTCCTGCACCAACGGCCGGATCGAAGACATCCGCGCCGTGGCCGAAGTCGCTAAGGGCCGCAAGGTCGCCGACCACGTGACCGCCCTGGTCGTTCCCGGCTCGGGTCTGGTCAAGGAACAGGCCGAGGAAGAGGGCCTGGACAAGATCCTGCTGGAAGCCGGTTTCGAATGGCGTGAGCCTGGCTGCTCGATGTGCCTGGGTATGAACGAGGACAGGGTTCCCTCGGGCATGCGCTGCGCCTCGACGTCGAACCGCAACTTCAAGGGCCGCCAGGGCGCCGGTTCGCGCACCCACCTGCTGAGCCCGGCCATGGCCGCCGCCGCTGCCATCTCCGGCCATCTGGCCGATGTGCGCAAGCTGTAAGCCCGGCGCCAAGCGAGAGGAAACAAGACAATGGAAAAGTTCACCAAGCTGACGGGCGTCGCCGCCCCCCTGGACATGATCAACATCGACACCGATATGATCATCCCCAAGCAGTTCCTGAAAACCATCAAGCGCGAAGGCCTGGGCAAGCACCTGTTCCACGAGGCGCGGTTCAACGAAGACGGTTCGGAAAACCCGGATTTCGTCCTCAACAAGCCCGCCTATCGCAAGGCCGAGATCATCGTCGCCGGTGACAACTTCGGCTGCGGTTCGTCGCGCGAGCACGCCCCCTGGGCGCTCAAGGATTTCGGCATCAAGTGCGTGATCTCCACGTCCTTCGCCGACATCTTCTACAACAACAGCTTCAAGAACGGCATGTTGCTGATCAAGGTCGCCAAGGAAGACCTGGACAAGCTGATGGACGACGCCGAACGCGGCGCCAACGCGACCCTGACGGTCGACCTGGAAAACCAGGTCATCCACGGTCCGGACGGCGGCGAGCTGAAGTTCGATATCGATCCGTTCAAGAAGTATTGCCTGCTGAACGGCCTGGACGACATCGGCCTGACCGAACAAAAGGCCGACAAGATCGAGTCCTATGAAGGCAAGCGTGAAATGGCCCAGCCGTGGATCGCCGGTGCTTCCAAGGCCGTCTGATCGCGCCCGGCTTAAGATAAACAATACGAATACCTCGCCCGGGGCACGGCCAATCCCGGCCCCGGGCGATCAATAAAAACAAAAAAAGACTGTCAGGAAGGCCACATCCAAGCCGCCGACCGGGGGGCCGGCGCAAGAACGGGTCACAAGGCCCCACGTCGGAGGACCACCATCCATGTCACAGCCGAAAACGCTGTTCGAAAAAATCTGGGACAGCCATCTGGTCGATGTTCAAGACGACGGCACCTGCCTGCTCTACATCGATCGCCATCTGGTCAATGAAGTTTCCGCCCCCCAGGCCTTTGAAAGCCTGCGCATGGCGGGTCGCAAGGTTCATCGCCCGGACCTGACGCTGGCCGTCTCGGACCACAACACCCCCACCAAGAATTTGGAAAACGGCATCGACGATCCGGAATCGCGCCTGCAGGTCGAAACCCAGACCCGCAATTGCACCGATTTCGGCGTGCCGATTTTCGATCTGGGCGATATCCGTCGCGGGATCGTCCATGTGATCGGCCCGGAACAGGGCTTCACCCTGCCCGGCACGACCATCGTCTGCGGCGATAGCCACACCGCCACCCACGGCGCGTTCGGCGCGCTGGCCTTCGGCATCGGCACGTCCGAGGTCGAACACGTGCTGGCGACCCAGACGCTGCTGCAAACGCCGCTCAAGAACATGCGCATCACGCTCGAAGGCGACCTGCCGTTCGGCTGCACCGGCAAGGACCTGGTCCTCGCCGTGATCGGCAAGATCGGCACCGCCGGCGGCACCGGCCATGTGATCGAATACGCAGGCAAGGCGATCCGCGATCTGTCGATGGAAGGCCGCATGACGGTCT
>DJHY01000236.1 GCA_002433335.1 Rhodospirillaceae bacterium UBA6608 | reverse complement strand
TGCCGCCGGACGGCGAGAAGATCGCGGTGTTGATGCCGACCACTTCGCCGTTGAGATCGAAGGTCGGACCGCCGGAATTGCCGTGGTTGACGGCTGCGTCCACCTGGATGTAGTCGTCATAGGGGCCGGAGGCGATGTCTCGCCCGAGCGCGGAGACGATGCCCGAGGTCACCGTGCCGCCGAGGCCGAAGGGGTTGCCCACGGCCACGACCCAGTCGCCGACGCGGTAGTTGGCGTTTTCCTCAAGCGTCACGAAGGGGAAGTCGACATCGGCTTCGACCTTCAGAAGTGCCAGGTCGGTCTGTTCGTCGAGGCCGACAATGCGGGCCTCGTATTCGCTGCCATCGCTCAGGCCGACCGTGATTTCCTCGGCGCCGGCGACGACGTGGTTATTGGTGACGATGTGGCCCTCGGCATCGATGAAGAAGCCCGAACCCAGCGATTCCCGCCCGCGCGGCATGGCGGGACCGTTATCGCCAAACCGCTCGAAGAATTCGCGGAATTGCGGCGGCAGGCGCTCGAGATCCGGGGACATGTCGGGCTCCCGCTCGCGCGGCGGCGTGCTGGCGCGGATCGTCACGACAGCCGGGCTGACCGTCTCGATCAGGTCGGCGAAGGACATCGGCGCGCCATCGGGCACTGCGGCAGCGAAAGGCGGGCGGATTTCCGTTTCCTGGGCCATGGCGGGCGTACCGAGCGGGAGCGCCAGGGAAGCGGCGGCCACGGTGGACAGGGCCAGAAGCGAGACACCGCCAAGGCGGCGCATGCGATCAACAGAAATCATGGGACAGAACAACCTTCCTCGTTGCGAATGTGTGCTGCGTACGAGCACGAACTTCACGCCTGACGGTTATCCGGCGCGTTTCTCGAACATTACAATAACATTACTTCCGGTAAGATGCCGGACATGTTTCACCCGACGCCCAGCGCCTGCAGGCGGTTTCGTGTCAATCACGCCGGCCGGGTGCGGATCACGACCGGATCGTTCAGGGTGCGGTGAACCGGGCATTTGTCGGCGATTTCCATCAGCCGGGCGCGCTGATCCTCGTCCAGATCGCCCTCGATCCGGATCGAGCGCTCGATGATGTCGACCTTGCGGGCCTCGCCTTCGACGGTCGCCTCGCTGTCCTCGGCATGGCCTTTCTCGTGGTGCAGCGTCACCGTCACCCGCTCGAGCGGCCAGTCCTTGCGTTCGGCATACATGCGCATCGTCATCGAGGTGCACGCGCCCAGCGCTGCCTGCAGGTACTGATAGGGCGACGGGCCGGAATCATGACCGCCGACGCGCTCCGGCTCGTCGGCCAGCATCACGTGATCGCCGATCACGACATGATTCTCATAGCGCCCCTGCCCGGTCTCGGCGACCACGACCCCGCCCTCGCCGGCCGGCTCCGGCACGCGGTCATCCCGCTCCTCGGCCACATAGCGCGCAGCCCAGGCGGCGATCACATCGGCGATATAGGCGGCATCCCGGCGATCGCCGATCAGGTGATCGGCGTGGTCCAGGCTGACGAAACTCTTGGGATGGCGCGCTTCCAGGAAGAGGCGCGAGGCATTGTCGATCCCGACCACCGCATCGACCGGCGAGTGCGCGATCAGGAGCGGCTGCTCCAGCGATCGGGCCGCAGCCTCGACATTCTGGTCGGCGATGTCGTCGAGAAACTGGCGCGTGACGGTGAAGGTCCGCCCGCCCAGCCTCGCCTCGGCCTGGCCGTCGCGCTCGATGGCATCGGTATCGACGCCCATCGACTGGATGACATGGCTGGCATCGGCCGGCGCGGCCAGCGTGGCGACGGCTTTCACCGAAGCGATGCGTCCGGCCGCCACGATCGCCGCCGCCCCGCCCAGGCTGTGCCCGACAAGGAGCGCCGGTGCCTGATACTCGCGCTTCAGGAATTCCGCCGCCTTTTCGATATCGGCGACATTCGAGGAAAAGCAGGTCTCCGAGAATTCACCTTCCGACTCACCCAGGCCGGTAAAATCGAAGCGCAGGACGGCAAAACCGCGATCGGCCAGGCGGCGCGAGATGCGGCTGGCCGCGAAATAGTCCTTGGAACAGGTGAAGCAGTGGGCAAACAGCGCATAGGCCCGCGGCGGGCCGCCTGGCATTTCCAGACGGGCGTCCAGCTGGTCCCCGCCGGACCCTTCGAAACTCACGCTCAGTGTATGCGCCATGCTGCGCCTCCGGTTCGCTCGCTCAACAGGTAGAGCCTGTGCGCCGGATCGCAAGCACCGGTGAGGCCCGGTCAGTCAGTCCCGGGCTCGCCCGCAGCCGCTTCGCCCTCGCCTTCGCCCTGCCAGACGCCCGCCTCGCGCAGCGCCTCGGCCACCTCGGGCGGCATGTAGGTTTCATCGTGCTTGGCCAGCACTGTCTCGGCGGACAGGAGGCCATGCTCGACAAACCGGCCCTGCACGATCACGCCCTGCCCCTCGCGGAACAGGTCGGGCAGGATGCCTTGGTAGGTCACGTCGATCACATTGGCGCCGTCGGTAATGCGAAAGGCGGTCACGGCATCGGCCTTTTTCTGCACGCTGCCGGTTTCGACCAACCCGCCCAGGCGGATGCGTTTGTCCATCTTAACCTTGCCGTCGGCGACGTCGGTCGGGCTGTGGAAGAACACGATGGAATCTTCGAACGCCGTCAGGACCAAGGCCGCGGCGATGCCCAAAAGGCACAGGCCGATGGCGGCGAAAGTCAGGCGTTTATGTTTGCGTTTCATGGCCGGGGGGCTCCGTCATCGGTCGGGTCGGCGGGCGCGGCGGCGCGGCGGGCGCGCGGGTTGTCCTGTTCCAACTGCGACAGTTCGCGTTCGGCGCCGCGCAGGCCGCGCAGACTGAGCCACAACAGCACCGCCAGAAGGGCGAAAACGGCGACGTAGCTGGGCCATACGAAGCCCGCGTAACCGCCCATGTCCAAAAATTTGCCGAGTTGTTCCATGCTGTCCGACGATGACCCTCAAATTTGGGCGTTTTTATGGTGGCCGCGCCCTTTTGCGACGATGAGTTTACCGACCGATCGCCCCGTCGCAAACGGGTTGGCCCGAGTTCGGTCGATCAATGCGTGGGGCAGCGGGCTCAGGCTCCGGCCTCCTCTGCCTGGATCTGGCGGCGGGCCTGAATTCGGGTTTCGGTCAATTCCTGGCGCATGCGCAGCATCAGCACCCACAGATAATAAGTGGTGAAGGCCCCGATCATCAGAAACAGCGGCCACAGCATGGACGGGTGAATGGTCGGGCCGTCCATGCGGACGATCGACGCGGGCTGGTGCAGCGTGTTCCACCATTCGACGGAAAACTTGATGATCGGCACGTTGACCAATCCGACCATGGCCAGGATCGCCGACGCCTTGGAGCCGCGCTGCGGATCGTCGAAGGCGCTGTTCAGCGCCATATAGCCCAGGTACAGGAAAAACAGGATCAGGACCGAGGTCAGACGCGCGTCCCAAACCCACCAGGTGCCCCACATCGGTTTGCCCCAGAGCGAGCCGGTGAACAGGGCCAGGAAGGTGAAGCAGGCCCCGATCGGAGCCGTCGCCCGGGCCGCCACGTCGGCCACCGGATGTTTCCAGATCAGGCCGACCGCGGCGGAGATCGCCAGCGAGGTATAACAGAACATGGACATCCAGGCGGCGGGCACATGGACGTACATGATCCGCACCGTCTCGCCCTGTTGATAATCGGCGGGCGAGGCGAACAGGCCCAGATACAGCCCGGCCGCCGCCATCAGCACCGTCGCGCCCGCCAGCCAGGGGGTCAGCACGGTCGCCAGCTTCATAAAGCGGCGCGGATTGGCGAAATAGTTCAGCATGGGCCGGACCCTACCTTCTTCCCCGTGGAATTTCCACGATTGGAATCATTCAAATATAAAAGAAATCGCATTTGTTTTTGGCTACTCCAGGGCCTGGCGCAGCCCGGCCGCCGCACCCCACGGGCAAAGCGCCAGGGCGCCGGCCAGGATCGCGCCAAGCAACAGCATCGGCGCGCGGGCGGGAAAGCCGCCGATCGCGGCCTCGACCGCGCCGACGCCGAAGATCAACACAGGAATGAACAGCGGTAAAATCAACAGCGCCAGCAACACCCCGCCGCGCCGCGATCCCAGGATCAGGGCGGCCCCGACCGCGCCGATCAGGCTGAGCGTCGGCGTGCCGAGCAAGAGCGCCATCAACAACAGGCCGAACCCATCGGCGGGCATGTTCAACAATACGGCCAGGACCGGGGCGGCAATGATCAGCGGCAGGCCCGTGACCAGCCAATGGGCCAGCACCTTGGCCAAAACGACGATCTCCAGCGCCGCCGGGCCCAGGGCCAGAAGCTCGAGCGAGCCGTCCTCGAAATCGTTGCCGAACATCCGGTCGAGCGACAACAGGACCGAAAGCAGGGCCGAGACCCACAACACCCCGGGGGCGATCCGGGCCAGGGTGTTCGGCTCCGGCCCGACGCCGAGCGGAAACAGCACGACCGCGATGACGAAGAACATCACGACCATGGCGCTGTCCATGCCCTGGCGCAGGGCCAGGCGCAGGTCACGCATCAGAATGGCGCGAAAGGCGGTCATGCGGCTGTGTCCGACTTGTTCCAGGGCGCATCGGCGAAGGCCGCCGCCGGGCGGGCCGTAAAATCGGCGAGGTCCAGGGGCTCTGAGTTGTCCAGACCCAAATCCGAATGGGTCGACAGAACGAGCATGCCGCCCCGCGCCCGGTGGTCGCGGATCAATTCGCGCAGGCGGTCGATTGTTTGCACATCCAGGGCCGTCGCCGGTTCGTCCAGCAGCCATATCGCCGCCGGGGCCAGGGCCAGGCGGGCCAGGTTCAAGCGCCGCTTCTGCCCGGCGGACAGGAACCGCCCCGGCAAATCAGCCAGATGCCCGATGCCCAGGGCCGCGAGGGCCGGGGCCACGGCGGATTTGGGATCGGCACCGTAAAGCTCGGCCCAGAAGGCGAGGTTTTCCGACGCCGTCAGGGCCGGTTTGATGGCGTCCAGGTGACCCAGATAGCGCAGGCGTTCACGGTGCGCGTCCGGCTCGTCGTCTACCGGCGCGCCGTTCCACGACAATTGCCCGCCCGCAGCCGGAAGCAGCCCGGCCATCAGGCGCAGCAACGACGATTTACCCGATCCGTTCGGCCCGACCAAAATCAGCGCGCCACCCGCCTGCACCGCGAAATCCAGCCCCCGGAACACGGGCCGGGCGCTGCGCACGCAGTCGAGCTTTTTGCCTTCGAAGCGGTCCATGGAACGGGGGGTCCCTCAATGCCGGGCGAAGATGCCTTGATCCATAGATAGCCCGGATCGGTGGCGGATTAAAAGGCGCCTGAATTCAGGCTGATAACGATCGGGGTTCGATGGCGGACGCACAAAAAAAAGCCGGGCTCTGGGGAAGAGCCCGGCTAAGTTCGGCTGGTTGCCGATTAAGGGGACCAGAGAGGGGGGTCTCTGGTAATAGACGAGGAGGTCTATGGTTCGTATTTAGCCACCCGATTAGGGCGAGATTGTGACCCGATTGTGATTTTTTCTTGTGCCGCGCCATACCGGAAAATCCGGGCGTTTGGGCCTTAGGCCGAGCTGTCCCGCCGATCGTCGATGACTTTGCCGTCGTCGGGCAGGGTGCCGGGGGCGGTTAATTCGACCGCGCCGCGCAGGTTGCAGACCGCCTGCACCGTGTCCTCCACGGCGTCGGCAAAGTCCGCGT
This sequence comes from Rhodospirillaceae bacterium UBA6608, assembly GCA_002433335.1. The sequence goes on along the minus strand of DJHY01000236.1, from coordinate 4,743 downwards.
CACCGAACGCCATCTCGATCATCAGGGTCATGGCGTCCTTGCCGTCGATGCGTTCGACGACCATGCGGGCGCGGGTGATTTCCGGATGGCGTTTCAGGATTTCGGCGATCTGGCGCGGGTGGATGAACATGCCGCGCACCTTGGCTGCCTGATCGGCGCGGCCCATCCAGCCCTTGATCCGGACGTTGGTGCGGCCGCAAGGGCTAGGCCCGGCCATGACCGCCGACAGGTCGCCGGTGGCGAAGCGGATCAACGGGTACTCGCGGTTGAACGGCATGGTCAGGACGACCTCGCCAACCTGGCCCTCGGGCACCGGGTCGCCGGTGCCGGGAGTGACGATTTCCAGGATCAGGCCTTCGTCCAGGATCAGGCCTTCGCGCGCGGGGCTTTCATAGGCGATCAGTCCGATATCAGCGGAGGCATAGATGTTATAGGCCTCGATCCCGGCGGCTTCGAACGCCGCCCGCTGGTCGGGTAGGAACGGCTCGGCCCCGACCGAGGCGCGGGCCAGGGTCGAAACGTCGGCCCCCAACTCCGCCGCCTTGTCCAATAGGATTTTCAGGAATGACGGCGTCCCGCAATAAGCCGTGGGCCGGATATGGGTGATGGCCTGAACCTGCAGGTCCGTATTGCCGACGCCTGCCGGAACCACCGCGCAGCCAAGGGCGTGGGCCCCGGCCTCCATCATCGCGCCGGCGGGGGTCAGGTGATAGGAAAAGGTATTATGGACCACATCACCATGGCGAAACCCGGCGGCATGCAGGGCGCGGGCCGTGCGCCACCAATCGTCGCCGAAGCCTTCAGGGTCGTAGGTCGGTCCCGGGCTTTGGAAAATGCGTTTCAGCCCGCCATCCGGCAGGGTCGTCAGCCCACCCAAGGTATGGCCCGGGGCCTGCAGGTCGATCAGGTCCGATTTGCGGGTCACCGGCAGGGCCGCCAAGGCCGTACGGTCGGTGATCGCCTCGGCCTCGATATCGGACAGGCATTCCCGGAAATAAGGGGCATTCGCCTTGGCCTGGGCGACTTGGGCGCGCAGGGCTGCGAACAAATCCTGCTCGCGCACCTCGCTCGGTCGGGTTTCCAGGCGGTCGAAATGATCGTCGGCGCTCATCATGCCTCCTTGATCGGCCGGGCGGCTACAGCCAGCGCTTGCGCCGCCGGTAATGCTTTACGTCTCTGAAGCTCTTTCGGTTGTCCCCAGCCAGGCCCAAGTAGAATTCCTTGACGTCCGGGTTCTCGCGCAGGTCGTCGGCCCGGCCGTCCATCACGACCCGGCCGTTTTCCAGGATGTAGCCGTAATCGGCATACTTCAGCGCGATCATGGTGTTCTGTTCGGCCAGCAGGAACGACACCCCTTCCTGGTCGTTCAGGGCCTTCACGATCTCGAAAATTTCCTCGACCAGTTGCGGGGCCAGGCCCATCGACGGCTCGTCCAACAGGATCGTGTTCGGGTTGGCCATCAAGGCCCGGCCGATGGCCGTCATCTGCTGTTCCCCGCCCGAGGTATATCCCGCCTGCGATTGGCGGCGTTCCTTGAGGCGTGGGAAGTAGTGGTAGACCTTCTCCAGGCTGGCGGCGACGGCGGCCTTGCCGTCGGTCCGGGTATAGGCGCCGGTCATCAGGTTGTCTTCGACCGTCAGGTGTTCGAAGCAATGGCGGCCTTCCATCACCTGGACGACGCCGCGTTTGACCAGATCGTTCGGCGACAGCCGGTCGACCCGCTCGCCCCGGAACAGGATTTCACCTTTGGTGACTTCCCCCCGTTCGGCGCCAAGCAAGTTGGAGATCGCCTTCAGGGTCGTCGTTTTGCCCGCGCCGTTGGCCCCGAGAAGGGCGACCACGCCCCCCTCGGGAACCTCCAGCGAGACCCCCTTCAAGACCAGGATCACGTGGTCGTAGATGACCTCGATATTATTGACGACCAACGGCGGGCGGGCGTCGGTGCGTTGCGCGGCCTGTTCCATCGTTCGGTCCTTTTGATCCTGACTATGAAGGCTCCGGCACTGCTTATTTGCAGTCCCGGGGGGTGATGTTGTTTTCCTTGGCATAGGCTGCGGCATCGGCCTCGACCAAGGGGCGGACGACGTCGCGCATCGGGTCCAGCCATTCGCTGGCGTATGACCATTTGGCGCCGTCCCATTTCTGGATGATGATCGGACCCATGGTTTCATGATCGGCGCAGGTGATCTTGAGCGGCGCCATCATGTCCTTGAAGCCGAGCTTGCCCAGGGTGTCCTTGGTGATGTCCAGGTTCTCCAGGCCCCAGCGGATTTCCTCGCCCTTTAGCGACTTCTTGCCGAACTTGGCCTGGGCCGTGCGGATGCCTTCGACCGCCACCATGGCGTTGACGATGGCGCGGTTGTACATGACCTCGCCGATCTTGTTTTCGTGCGCCTTGGCTTCATCACCGCCGTAGACGTATTTGATGATGTCCTTGTGCACGTCGAACCCGGCGCCCGCCCCGTGGAAGGTGGTCGACAGGTAGCCCTTGGCGCCGTCCCCGGCGGGGATCACGTCGGCGTCGGAACCGGACCACCAGTTGCCGACGAAATTCTCCATCGGAAAGCGGATCCCGGCGGCTTCCTTGATCGCGACTTGGTTCATCACGCCCCAGCCCGACATGAACACGAAGTCGGGCTTGATGCGGCGGATCTGCCGCCACTGGCTGGCCTGTTCCTGGCCCGGATGGTCGACCGGGATCAGGGTCAGCTTATAGCCATACCGCTTGGCCAGGATTTCCAGCGTCGGGTTGGCTTCCTTGCCGTAGGCCGAATTGTGATACAGATGGACGATCTTGACGCCCTTCAGCTTGTCGTAGCCGCCGACCCGGCGGGAAAAGTATTTGATGACCGCCGAAGCCTGCGTCCAATAAGTGTCGGGCGGATTGAAAACCCATTTGAACACGCGCCCGTCGGCGGACGAGGCGCGGCCGTATCCCATCGACAGGATCGGCACGCCGTCCACCGCCGACTTAGGAATCAGCTGATAGGTGATGCCGGTCGAAAACGGACTGACAAGGGACGCCCCGGTCGGGCCGTTGCCTTTGAGCTTTTCATAGCACTCGACGCCCAGGTTGGTTTTGTACTGGGTTTCGCATTCCTCGAAGGTGATGGTGACGCCGCCGACGCCGCCGTCGCGCTTGTTGATCAGGGTGTAGTAATCGCGCAGCCCGTTGGCGATGGGGATGCCCGACGGCGCATAGGCGCCGGTGCGGTAGACGAGCAGCGGAATGAACTGTTCGTCGGCTTTCGCGACCTCGGCCGCGGCCAGGGCGCTGAGCCCGACCGCGGCACCTGCCGCGGCGATGACCAGTTTGCGAATATTCATGGCTGTTTCTCCCGTATGGTATGCCCCGTCCGTTCGGGGCATTTCCTCCTGTCTGATTGCCGGACCGGGATGGGCGCGATCCGGATTGATAGGCGCGGTGTTTTTTCTTTTGGCGGCGGCGTCATGCGCCGCGTCAGGCGTTATCCAAGTCCCCAATTCTCCCTAATAAGGGAACGGCCATTTGCGCAGCTTCTCCCGCAGGATCTGCCACAGGCGGGCGATGCCTTCCGGTTCGACGATCAGGAAGAACACGATCAGGCCGCCGAAGATGATTTCCTCCAGATGCTTCTGCAGGGCGGTCGATATTTCCAGGCCGATCATCGGTGGAAAATTGGTCAGGAAGATCGGCACCAGAACGATGAACCCGGCCCCCAGGATCGATCCGCCGATCGAGCCCAGCCCGCCGATGATGATCATGAACAGCACAGGGAACGACACCGTCGGCAGGTCGAAGGCTTCGGTCTCGGCCGAGCCCAGCCAGCAGAACACCATCAGCGCCCCGCCGACCCCGCAATAGAACGACGAGATCGCGAAGGCGGTCAGTTTGGTTTGCAGCGGGCGGATGCCGATGATCTCTGCCGCGATGTCCATGTCGCGGATCGCCATCCACGACCGGCCGATGCGGCCCCGCACCAAATTCTTGGCCAGCCAGGCGAACACCACCAGGAAGGTCAGGCACAGCCAGTATCGGGCCTCGGGCGTGGCCTTCGGGCCGGTCACGGCGATGCCGAACAATTCGCGCGGCGGGGCGGTGATCGTGCCTGACGGGTTGTCGTTGTAGAACCAGCCGACCTTGTTGAACAGCCACAGGATGAAGAACTGCGCCGCCAGGGTCGCGACCGCCAGATAGAAGCCCTTGATCCGCAAACTGGGTAGGCCGAACAACACGCCGACCGCGGCGGCGACGCCACCCGACAGCAGGATCGCGACGACGATGTTCATCCCTTCGATGTTGGTCGTCAGCTTGTAACAGGCATAGGCCCCGACGGCGGCGAAGGCCCCGGTGCCGAGCGAGATCTGCCCGGCGTAGCCCATCAGGATGTTCAGGCCGATGGCCATCAAGGCGAACACCAACAACTGGATCAGGATCGCCTGCAGCCAATATTCGTCGGCGAACAGCGGCACCGCATAGGCGACGGCGACGGCCAGCAGAACGGCGATCTTGTCCTGCAGGATGGGGAACACCGCCTGATCGGCGGCATAGGTCGTTTTGAACTGCCCTGCTTCGCGATAGAACATGCCGCTAGACCCTCTCGATGATCTTTTCGCCGAACAGCCCCTGCGGGCGGAATACCAGGAATACCAGGGCCAGCATGTAGGCGAACCAGTTTTCGATCGCCCCACCGAACGCCGGGCCCCAGAACCCCTCGGCCACTTTCTCCCCAACCCCGATGATCAGGCCGCCGATGATCGCGC
>DJHY01000302.1 GCA_002433335.1 Rhodospirillaceae bacterium UBA6608 | reverse complement strand
GGCAGAACCTTCTTCCCTTCCTTGGACGGGGCGGGGAAATCCCAGGTGACCAGGAACGTCCCACCACCAAGCACCAGAGCCAGGGCGAGAATAACGATAATCTTTGAAAAGCTTTTCATGCGAGCGGCGGCCTATTGAGTTCTTCGTCTTCGGATATAGCCAGTGCAGGGCACGACACCCCTGTCGGCATTGGCCTTTTACGCGGCCTTCAGGGCTTCCTGCTAGCCCCCGACTATGGCATTTTTCCGGCGGCGGCGGGAAAGCCGAAGTTTATCGGCTCCATTCCGTGCTTTCAACGTCGCCCATCCGACCCTATATCGACCCCATGAGTTTCGAAGAAATGACCAACCAACTATCTGAAGAAAAACAAAAAACCGTCGTTCTGGTCGGCCTGATGGGGGCCGGGAAAAGCTCGGTCGGGCGAATTCTGGCGGCGCGCCTGGGCCTGCCGTTCATCGATTCCGATGACGAAGTCGAAAAAGCCGCCGGCTGCAGCATCGAAGATATCTTCGAAATATACGGCGAACCGGCCTTTCGCGACGTCGAGGAACGGGTGATCGAACGGCTGCTGGCCGGGCCGCCTGTGATCCTGGCCTCGGGCGGCGGCGCCTATATGAACCCGCGCACCCGGGAGCGGATCGCGGAACATGGGGTCAGCATCTGGCTCAAGGCGGACCTGGGCACGTTGGAGAAACGCACCCGTCGGCGCGCCGCCGGGCGGCCGTTGTTGCAGGGCACGGACCCATCGGCGAAACTGAAGCAATTGATATCAGAGCGCTATCCCGTGTACGAACAATCTGACATCACGATTGAAAGTCTCGATGAAACCCCGGAAAAGACCGCCGACAGAATCATCGAAAAGCTGACGGACGGCACCGAATGACCACCGACCAAACCGCCCACGAAACCCTGCGCGTCGACCTGGACGACCGCAGCTACGATATCGTCATCGGCAAGGGGCTGTTGCCCGACGCCGGACGGATGATCGCGCCGGTCCTGCGTTCGACCAAGGTCGCGATTATCACAGACGAGAACGTCGTTGCCGCCGGGCATCTGAAAACGCTGGAAGCCTCCCTGAGCGCGGCCGGCATTTCCAACCGCGCCATCGTTCTGGAACCCGGCGAGCAGACCAAGGATTTCGCCCATCTGGAGCGGGTGACCAACGACCTGTTGGCGGGTGGGATCGACCGCAAGACCGCGCTGATTGCGCTGGGCGGCGGGGTGATCGGCGATTTGACCGGCGTCTGCGCCGCCCTGACCCTGCGCGGCGTCGACTTCATCCAGATCCCGACGACCCTGTTGGCCCAGGTCGACAGCTCGGTCGGCGGCAAGACCGCGATCAACACCGCCGAGGGCAAGAACCTGGTCGGCGCGTTCTATCAACCGCGCCTGGTTCTGGCCGACACTGACGTGCTGGACACCCTGCCGCCCCGCGAACTGCGCGCGGGATACGCCGAGGTCGTGAAATACGGCGTGATCGACATGCCCGATTTCTTCGATTGGCTGGACGGCAACGGCAAGGCCCTGCTGGACGGCGACGCCGCCGCCCGTCGTCAGGCGATTCTGACCTGTTGCTCGGCCAAGGCGCGGATCGTCAGCGCCGACGAGACCGAGCAAGGCCTGCGCGCGCTGTTGAACCTGGGACATACCTTCGGCCACGCGCTGGAGGCCGAGGTGGGATACGGCTCGAAACTGCTGCATGGTGAGGCCGTATCCATCGGCATGGTCATGGCCCTGACCCTGTCCGCGCGCCTGGACCATTGCCCCGGCAACGACATCGGGCGGCTGACCGCACACCTGCGGGCGACCGGCCTGCCGTTCGACCTGTCAGGCCTGCCGACAGACGGCTGGACGGCGGAAAAGCTTTTGACCCACATGATGAAGGACAAAAAGACCGAAGACGGTAAGCTGACCTTCATCCTGGCCCGCGCCATCGGTGAAGCCTTCATCGAACGCAACGTCCCGATCGGCCCTGTGGCCGACGTTTTGAACGAATTTTTGGGGGGCCGGGCTTGAACCATTTCCCGCGGCCCCGGCCCACGAAGTGAGCGAATGTCATGGAAGACGAAACAAGCCTGATCACCATTCTGTTCCTGCTGCTGATGTCGGCGTTCTTTTCCGGCTCGGAAACGGCCCTGACCGCCAGTTCGCAGCCCTTCATGCACCGCCTGGAGCAAGGCGGCGACAAGCGGGCGGCGATCGTCAACCGCTTGTATGAGCAGAAAGAGCGGCTGATCGGCGCGATCCTGCTGGGGAACAACCTGGTCAATATCCTGGCGTCGTCCCTGGCGACGAGCCTGCTGATCACCTATTTCGGCGAAGCGGGCGTGGCCTACGCCACCCTGGTCATGACCCTGCTGGTCCTGATCTTCGCCGAGGTCATGCCCAAGACCTATGCGATCAAGAACGCCAACACCATGGCCTTGGCCGTGGGGCGGCCGATCCAGATTCTGGTGGCGTTTTTGTCGCCGGTTACCCACACGGTCGAGGTCATCGTGCGCGGCTGCTTCCGCGTGGTCGGGATCGACATTCGCGCCTCGGACGATGCCGAACACGAGCCCGAAGAAGAACTACGCGGCGCCATCGAACTGCATAAGGGCGATGAAGACACCGGCCTGGAGCGGACCATGCTGCGCAGCGTCCTCGACCTGGCCGACGTCGAAGTGGGCGAGATCATGGTCCACCGGTCAGCCGTGCAAACCTTGAACATCGATCTGCCGCAGAAGGAATTGATCGACGCCGTCCTCGATAGCCCCCATACGCGCCTGCCCCTGTGGCGGGACGACCCGGACAACATCGTCGGCGTGCTGCATGCCAAGGCCCTGTTCCGCGCCGTCAGCGCCGCCGGGGGCGATATGACCAAGCTGAACGTCCGGGATATCGCCGCCGAACCCTGGTTCATCCCCGAAACCACGCCGCTTTTGGACCAATTGGAAGCGTTCCGAGAACGGCGCGAGCATTTCTCGCTGGTGGTCGATGAATACGGCAGCCTGCAGGGGATCGTGACCCTGGAAGACATCATCGAAGAGATCGTCGGCGAGATCGACGACGAGCATGACCTGCGCGTCGCCGGTGTCGAGCCGCAGCCCGACGGCACCTACCTTTTGGACGGCACCGTAACGATCCGCGACCTCAACCGCGAATACGAATGGGGCCTGCCCGATGAAGAGGCCGCGACCGTCGCAGGCCTGATCCTGCACGAAGCACGGCGCATCCCCGATGTCGGCCAATCGTTCCGCCTGTTCGGGTTCCGCTTCGATATCGTGACCCGCCATCGGCATCAGATCACGCGCGTCCGGGTAACCCCGCCGCAACCGGGAGAAATCGGCGACTAAGACCGTGCCGACGCGACTACATCAGGTTTCGTTAATCCTTAACCCCGGCCTTTAATTCTCGTACAATGGGGGTCCGATACGGCGCGCGATGACGCCGGACGGGCCCCTGCCCGGGCATGCCCGGGAATAGACCGCGCAACACGAGAGGAAACGGCCGATGCAGCGCAAGATCATCCCGGACATCGTCCAACCCAGGGACCTGACCACGACGACCATTCACGCCACCGCCGAACAGGCCGCGCAAGACATGGCTGCGGCCAATGTCGCGGCGATTATCGTCATCGATAACAACGGTAAGCTGATCGGCATCCTGACCGAACGGGATTTGACCCGCCGTCTGGTCGCGGTAAACGCCCGGCCAAGCGAAACTAAGGTCGGCGATATCATGACCGCCAACCCCGACACTTTGGCGCCCAACGACCGGGCGTCTGATGCGTTGGAACTGATGCTGACCCGCCGTTACCGGCACCTACCGGTGCTCGGCGACGAAGGACGTTGCGTCGCCATGGTGTCGATCCGCGACCTGTACGAAGCGGTCAAAGAAGGCCTGGAAGAAAACATCCGGGAAACCGAAGCCTTCGTGTTCGGCGACCGCTACAGCGCCTGACCGCAAATTCCCTGAATTTCGGCCCGCCCGCCCCGGCGGTGCGGGCCCACTTGCCGTGCCTGGGCGGCTGGCGATAGACTCGCGCCAACGATCGCCCCGCCAACGCACCGGCGAAAGGGGCTCCCCCTATCCGACAGGAACAGACCATGCCGCTTAGCAAACCCGCGCCCCGCAAGCATATCCATTCCCGCGACATCCAATGCCGCGGGTACGAGCGCGAAGACGGCCTGTGGGACATCGAAGGCCATTTGACCGACATCAAAACCTACAGCTTCGAAAACCACGACCGGGGCGGCATCGCCGCCGGCGAACCGATCCACGACATGTACATCCGCCTGACGTTGACCGGCGACATGGTGGTTCAAGAAGCCGAAGCCGTGACCGCCTCCAGCCCGTTTTCGATGTGCGGCGACGTAACCAAGGCGTTTTCGAACCTGGTCGGGTTGAAGGTCGGCCCCGGCTGGCGCAAGAACGTGTCGCAGGCCATGGGCAACGTGCACGGCTGCACCCACCTGCGTGACATGCTGATGGGCCCCGTTGCCGTGACGGCGTTTCAGACGATCATCCCTGCCCGGAAAAAGCGCGGGGAACCCGGCCCGGGCAAGAAATCACCGCTGATCGATACGTGCTATGCGTTCCGCAGCGACGGTCCTGTGGTCAAGACGCGCTGGCCGGAATTCTATCAAGGAGAGGACGGCCCCGAGGGATCCTCGGAAGAGGCCGAAAAGAAGGCGGGCTGAGCGGGCGCTCAGCCGCCGCGAAACGCGTTCAACGCCTTATCGGCGATGCCGCCTTCCAATCCCGCACGGCTTGCCGCCAGACGGAAATAGGTGACGATAAAAGCCCGAACGGTCGACGTCCGGGACGAGCCCGAACGGACACCTTCGATCATTGTGCAGAGCTGATGCACGTTGATCTTTTCGGCTTCACAAATCTGGTCGAGAGCTTCCCACGTTGCACTTTCAAGTCTAAGGCTCGTTCTTCGCCCGTTGACGGTAACGTTTCGGCTAATGAGCTTGCTTTGCATATTCTTGCTGCGACCCCCTGTTCGCTACGGACGGTCTTAAATACCCGTTTAACGCTGTCTACCCGACGAACCTGCTGATTCGCCGCCTCATACTCAGTTCCCCCCGGTATCCAGCGCACCGCACGAGAGCGCTACAAGACCGGCACGCAGCCGGAATCGTCCACCGGTAGTTCAAACATCAGAGATTATCCCAACCATTTCAAGTTAGACGAAGGTAATAAGTCTGTTTTTCAACCTTCTGGTTGCACCCGAACATGATCATTTTTCCGGTGGACGGACCGAATGCCGACAATCTTGTCTGCATCGGTCGGGGCGCGCATATTACTGCCCATGGGAGAACTGCTGAAAAATCGGAAGACGAGCGTCCACGCACAGGCCTGCGAATGGCCTGGCTGCGATTGCGCCGGGGAATACAAGGCCCCGCGGTCGCGCGACGCGTTGAACGAATATCGCTGGTTCTGCCTGCCCCATGTGCGCGAATACAATCGCAACTGGAACTACTACAAAGGAATGGACGAGACCCAGGTCGAAGCCGACGTCCGCAACGATACGGTTTGGCAGCGCCCGACCTGGAAATTGGGCGCCGGGCAATCCGCCAAATTCGGGCGCACCCGGATCCACGACCCCCTGGGCGTCGGCGACGCCGCCAGGGATGCCGAAGCGCGCATCAACGGCGCCAATCCGCCCGAAACCGTCAAGGCCGACGCCAAGACCAGCCGCGCCCTTGCCGTATTCGGCCTTGAAATCCCCGTCACGATTGACGACGTGAAGGCCAGATACAAAGAACTGGTCAAACGCCACCACCCAGATGCCAACGGCGGCACCAAGACGGCGGAGGAGGAATTCAAGAAGGTCAGCGAGGCTTATGCCGCGCTTCTCGACTTTCTCGCCCCTTGACGGCCCGCCGCTTAACCCCTACGACGTTTGCCAAACATTACCGCGCCTTGTCCTGGGTTCCCGGGGCAGCCTCAGAAACTGGATTGATTAAATGACAACTTTGGAATCGACCGCCACCCCCGGGATCGATGCCGGCCACCAAGTGCCGGATACGACCGTTTCCGTGCGCGACGCCTTCGGAATCGACAGCGACTTGGAAGTCCCGGCCTTCTCCGAAGCCGAAGAGCATGTGCCGGAACGGGATGAAGCCTATCGCTTCGACCGGGAGACGACCCTCGCCATCGTGGCGGGCTTCGCCTACAACCGGCGCGTCATGATCCAGGGCTATCACGGCACCGGCAA